>CAIYFY010000047.1 GCA_903925535.1 uncultured Bacteroidota bacterium | reverse complement strand
ATCGGGGTTGAACGGGGGCGACAGATGCACCCAGCAACCCGGATCCGGTTCTGTTAACTGGATCAACTTTCTTTTTTCTCGTGTGAAGTAGCGAATCACTGTCCATCAAAAAATGGGTTACTGAACGGGTATTATTTCGGTGCAAATTTACGCCTTTCTCCCGTTGAAAACTGCCGTTCCGTAAATTTGGCAATGTTTTCGTTAAATCAACCGGAAAAGAGTGACCAAAATCACTGCACTTGTTTGCCGGTGTTCCTAATTTTGCTCCGCATCTCTGACAAATTTTGAAAAAATTGCATACCAAGATTATTCTGCATTCGTTTCATTGTCTGAAATATTTTGCAGGACTTCTGGAACTATTTTCTTTTTTTTGTCGTTAATCTGTCTTTAATCCATTCGGTTTCCCGGTGCATCCGATGCAATATCGTCTGCATGCTTTAATCCATGAGGTAATTGTCTATAAACCGCACGCTTCATGTGCCAAGCCATGAAAACGGTTTTTTTCAGCAACTATCATTACCTTAAACTTTTCCCGCCTATGTTTACCCGAGTGAAGCATTCATTGTTTTTCACCCTGGCATTATTCCCAGCCGTTCTTTCATCCCAGAAGCCGGCGGAGGTAGCCATAAAAGTACTTGAAAACGGTCAGAAACGTTATGTTATCTCGGCCGAGAATCAAAATCAAATCATTGAACTCAAACAACTTCAGGTTGGAGAGGCGTATGTCCTCGTTATCCCCCCTGATTTCGCAACCGGCAACTGTCTCCCCGATATGTCGGTTATCGAGCCTACTGCCATCCAGATTTCCTATTCATCTGAACTGCGTTCACTTCGCCTCAAGGCTACCTCTTCAACTGCAAGGGTCAGGTTTCACTATCCTTGCACCTGGCCAGGCAACAGTCCGCCCAGGCATTATGTATCTCTGAGTTGCCTCACTTGCCCCATGAAGGAAACTGCTTCGGTGCTGGCAGAGTACACCACACTCGAAGTGGAGAATGCTGGTCTGGAAGAACTTGTCAAAGATATATTTATCGGCGGTGACTGCTTCGACGTAACGAATATTACAATGAATGGCGGAGGCAATCAGATTGGAAAATTTGCCAGCGGAGCTACCAGCATTGGCTTTAACAGCGGAATTATGCTTGCAACAGGTGACATAGGTGTTGCTCCCGGCCCCAACGATCAGGATGGTGCAGGAGGTGGTGGTAATGGCAGCACAGATGTGGATCTGGCTACCATCGCTACAGGACCGATGTACGATGTAAGTACGATTGAGTTTGATTTCACCCCTACACAATCAATGCTCTCCTTCGAATACGTATTCGCTTCAGAGGAGTATTGTGAGTATGTGAATACACAGTTCAATGATGTTTTTGGATTTTTCATATCGGGTCCGGGCATAAACGGTGCCAAAAATCTGGCTACTATTGGCAATTCGGTCCCCATTACCATCAATACCATTAACCATATCACCAATTCGGCGCTGTATGTCCACAATACACCTCCCGGAGAAGACAGAAACAACTGCGAGGATGGTGGAATTTCAGGAGGCCTGTTGCCGGCTACACCATCGCTGAGTCAGGCTACTCAGGAGTGTGAATTCGACGGATTTACGCGTCGTATGACGGCCACTGTACAGGTTGTTCCCTGCTCTACATACCATATCAAGCTGGCTATTGCGGATGTTGGTGATGGCCTTTTCGATTCAGCGGTATTTCTGAGAGCCGGTTCATTTGCCGGTGGCGGAAACGCATCTATCAAGTGGGTCGTGAACGATGACCCGGCCCTCAGTGAAGTAACAGAGGGCTGCGGTGATGTGAAAATTCTGGTTGACAGGCTTGGCGCCAATTTCGCCAATCCGCTGACTGTACCATTTACTATAACAGGGTCAGCCACGTCCGGCTCCGATTTTACCCCTATTCCGGGCAGTATCACTATCCCGGCCGGACAGGAGCAGGTACTTTTTCCGGTCACTATCCCTGCGGATGTACTGCTTGAGGGTACTGAAACCATTATCCTGACACTGAACAACGCCTGCTCGTGCCTGCATCCTCAGGAAATTCTGACAATCCTTGACCAGAAGCCGCTGATTGTCAAATCCGATACGGTTTCAGTCTGTGGACCGAGTGCCCTGGGAACAGTGGGGGTGAGCGTTGAAGGAGGACAGATGCCATACTCCTACAAGTGGAGTACGGGCGATACGGAGGAAACTATTTCAGCCACAGTGAGCGCCGGCAATACCTATACAGTTACTGTGACGGACGCCTGCGGAAAGACAGCGGTAGCTTATTCCCGGATTAATGTGACAACTGCGCCAAGTGCCAAATTTTTACCTACAGTGCCGCAGCTGTGCCCCGGACAGGTGGCATCGCTCCAGGTAAATATTACCGGCGAGGGTCCCTTCCAGCTACAGTACACCCTGAATGATGACCACCAGACACCGATTGCAGGTGTGAGTGGCAACCCGTATCTTTTTCAAGCCAGTCAACCGGGAGTTTATACCCTAATCGGTGTAGTTGACGCGCTGGGATGTGTTGGTACTGTAACAGGATCTGTCAATGTGGTCCCCTCAGATCTGGCAGTAAACGCAGTATCCACCAATCCTTCCTGCCCCCTTTCAACAGACGGAACGATTACCGTTACCGCTTCGGGCGGTGCTGTTCCTTATAAATATGACTGGACAGGCAGTACGCCCATAGGAAATATGTCGAGCCCGATGAATTTGCTTCCGGGGCAGTATAATGTTACAGTAACAGATTCCTGGGGCTGTACCCAGACAAAGGGTCTGGCGCTGGTGGCTCCGAATGCCATTACGCCTTCTGCTGCTGTTCAGGGCGTCACCTGTTCTGCACCGTTGGCCGGCAGTGTTGATTTGAATGTGACAGGCGGGGTTCCTCCTTTCAAGTATAACTGGTCGAATGGCAGCGTTGCTCAGGATATAAACAATCTGGCCGCAGGCAGCTATCTGGTTACCATCTCGGATGAGGGTGGCTGCTCGGCCATTTACACGGCAGTTGTACCGAGCAATACTGTGCTCCCGGTGGCCAATGCAGAGGCTGCAGGCACGCTTACGTGCGTGACGGGCATTATTTCGCTGGATGCTTCCGCCTCGTCTGTCGGAACTGAATATACCTATCAGTGGACTGCCTCGCCCGGGCATATCGTGAGTGGTGCAAATACGCTCGCGCCAGTGATTGATGAGGGGGGCAGTTACACCCTTGTGATAACCAATACGATCAATGGCTGTACCTCCGGGGTCACAGTGCCTGTAGTGCCCGATGTCGTTCCTCCGGTAGTCAGTGCCGGAACAGATGCCACCATCACATGCCGCACGGATACAGTCACACTGGCAGGCAGTGTGTCTGCATCTGGTTCTGATATGGTATATCGCTGGACAGCATCTGCCGGAGGGTCCGTTATTGGTTCCGATGCCTCGCTCGAAGTGGCAACTGCCTCAGCTGGCACATATACACTGACTGCTACCAACACGGCTAACGGCTGTTCTGCAACAGACAATGTAAAGGTCTCTCTTGACAACAATCCGCCTGTTCCCGGAGTCAGAGGAGGGCAGATTACCTGCATCATGTCGAACGTGTTGATTTATGGCGATACCGTTGAAGTGGCAGGCCGTAATTATGCATGGAGCGGTTGCCCGCAATGCAATATCCTGATTGGAAAGAACACCCGAACTCCTGTGGTTAATGCTCCCGGAATATACACCGTCACCGTTACAGATGACAATAACGGATGTACAAGTATTGCGGAAGTTGTTGTAACCACTGATATAATTCCTCCGGTAGCCTCAGCAACGGTACAAGGCACAATTACCTGTAATAATCCGGCCGTTGATATTGATGCAGTCAATCTGGCAAATCACATGTATCAGTGGCAGACACCTTCAGGACAAATGATCGTCGGTCCTTCGATGGATGCAACTGTGCCGGGTACCTACAAACTGACGGTGACGAACCTGTCAAACAGCTGTACTGCCAGCACAACGGCTCTGGTTACGGCCAACCAGACAGCCCCGGTTGCAGACGCAGGCGCACAGCGCACGCTCACCTGCACACAGTCATCCATTGTGCTGAACGGAACCGGTTCAGGAGCCTCGGATTTAACCTATGACTGGACTACCTCCGACGGGTCAATTGTACCGCCATCCAATATCCCCAACCCGGTCGTTGATGCTCCGGGCGTATATATGTTCATCGTTACCAATCCGGCGAATGGCTGTACAGCCTCGGACCTGGTGATGGTTTCGCCCGATACGGAACGTCCGGAAGTGAAAATTTCAACACCGGGTGAGTTGAATTGTGTGATTACCGAGACAGTACTGAATTCGGCCGGCTCCTCGACCGGTACGTCTTTCTCATATCACTGGAGCGGACCGGGCATAATTTCCATGTCTGATATTCCCAATGTGACCGTCAATCAGCCCGGTACTTACGTGCTCGAGGTGACCAATGGTGTCAACGGCTGTACGAACAGTTTGTCTGTTTATGTGCCGCAGCAAATTACCCTGCCGTCCGCTAATGCAGGCCAGGATGCTGTCATTCTTTGTTCGGTACCTGAGGTGCTGATTGGGGATACCAGTAATCAGCCAGTACAGGGCTATAATTATGAGTGGAGTGGACCTGAATTGAACCAGGGAGGCGCAACTATCTGGGCTAACCAGCCCGGAACATACGTCCTGACGGTTACAAATACACAGACCGGATGTTCCTCTACAGATACCGTGATTGTTTCAGAGAACATCACCGCACCACTGGCAAATGCAGGTCAGGGAGGTGTTCTGACATGTACTTCGCAGCAGTTCACCCTGCAAGGTACAGGAAGTACGGGCCCGCAGTTCCAGCCCAAATGGTTTGGCTCCGCCAGTGCCCCGACGCCTTCCGATGTGATGAATCCCCTGGCAAGTGTTCCGGGTGTTTATACGCTGATGATAACAAACCTTGAAAATGGCTGTATTGCCACATCGGCGGTTACCATTACACAGTCAATCAATAATCCGGTGGCTGTAGTTGCCAGTGTCCCGCAACTTACTTGCGACACGACTGAAAGAATACTGAATGCTGCCGGATCCAGTGCCGGCGTAAACTTCACATACCAGTGGGCTGCTTCCAACGGCGGTCATATTCTGGATGGAATCAGTACACTTTCGCCACGGATAGATGAGCCTGGAACCTATACGCTGACCGTGACCAATCAGACAAACGGCTGTAGTCAGACCGCTTCAGTGGTTATCGCTGAGGATGTTACACCTCCGCCAGCAGATGCGGGATTGGATACGGTTCTGACCTGTAAAACGCCCGAATTGCCACTTGGGGGAGCAGGTCTGCCGTCGGGTCCGCGTTACAAAGTAGAGTGGGGTGGTCCGGTATTTGAAGTAAATGGTGCGGTGTGGACAAACCAGCCAGGCGCCTACACAGTTACGGTCACCGACCTGCTTAACGGTTGTATATCTGTTGATGAAGTAACAGTCACACATGACATAACAGCTCCTGATGCCAATGCCGGCATTGGCGCCATGCTGACCTGTCAGACGCCGGTATATGAGTTGCAGGGATCGGGAAGCACAGGCCCGCGAATCGTTTACAAGTGGCTGGTTCCCGGCAATGTACCCCCGCTCCCCGAGGTACTGAATCCTCAGGTAAGCATGCCAGGCGTTTATACGCTGATGGTGACGGATACCGTAAATGGATGTGTTGCTGCATCAGCTGTAACTATTACACAGTCGCCCAATACGCTGACAGCTCTAATTGCTCCGGTACCCCCGCTTACGTGCGAAAGGACTACACTGATGCTGGATGCAACTGGTACAAGTACAGGCGCCGGTTTCACTTACCAGTGGACCTCTCCGGATGGCAGTCCGATTGAAGACGCCGCCAACACGCTGGCCCTTCAGGTTGACAAATCGGGAATATACACGCTGCTCGTCACCAATCCGGAAAACGGCTGCACACAGACTGCATCGGTGGTAGTTGAAGAAGATATTCTATATCCGGTGGTGAATGCCGGAACGGCCGCAGCGATCACCTGTGCAAATGATCAGGTTACACTTTCCGCCTCCGTACAGTCTGCCTCGAACAGCTGGTCTGCATTCTGGCTGACACCGGCTGGAGACACAATTAATGTACCTGCCCCGACCGTCAGTGCCGGAGGCATCTATGAAATAATCGTCCAAAACCATGAAAACGGTTGTATAAGTTCGGATACCGTCGGTGTGGAGGTAAATCAGGTTCATCCTGATGCTGTCATACTCGAGCCGGATACCCTTACTTGCAAAGTGCAGTCTGTAAGGCTGAGTCCCGGCGGAAGCAGTACCGGGAATGTAGAGTACTTATGGACTACCGATGTTGGCCATTTCTTTGAACCGATTAATCCCGATATGCCCGAGGTGAACAAGCCCGGTGCATATACCCTGCTGGTAACTTACCTGAGTAACGGTTGCACTGCTTCTGCGACCGTTACAGTACCACAGAATGTTGATTATCCGGCAATTAATGCCGGAGCCAATGCCGTCATTGACTGCAAGGCAGCCACCATTACCCTGAATGAGGCGGCTGCGGTTCCGAATTCAAGTTATCAGTACGAGTGGAGTACAACTGATGGCTCGATTATTCCGCCGGCCAATGTGCTCAGTCCTGCGGTAAATGCTCCCGGCATTTACAAACTTGTCGTTACCGATCTTGTCAATGGCTGTACAGCCTCCGATGAAGTGATTGTACTGTCAAACTTGCAGACTCCTGTTGTTGCCATTGCGGCACCGGACACAATCACGTGCCGTCAACCCCAGATAGCACTGAATGGCAGCGGATCTCAATCCGGCGCACATATTGAGTATCTCTGGACGACCACCAACGGTCGTATCGAGAGCGTTTCCGGCAATAATTGTGTAGTTAGCCGTCCCGGCACTTACTTGCTGAAGGTGAGCAATACCACCAATGGCTGTACTGCGCAGGATTCTGTCAACGTGCGTGACGATATACGGGTTCCCGATGCAGATGCGGGCGCGTCCCTGATGCTGGACTGTCTGGAGGAAACTGTCGTGCTGGATGGTACAAAGTCGTCTCTGCAGAATTGTCTGTTTCAGTGGACTACAAGCAACGGAAATATTGTCTCCGGAGAAACCACGCTGACACCCGAGGTGGATGAAGCCGGACTCTATACCCTGTTGGTTACCAACCGGATTACCGGCTGCAAGAACTCGGACACAGTGAGTGTACGTATTGATGTACCCACGGATATCGTACTTGATCTGAAGCGTCCCGGTTGCAAGGGTGACGATGGAATTATCAGCTTCCTCGAGGTGAAAGGAGGCACCGGCCCGTACAGTTATTCCATTGACGGTGGAGAGACTTTCATGCAGAAAGTTGTCTTCGAGGGTATCACGCCGGGCACATACAGTCTGTTCATCCAGGATGCGAATGGTTGCGAACACAGAGAAAATATCGTTGTGCCGCAATTGCCGGCACCTGATGTGGCACTGCCTTCGTACGTTGAGCTGGAGCTGGGGGATTCAATGGTACTGAATGCTGCACTTCCGTTTGGCTACCCTGTTTCACTGGTAGAGCAGGTAATCTGGACGCCTGCCGAGGGACTTTCATTCGAGAGCAACAGCGTGCAGGATATGCTCCGGCCAACGGCAAGACCCTTCAGCTCGGCCGAATATACGGTTACCGTTATCAGCAAAGATGGCTGTCAAGATCGGGACAGTGTGCTGATTCGTGTAGACAACGAGGAGAAAATTTATGTTCCCAACGCATTTTCTCCATGGGATCAGAATGGTGAGAATGATGTGTTCATGATTTTCGCTGACAACAAACAGATACTGCAGGTGGACCAGTTTCAGATCTACGACCGCTGGGGTGAAATGGTGTTCTCAGCGTCCAATTTCCAGCCAAATGACCCCGCATACGGCTGGGATGGCGCACACGGAGGAGAAACCATGCTGCCGGGTGTGTTCGTTTATTACATAGAAATAAAACGGATTGATGGCCAGAAATTGCTGCTGAAAGGCGATGTTACGCTGGTGAGGTAATATAAACTTCATCTCCGACTGACAAGGGGTATCAGGTGAAAAACCGGATACCCCTTTATATTTGCATCCATGGTATTCAGGATATCACACGGCACTGTTGTTTTGTTGCTTGGTATTGCAACGGCAGCCAGTTTTCTGGTTTCTGGCGGGGGATGGATATCCGGGTTTTTGTATGCACTGGTTTTGCTGCTTGCAGAGCGGCTCACGGGGCTTACAGCTTACGGCTCACGTGCCGACAGCAGACTGTGGTTCACAGGGATTTTTCTGGCGCTGTCACCCGCTCTACTGGCGTCACAGTTGTCAACAGTGTATCTTTCAGGTTTGCTGCTCGCGGTTGGCGCATTATACGCAGCCGTCAAACTGATGGATAAGGGTGGTGACAGCTGGATGCTCCTGTTATTGCTATCCGGAACAGCTGCACTTCTTTTCGATATCCGTCTGGCGGGGTTGCTGTTGCCGGTTGCATTGCAACTTCCACTGATGAATTCAGGACGAAAGAACCTGTGGCACAGGGTTATTGCAATGCTCCCTGCAATTACATTCACAGCAGCGACGGTACTGTCGGAAAATCTGACGGAGTTGATTGCATCCTGGAGTTTTGACGGCTTCACAGGAGCTGGAGGGTCCACTTCGGTTGCAGCAGACCCTCCCGGGTTATTATATATTATTTATCCGCTCGCACACCCCTGGTTTTGCGTGCTTTTGCCCTTGTTACTCCTTTTGTACAGGAGAACTGATCTGATAAACCCGGCTCGCCGTATGCTGCTGAGTGGTGCTCTGGTTTATCTTGTATTGATTGGCGGATTACCGGAAAGGGCATTTTGCAGGCTTATACCGGCTTATGTAATACTATTGACAGCCGTTTTTCCCTCCTGGGACCGTATATACTGCTACGGACTCTATTTTTTCAAAAAAACAGTATGGCTTGCTGCGGGTGTGCTGATATTGACACAAGTTGTCATGAATTATTTCAAAGTGGCCGGTCAATACCATTTTTGAGGCTGTTATCCGGATTTCAGGTAATCAAGTTACGGAATATTTGCCATTTACTTTATTTTCAATGGTATTATTCTATACCTTTGTCATGGTAGCCTCAGCCATGAAAACGGTTTGATTCCACAGCGAATATTTAACTTAACCTTTTCGCGTATGTTTACCGCATTGAATCGTTCTTTATATGGTGTACTGTTTATGATGCCCGTTCTACTTTTAGCTCAGAAGACGGATGATACAGACACAACAATTTTCAAGGACGGTCAGAACCGCTACATAATCACAGCCCTGGAACAAAATCAGACTGTAGAGCTGAGGCATCTCAAGCCCGGTGAAAGTTATGTATTGATTATTCCACCGGATTTTGCACTGGGTTCGTGTATTCCCGATGTCACGATTATTGAGCCAACCGCATTGCAGTCGTCATGGTCTCCTGTTCAACATGCGTTGAGCTTCACGGCAGTTTCCACTACCGCCAGGGTCAGGATGCATTACCCCTGTTCGTGGCAGGAAAGTGATCCCCCCAGGCATTATGTTTCGTTGAGTTGTCTGAGCTGCCAGCCGGAATCGGAAAATCAGAATCTGGCCGAACTGGCGGTACTCGAGGTGGAAAGTGCCGGGGTGGAAGAGCTGATCAGAGAGGTATTCATTGGCGGCGACTGTTTCGATGTAAACGGAGTTACACTGAGTGGCGGCGCCGACCAGATTGGCAAGTTTTTTAACGGCCTGACTAACATTGGCTTTGAAACTGGTATGATACTGGCAACCGGCGACATCGGTGTGGCACCCGGCCCCAACAGTTCTGATGGTGCCGGTGGTGGTGGTGCCGGAAACAGCGACAGCGATCTGGCAGCTATCTCATCGGGGCCAATGTTCGATGCAGCAGTGGTTGAGTTCGACTTTACCCCGACGCAGGCTCTTTTATCCTTTGAATATGTTTTTGCTTCCGAGGAGTACTGTGAGTATGTGAATTCGCAGTTCAATGATGTTTTCGGGTTCTTTATATCGGGTCCCGGTATTCCGGGCACTCAGAACCTGGCGGTGATACCTACCACCACCACGCCAATAACAATTAACACCATCAACCACGTTACGAACTCAGGATTGTATGTGCACAATACACCTCCCGGCCTGGACAACTGCGATGACGGAGGATTCACAGGTACTGTGCCGCCGGTTCCGCCTGCCATGGGCCCCGGCCCTCAGGAATGTGAGTTTGACGGATTTACCCGTCGTATGACGGCTGTGGCACAGGTAATACCCTGTTCCACGTACCATATCAAGCTGGCAATCGCTGATATCGGCGATGGCCTGTGGGATTCAGCGGTATTTCTGAAGGCGGGCTCGTTTTCAGGTGGCGGTAACGCCTCGATAAAATGGGTTGTCAATGATGATCCCAATCTCAGTGAAGTGACGGAGGGCTGCGGGGATGTAAAGATTCTGGTTGACCGACTGAGTTCCAATCTGCTCAATCCGCTGACTGTTGGTTTCACCATCACCGGAACAGCTACCTCCGGATCCGATTTTGTGCCTATTCCGGGCAGCATCACAATTCCGGCCGGACAGGATCAGGTGCTCTTCCCGGTAACTATCCTCAACGATCTGCTGGAGGAGGGTGCAGAGACTATTATCCTGACGCTGAATAATCCCTGCTCGTGCCTGCGCCCGCAGGAGGTTCTTACAATCCTGGACTATCAACCCATGAAACCGGTAGCTGACACAGTTTATGTATGCGGACCAAATGGTTTCGGGACCGTAGGGGTGAATGTGGAGGGCGGCAGAGAACCTTATACTTACCAGTGGAGTACGGGTTCTACAGAGCAAACCATGACAACGTCGGTCAGTTTGAGCAGCACATTTACCGTTACAGTGACGGATGCGTGCGGCAAAACAAAACTTGCCTACGCCAGAATCAATGTGACGCCGATGCCTATCGCGCAGCTTTTGCCACCTGCTCCCCAGCTTTGTCCGGGTCAGTCGGCAACTATACAGGTTACGTTCAATGGCTCCGGGCCCTTCGAACTTGTTTACTCGCTTAACTACAACAACCAAAGTCCGATTACCAACATTACTGATAATCCATACACCCTGCACGTCACACAGCCCGGGTTGTATCTGATCGCAAGTGTCATAGATTCACTCGGATGCCCGGGTGCCGGTGCCGGTGCGATAAATGTGCTGGCTTCGAATCTGGCACTCAGTGCCACCTCTTCCAATCCGGCTTGTCCGTTGTCTGCCGACGGCTCCATTAATACCACGGTGACCGGAGGAACAGCGCCATACAATTACAGCTGGACTGGTCCTGCACCCATCGGAAATGTGCCTGATCCTGTAAATCTGCTGCCAGGTCAGTACAGACTTACCGTAACGGATGCCTCGGGTTGTACACAAACCCAGACATTTACGCTGGTTGCCCCCAATCCCATTACACCATCGGCAGTAGTTCAGGGAATAACCTGTGCCGCACCACTTGCCGGAAGTGTTGATATCAGTGTGTCAGGAGGTGTCCCGGGGTACATCTACAAGTGGTCGGATGGCAGTACAGCAGAGGATCTCAACAGCCTCCCTGCCGGCAGTTACACGGTCACCATCTCCGACAATGGAGGGTGCTCTACCATTTATACGGCGGTAGTTCCGGGCAATACAACGCCTCCGGTGGCCAGTGCGGTACCGGATGGTGTTCTTACCTGTGCCAATACTACTGTCTCGCTGAACGGCTTAAACTCGTCCATCGGTGCAGAGTACACCTATCAGTGGCAGGCTCCGCCCGGATATATAGTGAGTGGTGAAAATACACTTGTACCAGTAGTGAATCACGGAGGTAACTACACATTGCAGGTAACCAACACAACAAACGGTTGTACTGCCTCCGTAACGATAGGCGTTACCTCTGAAATAGTTCCTCCTGTGGTGAATGCGGGACAGGATGCTGTGATTACCTGTTCGGTTGATACCATTCTGCTGACTGGCAGCGGCTCCTCCCAGGGTCCGGAATATCTGTATCAATGGACCGCCTCCGGTGGTGGCTCTATCCTCGGATCAGATACAACACTGTCTGTGACAACAGCTACTGCCGGCACCTATCTGCTCCGGATAACCAATACAACAAACGGATGTACCGCAAGTGATGTCGTCGCCATTTCGCAGAACATCACGCCGCCTGCAGTTACGGCCATCGGCGGGGAGATAACCTGTCTCGTTCCCAATCTGATGATTCAGGGCAGCAGCAACTCAGGTTCAGGAACAATCTACTCCTGGACTGCAGGACAGGGTGGCAATATTCTCACCGGTGCAAATACCCCTGCACCAGTGGTAAATGCCCCCGGCCTTTATACGCTTGCCGTTACAAGTGGCGAAAATGGTTGCACCAGTACTGCAGTTGCGCTGGTAGGTACCAACCTGACGCCTCCGCTGGCGTCAGCAGTACCCAATGGTATTATCACCTGTTCGGCTCCTGCAGTGAGTATCAGTTCTGCAGGATCATCCAGCGGAGCAGGTTATACATATCAGTGGCTGACTCCCGGAGGACAAGTATTCTCCGGTGCAACATTGCAGGCTTCTGTTACTGGCAATTACATCCTGACTGTCACCAATCTTTCCAACGGATGTACGTCCAGTGCAACTGCTGTTGTTCAGGCAAATCTGGCAGCTCCCATGGCCGATGCGGGTAATGAACAAACACTGACCTGTGCGCAGCAGACGCTGGGATTGAATGGTTCGGGGTCAGGAGCTCCTGCTCTGACCTATTTGTGGACTACCGCGAATGGTTCATTTGTTTCTGCTACCAACATTCCCGATCCGGTGGTTGACCAGCCCGGTATCTACACACTCATTGTAACGAATCCCGTGAATGGCTGTACCGCCAGCTCGTCGGTAACGATTAACCAGGCCCCCAACCTGCCGGTTGCAGTCATCGCGGCAGCACCTTCGCTCACATGTGAACGTGTTTCTCTCAACCTGAATGCATCGGGTTCCAGTACCGGCGGCAACTTTATCTATCAGTGGACAGCCACTAACGGCGGCCACATCGTCAGCGGGGCCGGGACCCTTGCTCCGCTTGTTGACGAACCGGGCACCTACACGCTGCTGATTACGGATTTGAGCAATCAGTGTACCAAAACTGCCTTCATTGCCCTGAGTGAAGATATTGCTCCTCCCGTAGCTGATGCCGGTCCCGGAGGAACGATTACATGTACCGCTACCCAGCTGACACTTTCGGGGGCAGTACAAACTCCGCAAAACAACTATTCGGTATCCTGGGCAGCTTCAAACGGGGGGAATATTACGGGTAACCCGAATACGCTTTCCCCGACTGTGAACAGCGGCGGCATTTATACAATGACCGTGAAAAACCTGACAAACGGCTGTACAAGTTCGGATGCAGTCAGTATCCAGGAAGATCAGGTCCATCCGGCTGCTTTGATTGCCACTCCGGCCACACTGACATGTGTCGCGCAGTCAGTATCACTCAATCCCGCAGGAAGTAGTACACTGAATGCAGACTATGTGTGGTCCACCAGTAACGGTCACTTCATTCAGCCGATTAATCCTGCTTATCCGGCTGTAGATCAGCCGGGTACCTATACCTTGCTCGTCACATATCTGAATAATGGATGTACTGCCACTGCTTCGGTCACTGTGCCGCAGGATATTGTACACCCTGTCGTAAATGCCGGAGCCGACGGTCTGCTGACCTGTGCGCAGACAACGGCCCAGTTAAGCGGCGGGGTAGTGGGGCAGACAGGCAACTTCACCTACCAGTGGCTTGCTTCGGGTGGCGGACAAATCATCAGCGGTGGCAACACACCCTCTCCGGTGGCGGGTACAGGAGGCACCTATACACTGATTGTGACCAATACAGCCAACGGGTGCACGTCCTCCGATGTTGCCGTAGTAAACACGGATACACAGATTCCTGCTGTCGTCATCGCGACACCCGGAATAATCAGTTGTGTTGTCCCGCAGGTATTGCTGAATGGCAGCGGCTCACAGTCGGGCCCATTCATACAGTACAACTGGTCAACCGCCAACGGTCAGATAGTCGGTACATCGGGGCCGAACTGTACGGCAGGAAAGTCGGGAACATACAGTCTGGTTGTGCTCAACACCGTCAATGGCTGCTCTTCACTGCAAAGTGTGACGGTAACAGACAACATACAGTTGCCAGCTGTCGAGGCGGGGCCTTCTCCGATGCTAAACTGCACAGTCGTGGAAGCGACCCTCAACGGTAACGGTTCCTCTGCCGGACAGAATTTCGTTTACAACTGGAGTACACTGAATGGAAGCATTCTCTCTGGAAACAACACACTTAACCCGGTTGTCAATGAGCCGGGAACCTACACCCTGCAGGTGACGAATACTGCCACAGGGTGTAAAAATACTGACGACGTGGAAGTGTTGCTCGACACCAATGTTCCGACCGATATTGTGGTTGACCTGAAGAGACCGGGATGCCGGGATAACGACGGAATAATCCGGTTTGCAGAAATAAAGGGCGGTACAGGTCCGTATCTTTATTCCATAGACGGGGGTGAAACCTTTGTGGAGAAAATAGACTTTGAACAGATTACTCCGGGTATTTATAACCTCTACATTCAGGATCTCAATGGCTGCGAATACGAGGAAACCGTAACCGTGCCGAGTGCTCCTGATCCAGGCATTTCAATACCGCCTTTATTTGAACTGGAACTTGGCGACTCGCTGAGGCTCAATGCTGCCCTGCCTCCCGGGTATCCGCTCTCGCTGATAGACACTATTATCTGGACGCCTGAAACGGGGCTCAATTTCAGGGGAAACAGTATACAGGACAGGCTTTCCCCCTATGTAAAGCCGTTCAGCACGGCTGAATATACCGTCAGAATAATCAGCAAGGATGGTTGCGAGGATCGCGATAACGTGGTAATTCGGGTAGATATTGAGCCGCACATCTACATTCCCAATGCGTTCTCTCCCTGGAAGGAAGATGGCGACAATGATGTGTTTCTCATTTATGCCAGCGATAAACAGATTGCACAGATTGACCGCTTTCAGGTATTTGACCGGTGGGGTGAGATGGTATTTACAGATGCCAACTTCCAGCCCAACGATCCCTCGCATGGCTGGACAGGTTACCATAACGGACGGCTGATGACACCGGCAGTCTTTGTTTACTATGCTGAAATCAGCCTGATAGACGGGCGGAAACTGCTTTACAAGGGCGATGTGACACTCGTCAGATAAGTCGGCTTTAAAATGAATGGGCACCGGCATTTAACGGCGCCCATTCATTTTAAGAAAAATATTTATGCCTGATTGAAATAATCCTGTCGTTTACAAAACTTTAACGCATACCAAACGGTTATTTTTAACGTTTTCTTAACTGCCGTACATACCTTTGCCCCGTGAAAGAGTGGGAGTCTCTGAACCTGAAGATTTGTGTGTTGATTCCGGTCCTGAATGAGTCGGAATCAATAGGTCTGGTTATCCGGGACTTGCCCCCGGGTATAGTCGGCAGAGTGGTTGTTTGTGATAACGGTTCGACAGACGGAACGCCCGACCGGGCAAGAGCGGCAGGTGCGGAGGTGGTAATTGAGCCGTCGAGAGGGTATGGCAACGCCTGTTTGTGCGGATTGAGTTACCTTGGCGCCCTTCCTTCGTCAGAACAGCCGGATGTTGTGGTGTTTCTGGACGGAGATTACTCGGACTATCCTGAAGATCTGCTTCAGGTTGTCCGTCCGATAGCGGAGGGCAGGGCTGATATGGTGATAGGTTCCAGAATGACAGGAAAGATGGAGAAGGGGGCCATGACGCTCCCGCAGCGGTTTGGGAATTGGCTTGCCCCAACGCTCATACGCTGGTTCTTCGGTCAGAAATTCACCGATCTGGGTCCCTTCCGGGCAATTCGCCGGGACAGTCTGCAGGCGCTGGGTATGAAGGACAAGAACTTTGGATGGACCGTGGAAATGCAGGTGAAGGCAGCCAAAAAGCGGCTCAGATGTGAGGAAGTTCCTGTTCGGTACAGAAAGCGCGTACATGGCAGGAGCAAAGTTTCGGGCACCATAAGAGGTACTGTACTTGCGGGTACAATTATTATCGGAGTTATTGTCAGGGAGGTATTCAGCGATTTTTTCGATGAAGACTCCTGACTTTGAATAAAATCCCGGGTGAACACAAAACCAATCGAATCAAACAACTCAATCATCAGACATCATGTTCGGCATTTATTCACTTTACGAGGCATTTGAGTATCAGGCTTATGTTGATTTCGGCTACCTGATGCTGTTCATATACTTTTTGTGTATGAGCGCAGTGACCTTCTATGCGTTATTGCAGTTTCATCTTCTGTACCTGTACAAGAAGTATCACCGGGAGAATCCCGAGATTACCTATCGCCAGTACGGTACTGCCGACAGAGACGTGCCTTTCGTTACGGTGCAACTCCCGATGTACAATGAAATGTATGTTGCCGAGCGCATCATTGACTATGTGGCCAGGCAGGAGTATCCGAAGGACAAATTCGAAATACACGTACTGGATGATTCAACCGATGAAACAGTCGGTATTGTCGCCAACAAGGTAGCAGCGCTCAAGGCGCAGGGTTTTCAGATAGAACACATACACCGGGTAAATCGTCAGGGTTACAAGGCTGGCGCACTGCAGGAGGCAATGCCTCTTGCAAAAGGTGATTTTATTGCCATTTTTGACGCGGATTTCACCCCGCGTCCCGATTTCCTGCGCACAACCATGCCCTATTTCGATAACGAAAAGGTGGGTATTGTTCAGACGCGCTGGGAGCATATCAACGCTGATTACAGCATGCTGACCAAAATGCAGGCACTGCAGCTGAATGTTCACTTTACTGTTGAGCAGGCTGGCCGTTCCTACGGAAATCTGCTGCTCCAGTTTAACGGTACAGCGGGTGTGTGGCGCAAGAAGGTAATTGACGAAGCGGGAGGCTGGCAGAGTGACACCCTCACCGAAGACCTCGACCTGAGCTTCCGTGCACAGATTATGGGTTACAAAATTCAGTACCTGGAGAAGCTCGGCAGTCCGGCAGAGCTCCCGGTAGAGATGAATGCGCTGAAAGGTCAGCAGTTCCGCTGGAACAAGGGCGGTGCACAGAATGCCCGCAAACTGCTTCACCTGATATGGAAAGAAAGTGGAAACAGACTCAACATGATGCAAAAGCTCCATGCTACAAGCCAGCTGCTCGCCTACGGAGTATTCCTCTGGGTGTTCATCGCTGCCGTAAGCAGTATCCCGCTGGCTTTCGCATTCAGTGAGCTGGGTATATCCACCCACTTCCTGTCTTTCTCCGTACTGGGTCTCTTCTCTGTGGCCGGTATATCCTACACAGCGAATGTGACGGCTGCACTCAACCGCTCCATACCTGCCACCTTCTGGGAAAAAGTGCGTTTCTGGGGACTGTTCCTTTCGTTCATGCCAATTTCCATGGGACTCTCTCTGTACAATGCCATTGCTGTTATCGAAGGACTGAGAGGAAAAGCCTCATCCTTTGTGCGTACACCCAAATATGGCATCAATACGGAGAAGCAGTCATTCAAGAAAGCGACTTACGTGGCCAAAAAGATATCCTGGGTAACCATTGCAGAAGGTGTGATGAGTCTGGTCTTCCTTTCGGCAGTCATCATCGGTGTCGCTACAGGCAACACAGCCTTCGTGCTGTTCCACTCCATGTTGTCGTTTGGTTTCGGCACAATTTGCTACTACTCAATCAAGCACCTCAATCTGAGCTGAGTATTTTATCAGGCACCTGATTAACCGATCCCGGATTCTTTTTTGTGAAGAATCCGGGATTTTCTTTTTCTTTGAGTGTCATTTGTCGGCTAAATCTTAAACTTGTCCAAAAAATTTGAACCGTTAAATATAAAAGCCTGTTTTTTGCGTTTAAACCGGCATCTCAGTTCACAAAGCGAGATAAAATTCAAAGCATGCAATATTTCCCAGTTGGCGTCAGGCGTCAGGCCGACCTTAAGTCACGCACATCGAGTATGAAATTGAAATCCTCGCTCCTCCTCTTCTCCTTTCTTGGGGTACTGGGAGTGGCATTCCTTGTACAGCGAACATTCAGCACATCAGGTGCCGGTACGCCCGAGCATGATGCAGCACTGATGCAGGCACTGCTCAGGCATTTGTCCGGAGTACATTTTCAGCCCAAACCCATAGATGACAACCTGTCAAAGTCGGTATTCAATTTATACCTCAAAGACATTGACGGAGGCAAGCGTTTTTTCAACCGGCAGGATATTGACCAATTGTCAGCCTTCGAGTTGAAACTCGACGACGAGGCGCAGGCGGGTACTTTCGCATTTTTTGACCTGTCTGTACAACTGCTTGAGAAGTCGCTTGACAAAACACAGGCGTGGTACGGGGAGGCACTGGCTGCCCCGCTTGACTATTCCGTTAATGATGCACTGGAGACTGACGGCGACAAACTTGCGTGGGCGAAGGACGATGCAGAACTCCGCGCACGCTGGGTAAGCTGGATGAAATACGAGGTTCTCAACCGGATCAGTGACGAGCAGGAAAAACAGAACAAGCCCGACTTCAAGGGAGATAAAAAAGACTTCAGCACACTGGAGAGCGAGATGCGTGCCAAAGTGCTTGATACGTACGACAAGTGGTTCAAGCGGCTGAAAAAGCTGGATCGCAATCGCCGCATGGAGATATACCTGAACTCCTTCACCAACGTATTTGATCCGCACTCGGGATACTTCTCACCGCAGGAAAAGGAAAACTTCGACATACAGATGTCGGGCAAACTGGAGGGTATTGGCGCCCGTCTGCAGAGCGATGGCGAAAAAACGAAAATAACTGAAGTTGTCCCGGGCGGTCCGGCGTGGAAACAGGGCGATCTTCAGGCTGAAGATGTGGTGCTGAAGGTTTCCCAGGGCTCCGGCGATGGCGAGTTTGTGGATATCATGGGCTGGGAAATAGACGATGTGGTGTCCAAAATACGCGGACCCAAGGGTACGCAGGTTACACTGTTTGTACAGAAGGCTGATGGAACAGAGCGTACCATTACCATCACGCGTGATGTGGTAATTATGGAGGAGGGCCTGGCCAAATCGCTGATACTGGGAACAGAGGCGCAGGGCGCCGACAAAATCGGCTATATCTTTCTCCCCAAGTTTTACGCAGATTTCACTGCGGCAGGAGCTACTTCCTGTGCCGCTGATGTGAAGAAGGAACTGGAAAAGCTGAAGGCAGAGCAGGTCAGAGGAATCATACTCGACCTGAGGGGTAACGGTGGCGGTTCGCTCCGCGACGTGGTACAAATGAGCGGTTTCTTTATTGAAAACGGGCCGGTTGTACAGGTCAAAAGCAGAAACAGAAGTCCGGAAATCATGACCGACAACGACTCCCGCGTACAGTGGGACGGGCCGCTGGTAGTGATGGTGAACGGGATGAGCGCCTCCGCATCGGAAATCCTCGCAGCTGCATTGCAGGACTATGGCCGTGCCGTGATAGTGGGATCAACCCGTACGTATGGCAAGGGCACTGTACAGCGTTTTTATGATCTGGACAACGCCACAATGGACGAGTCGGTAAAGCCGCTCGGGCAGACCAAGCTGACCATGCAGAAGTTCTATCGTGTATCTGGCAAAACCACCCAGCTGGTTGGGGTAGAGCCGGATATCGTATTGCCGGATTTCTACAACCTGCTGGAGAACGGTGAAAGTGAGAATGACTATCCGCTGGAGACAACCACCATTGATCCGGTAGAGTACAGTCAGAAAGTGTACAGAATTGCCGATTTGAATCAGCTGCGCCGCAACAGTGCCGCGAGGGTGGATGCAGATCCCACGTTCAGAAAGGTGGGCGAAAATGCTGTCCGGATCCGCAAGCTGAAGGATCAGACAGTGTATCCGCTGCAGAAAGACAAATTCGATGCATGGCATACCCGCATGGACGAGGAAGCCAAGCGTTTCGACAATATCTTCAGTCCGGTAGAAGGCTTTAACGTGCGCAACCTGATGTCGGATATGCCGCAGATAGAAAGCGACACCTCCCGTCAGGCCAGGAATGAAAGCTGGATCAAGGACCGCAAAAAAGATGTTCAGCTCAGGGAGGCTGTGGAGATTATTTTCGATATGATCAGAATGGATGTTGTTGCCGGCAAGCAGTAATCACCGGCTCCGGAGTTTTCAGCAAATGCGGATGTTCCCACGCGGGATGTCCGCATTTGTTTTGGGCGGCAACAGGGTATTGCTCTGTTACATGTACCTCCCGCTTCCGGCCGCATTATCCCGTCCGAAAAAATTGGGAGACAGTGCGGGCACGGAATTTATCCACATGATATCCGGCTACTGTTCTTCTTCATTATGAAGCCTTTAGAGCAGAATCCGCCAGGCCGGGTAAATAGTTATTAACATGTAATCAACATTTTCCACACAACTTATCAACATCGTTGAAAACTATTTAGGGTTAATTGTATATATGATTATCAATTACTTGTGTAAATTATTAACATTTTGTGGAAAAGTCACCTATTTTTTCAGTGTTAATTTATTGTACTTTTGCATTGCATTGATTGCCTTTGGTAACAGTGCATAATATCTTCCCGTACAGGGTACGTCTTGTGAAAAGTTATGCTGGATAAATCAGGACCGGTTCATGCCGGTTGTTAGAGACGATCTGCTTCCGTACGCATCATCAGCGCATTCATTGTCAGCCTTTTTTTCCGGAGGACCCGGGAAAGGATCGCTTTGTTTGAAAATATTAAACTCTTTTTCAACCGGTTAAAACATATCATGGCACAACAATACAGCAATATGAACGAGACGATACTTGCTGAAAATCCGGATCGTTTTGTAATTCTTCCAATCAAGTACCCGGAGGTGTGGAAGATGTACAAGACTGCCGAGGCGTCTTTCTGGACTGCCGAGGAGGTGGATCTCAATCCTGATCTGGTGGACTGGGAAACCAAACTGAACGATGATGAAAGGCATTTCATCAAGCACGTTCTGGCTTTCTTTGCGGCATCTGACGGGATCGTGAATGAAAATCTCGTTCTGAACTTCATGCGGGAGGTTCAGATTCCGGAAGCCCGCTGCTTCTACGGGTTCCAGGTGGCTATCGAGAATATTCATGCCGAGATGTATTCTCTGCTGATAGATACATATATAAGGGATCCCAAAGAGAAGGATTATCTGTTCCATGCACTTCAGAACCTGCCCTGCGTTGCCAAGAAAGGGGAGTGGGCGCTTCGCTGGATAGAGAATGCTCCAACCTTCGCGCACCGGCTGGTGGCTTTTGCTGCGGTGGAGGGTATTTTCTTCTCTGGCTCGTTCTGTTCGATTTTCTGGCTGAAGAAGCGCGGACTGATGCCGGGTCTTACTTTCTCCAATGAGCTGATCAGCCGGGATGAAGGTATGCACACTGATTTCGCCTGTCTGCTGTTTTCCATGCTCCAGAATAAACCGGGAGAGCAGGAGGTAAAGGATATTATCACAGAGGCGGTCGAGTTTGAAAAAGAATTTGTAACAGATGCACTTCCTGTGTCGCTCATAGGTATGAATGCGGAAACAATGGGTCAGTATATTGAATTTGTGGCTGATCGCCTGTTGTTATCGCTTGGATTTACCAAGGTTTACGGAACAGCCAACCCGTTCCCCTGGATGGACATGATTTCCATACAGGGTAAAACCAACTTCTTTGAAAAGCGCGTTGGAGATTACCAGAAGGCAGGAGTTATGGCCAGACGCGAGGACCAGGTATTTTCCATGGAGGCAGACTTCTGACAAGCACTTCACTAACTTATAAATTCAACAAGATGGGGAAATTTGTTATCTCTCAGCGCAAAAACGGTGACTTCCAGTTCAATCTGAAGGCGACCAATGGCCAGGTCATTCTGGCTAGTCAGGGCTATGCATCAAAGGCATCCTGCGAAAACGGTATAGAATCTGTAAAAAACAACGCCACCGATGACGCGCGTTTTGAACGCCTCACATCTTCAAATGGCAAGTTCTACTTCAACCTGAAGGCAGGTAACGGCCAGGTGATCGGAAGCAGCGAAATGTACGAGAGTGAGGCAAGCCGCGACAACGGTATTGAATCTGTCAAAAGAAATGCGCCGGATGCAAGTGTTGAGGAGGAGACGGCGGCATAACCATTAAGAGCGATACAGCGCCTTGTCCCCGGGCAAGGCGCGACGCTCGGAAAACTTTAAAAACCATTTCATACCATGATGCAAGTAATCAAACGTTCCGGTCGCAAGGAAGAAGTGTCATTCGACAAGATAACGGCGCGTCTCCGCAAACTCACGTACAATCTTGATACAAACTATGTAAACCTGATTGAGGTCTCAAAAAAGGTTATCATGGGTCTGTATGACGGTGTAACTACCGTCGAACTCGATAATCTGGCTGCCGAAACGGCAGCGACCATGGCGACCATTCACCCCGACTATGCCCTGCTGGCGGCACGTATTGCTGTAAGTAACCTGCACAAGGAAACGGACAAATCCTTTTCCAGGGTTGTAGATGCGCTGTATCATTACATTGATCCCAAAACCGGTGACCGCGCCGGACTGATCAGTGACGAGATTCAGCAGCTGGTACAGCAGAACAAAGAGCGTCTGGATGCTGCCATTATTTACGACCGGGACTTTGAGTTTGATTACTTTGGTTTCAAAACACTGGAACGCAGCTATCTTCTCCGTATGAACGGCAAGGTGGTGGAGCGTCCGCAGCATCTCTTCATGCGTGTGGCTGTCGGCGTACACGGTAATGATATTGATGCCGCTATCGAAACTTACAACCTGATGAGCGAGCGCTGGTTTATTCACGCCACGCCTACGCTTTTCAACGCTGGAACTCCCAAGCCCCAGCTCTCCTCCTGCTTCCTGCTCAGTATGACAGAGGATAGTATCAATGGTATTTTCGAGACGCTGCAGCGCTGTGCGCTCATTTCACAGAGTGCAGGCGGTATCGGCCTCAGCATCCACAATGTACGCGCCACCGGATCCTATATCAAGGGCACCGGAGGCACTTCCAACGGAATAATCCCCATGTTGCGCGTATTCAATGATGCAGCGCGTTACGTGGACCAGGGTGGCGGCAAGCGCAAAGGTGCTTTCGCTGTTTATCTGGAGCCATGGCATGCCGATATTTTTGAGTTTCTTGATCTGAAAAAGAATCACGGCAAGGAAGAACTCCGCGCCCGCGACCTTTTCTACGCGCTCTGGATTTCCGACCTCTTCATGGAGCGTGTGAAGAGTGATGCCGACTGGTCACTGTTCTGTCCGAATGAGTCGCCGGGCTTGTACGATGTTTACGGAGAAAAATTCGAGGCGCTGTACCACCAGTACGAACAGGAGGGTCGCGCCCGCAAGACGGTAAAAGCCCGCGATTTGTGGACTGCCATTCTGGAAAGTCAGATTGAAACGGGTACACCGTATATTCTGTACAAGGATGCCGCCAACAAGAAGAGTAATCAGCAGAACCTGGGTACCATACGCTCGTCCAATCTCTGCACAGAGATTATCGAATATACGGCTCCCGATGAGGTAGCTGTATGCAATCTGGCGTCTCTGGCCCTGCCCAAATACGTGGTAAACGGGCAGTTTGATTTTGACAAACTGGTAGAAATAACCCGGGTCGTAACCCGCAACCTGAACAAGGTAATTGACATTAATTACTATCCGATTCCCGAGG
Source organism: uncultured Bacteroidota bacterium (assembly GCA_903925535.1). Classification (GTDB taxonomy): domain Bacteria; phylum Bacteroidota; class Bacteroidia; order Chitinophagales; family Saprospiraceae; genus M3007. The sequence continues at coordinate 4,103 of CAIYFY010000047.1, read as the reverse complement.
CGCGCAACTCCAACATGCGTCACCGTCCGATCGGTCTGGGTGTTCAGGGGCTTGCTGATGCCTTTATTCTGTGCGGAATGCCTTTCGACAGTGAGGAGGCACGGCAGTTGAACAAGGATATTTTTGAAGCCATCTATTTTGCAGCGGTAACCGAAAGTTGTGACCTGGCCGAGAAACTGGGTCCGTATGAAACTTTTCAGGGATCGCCGATGAGCAAGGGGCTGTTTCAGTTTGATCTTTGGAACGTCACGCCATCGGGTCGCTGGGACTGGGCTTCTCTGCGCGAGCGCGTGAAAAAGCATGGTCTGCGCAATTCACTGCTGGTAGCGCCAATGCCAACTGCCAGTACGAGTCAGATTCTGGGTAATAATGAGTGCTTCGAGCCGTATACCTCCAATCTCTATACCCGCCGTACGCTCGCGGGAGAGCATATTGTGGTAAACAAACACCTGATGCGCGATCTGGTCAGGCTTGGCCTGTGGGATGAAGAGATGCGCGAAGCTATTATGGCGGCCAATGGTTCCATACAGGGAATAGAAGTGATACCCCAAAACGTACGCGACATTTACAAAACAGCGTACGAGATAAGCCAAAAAGTAATCATTGACATGTCGGCCGACCGCGGTGCATTTATTTGCCAGAGTCAGAGTCTGAATGTCTTTATGGAGGCCCCCACCTTCGCCAAACTTTCCTCCATGCATTTCTATGCGTGGCAGAAGGGCCTGAAGACCGGAATGTACTATCTGCGTTCAAAGGCGGCAGTAGATCCAATCAAATTCACGCTCAGCGGAAAACACCAGCAGAAATTCGTGAACGCTTCTGCCGCCGACCCGGTGGTGAGTGCAACGGTTTCAGCTCAGGTGCCTGTTTCCGGGGTGGTTGAAATGTCTGTACCTGAACCTGTTGCTGTCGGTCGGGTGTGCAGTATTGACAACCCGGACTGTGAGGCTTGTTCCGCTTAATCCATTTTTGGCGCCCGTAGCGGGGTATGATCATTATTTTGACTCATTTAGTGGATCATACCCTTCGGGCTCTCATTGATACAAAAAAATACTGGCGGTGGGGGCCAATTGTTCCGGCCTTTTATCTCCCTCTACTTGAAATGCACTTTCCCACATCTTGCCTTTCCGGCTGGTCTGGGTCTCTGCCGCCCAGTTTTTGTCAGAACAAATTCTTATCCCTTTCTGCCATAGTCCGCAGGTATTTCACCCCACGAGGCTGTATCCCATTTGAGCAGAGGATTCGTGATTCTGTTGGTAGCCAGCCATTTCTCGGCGCGGTCAATCAGCTCAAAGATTTTTGCATTTCTCTTTGTAGGAGCCAGTTTGGTATTGCATTTCCCTTTTTTTACCCACCCTTGAGCGGTAACAGAGTCGGAATAAATGGGTAAGCCGGGTTTTCCCTGTATCTTCAGTAATGCCATGGCATGTACGATTGCCAGAAACTCACCAATATTATTGGTTCCGTCGGGCAGGGGGCCCATGGCAAACAGCACGGATCCGTCGGCGACCCATACGCCTTTGTACTCCATATCGCCCGGATTTCCGCTGCATGCTGCATCAACGGCCACACTTTCCCGAATCCAGGTGCCCGTTGCGGGCTTTTTAACAGCCGGTCCCTTTTTTTGTATATAGTTCCTGTAGTCGCCCCTGAAGGCTTTTGCGGCCTCTTCGGCACTTTCGAAACTTTTATAGCGAGCCTGGGCCACACCTTCCACCTGTTGTTTACAAGCATCCCATGATGTGTATATGCCGGGTTTTTTCCCTTCCCAAACCACGTAAAACTTTGATTTTGCCATTATTTCAGGGACAAGATGTTGAAAAAAAAATCCCGAATTCTTTCTGAGAGAAAAGATTCGGGATGTATGAACTCGATGGAGAAGCCTGTTTACCTTTTGTCCATTTTTTGTGTGAGCAGTACCCGATTGTTTTTATCAATCAACTGCACCAGATAGACGCCTTTGGGCAAATCGCCTACATAGTGGAAGGCGCCCTTTGAATGTTCAAAAGTCTTGACTTTCTTTCCAATGAGGTTAAAAACGGCCACATCACTCACAACATCTGCATTATCCTGGATAGTGAACTGCTCAATTACCGGGTTGGGATATACAGACAAATCGGGCTTGTGTGCGCCCGACTGCTGAGCCTGCAGAGCAAGGCAGCCCAGGGAAAAAAAGAAGAATGCGAGTATTAGTTGCTTCATGCCAAGGGAGATGATTCTGAGGTCTTCCTGCTGTTCATTCGGATGAATGGAGGTTTGCTCAGGGTGATAATCGGTTAATTTCGCTGCAATGTAGTGTGCTTTTTTGTTACCAGCGAAACATTGTTTTGGTCCTTTGGTAAAATTTAACGTTTGAAGAACAATATATGTGGCTAAAAAGTTTCCGTTATCATAAACAATACTACCTGTTTCTGATAAAAATCAGCCGTTCATCTCTGTTATTTTCCAGTAATTCCCAAAACCTCATCCGGGCATATTTTTTTTGATGAACCACCTGTGTGATGCTGACCGTGCGTACCCTGTCACGCTGCATTACAAAGTCATTGGCAGGATCATTTACGCTGCCGTTCAGGTGCAGGCGCGTGATGTCACGTGGTGTCCGGCGTTTGTTTTTTTGCTGCCAGTCCAGAAAAACCTTTTCGCGGAGCAGTTGCATTTCGGGTGGATACAGGGTGGAGGAACACCAGAACCGGGGCTGATCTGCGGGGAACTGTGTGACATGAGGCAGGTGTTCGTCCCATCGCAGTTCGGTGAGTACACCCGGCCGGGCGAAAATCAGCGTGAATGGCTCCATTCCTTCGAAATCGTACTCATTGAAAAAGCGTTCGGGGTCCGCGTAGTCAAAAAAGTCGAGTACCATGAGTCCCCGGCTTCGTTTGTAAGGGGGATTGTGGTGGTGTCTGACGAATGCGCCATTGAGCAGGCAGACTATTTTTCCGCTTTCAGACATGGCGAACCAGGTTCCTCCTGCACTGGAATCGCGGGGGAAAACAATCAGTTCATCCGGGTTTTTGTCATTTTCCGAGATACGGACGGAAGATCGGGCCGGGGCTTCGTCCCGGTTGTGTGTCAGGGTAAATCCGGAGCGATTGGGGATATAAGTTACGGTACACATAGAATGTTACTCGTCGTCGTCGGGCGGCACAGTGGCGATACCATTTCCACCGGCAACGCCGAGGACGCCCATGGCACGCTCACTGGCGAGTTGCTCGGCGCTTTTTTTATTGAAGTCGTCGGCAGTTCCGTATTTTTTACCGTCAACGAAGACCGCCACTTTGAACTTGTCGCGCTTTTCACTTTTATACTTGGCCACCACCTTGTACTCTATGCTGTGACCATTTTTTTGGCACCATTCGAGGAGTTGACTTTTGTAATTGTCATCGTAGCTCTCGAGATCGTGGATGTTGAGATATTTTCGCAGGATACGTCGTATAACATACGTTTTGGTTTTTTCGTATCCGACTTCAATATAAACGGCCCCTACCAGTGCTTCCAGTGCATTGCCCAGCATGGATTTGGAGAGCCGGGTCTGGTTATAGTTGGCGAGGAACAGATCGAGTCCCATTTTATCAGCAATTTCGTCCAGCGAGTTTCGCTTGACGATTTTGGATCTCATTTTGGTAAGGAAACCTTCGTCGCTGTTCGGGTATTTTTTGAACAGATATTCACCGACGATCGTACTCAATACGGCATCGCCGAGAAATTCGAGCCTTTCGTTATTTGCGACCGCATAATCGCGCGAGGTGAAGGTGCTTTTGTGGTAAAAAGCCAGTTTGAACAGCGAGAGGTGCACGGGAATGAAGCCGATGAGATGCTTCAGTCTTCGGGCCAGATCCTTGTCAGGATGGAAATAATAATTGTAGAATTTACGAATAAATCGCACAAGATTAAACGTTGAAGTATGAACACAAAGACTGTTGTGACACACCTCTCATAATGGTATTTCGGCATTGTAACGACCTCTTGGGACGGTTGTTACAATGCGGGACAGGCTTTAGAGTTGCCTGAATATTATGGAGGCGTTATGTCCTCCGAAGCCGAAAGTATTGCTCAGGGTGGCCTTTACCTTCCTTTGCTGTGCTTCGTTGAATGTCAGATTCAGT
>CAIYFY010000046.1 GCA_903925535.1 uncultured Bacteroidota bacterium | reverse complement strand
TTATTATCAGTTGTTTCACTCCAATAGCAGCCGCAATACCCTCTGCCGAATAAAGTCCCATCCTCGTAAAATCTGAATCCTGCAGTCGGAAGCATCAGTTGGGAACCCAGTTTTATCCCGCTGTTATAATTGGTATTATCATTTTCCCAACTGCCAATTCGAGTTATAATATTACTTTTAATAACACCTTCCCACTCTTTTTTCGTGGGAACCCTGAAGCCCAAAGGGCATGGGTCATCACCGATCTCTTCAAAATCGGACCAGGAACTGTTCTTATTATAATTGGTACTCCACCCGATGATTTCTCCATCATTTTCCTGTGCTGTCCCGGGCCCTGAAGGACCCGGGACAGCTTGAATATTGTTTCCCCACTGCCAGTATCCACCAGTAATCTCCCAACTCGGAGTTAGAGGGTCGGCACTTGTGTTCGTAGTTCCCAGGTTATAGCACATGAAGCTTTTCCATTCATTGGGCGCAACGTAAGCACCACAGTCACTTTTTATTTTATCCAGTTTTTTTACGGATCCATGCGGAAATTTCTCTTCAGCCTTGTCCCAACCATTCTTGAAAGCCTCCAGCCGCTCGCTCCGCGGTGGATGCGTGTAGCTGCCAGCCTCCGACACCTGTGGCGCCTGCAGGCCTTTCTGGGCCGTTTTCAAATCCGGGGCATTTAACAAGTATAACAAATAACCGGCCGTCTCATCGGCCTCCAACTCCATATCCCGCTGTGTCAAATCGGGATGTGGATTGATGATGTGATTATTGAGGTGGTGACCAATCTCGTGAGCCAGTACAAGCAACACAGCCCAGTCCTCCGCAGCCGTGGGCAAATCGGTTTCAGTAAACGCAAAAACCTTGATTTTATCCAGAAAAGCCGGATTATAGAGTATATATGGCCTGCCCCTTTCATCCCTGGTCGCCACACAATTGGATACCCGGCTACAGGGGCCAATGATGTAGCGGTTGGGAAGATTATATGCCTCGAGTAATTTGGTTACCAGGCGCTGTACCTCCTCGTCTGTATCAAACTCCATCTGATCGCATAAATCACTGCTGACTTTATTACCATATATATCCCTGTCCTGTGCATGAATCGCTTGAGAGAATAACAAAAGCCCCAAAACAGCCAGCAGGCCGGATTTATGAGGGAAATGAAGATGGAGTTTCATGTGTGAGGGTTTAAAAGGTAAAAAAGAGGGTTACGGGGTCCAGGCACAAAACCACTACTATCTATTATTCTGAAAAAAAACATAAATAAAAAACAATATTTTTTAAAATTTACATAATTTATTATTTATTTTTCGCTTGACTGACAACCCGAAAACCCAGATTGAAATCCCGGTTGTCCGGTCTTACGCCGGTGCGACAGGCTACCCTGCACAGGTTGTCAGTATTGCCCCAGCTGCCCCCCCTGACGACACGCAACTCACCAGTATCGGCGCCCGCAGGGTTCGACTGGTTCTCCTCTGAATACGCTCCCATGTAGTCAGCACACCATTCACAGACATTGCCACTCATGTCAAATAATCCCAGCTCGTTGGATGCCCGGCTTTTCACAATATGGGGTTTGTTGTTCGAGTTTTCGCCGTACCAGGCCAGTTCTTCGAGGTTATTTCCACCGGCATACTGAAACCCTTTTCCCCGCTGTCCGCCCCTGGCAGCGTACTCCCACTCTGCCTCGGTGGGCAAACGGTATGATATTCCGGTTTTGCTGCTCAGCCATTCGGTGTAGGCTGTTGCATCAAACCAGCTCACATGCAGCACGGGATAACTGGCAGAATGGTACGGGCGTTTCTCGCCGGTTTCATCGCAACGCCAGTCAACTCCGGATTTTGCTTTCAGATCAGAACCCTTTAACACAACCGATTTCCCTGTTGAAACATGTCCGGTCTCCAGGGCGAAATACCGGTACTGCCCCATAGTCACCTCCGTTTCACCGATGTAGTAATCATCCAGGGTAACCTGGTGTGCCGGCATCTCGTCGTCATCACACGCTTTTTGCTCACGGGTACAGCCCATTTTGAATGTACCTCCCCGCACAAGTATCATCTTCCCGACCAGCGAGTCAATATAAAAGCGCTCACTGTCCGGCTTCGGTCCGGTTTGAGTACCCGAATTTTTATTGTCTTTTGCTGCTGCCTTGTCCCAACCCTTCCTGAACGCCGCTATTCTTTCTTCTCTCGGCGGGTGACTGGCACTGCCGGCCTCCGAAACGCCCGGAGAACGCAAGGCACTTAACGCCGTTTCCGGATCGGGTACTCCAAGCTGGTACAGGATGAAACCGGCTGTCTCGTCGGCTTTCAGCTCCATTTCGCGAGGCTTCAAACCCAGCGGGTTGGTCAGGTGGTTGTTCATGTGGTGCCCCACCTCATGGGCAAGCACCATCAGGTGGTTCCACTGACCCTGAGATACCGGCATATCCGACTCGGTGAACGACAGCGTGCGAATATCATCCATGTAATCCGGATTATACAGAATGTACTGAACACCATTCCGCTGGGCAGCAACACAGTTTTCAACACTGGAACAGGCCTGAATGACATACGTATTGTCAAGGTTGTACACCTCCAGTATTCGTGTAACCAGATTTAATATCTTCTCATCTTGCGTAATGTTCAACTGCGTACAGATATTCGGATCTGCGTATTTCCCGTAGAAGTCGGGAAGCTGAGCCCATGCGAGTGAACTGTACAGTAATGAAAACTGGAAGAAAAGCAACCTTAAATATTTCATATTATACATTTTTCTCATCACCTCCCTTTAATTTACAGGCACCTCAAGTACCAGCGGAACAATATATCCGGACGTCGCTGTACCGGAAAATGACATCTCAGACGTACTGTAGCGTATCTCGTGCTCCCTGACAAGCGCATCGCCAAACACCTTTTTCAGCCTTTCTCCAATCGGGATATTCATCTCCTCCATCCTCCGCGCAAGGTCTTCCATATCGCCAATTTCCCTGGTACTGAACAGAAAAACCAGATGGTCCGTTCCAGACTGGTCCGCTTTCAGAATTTTGGCCGGATTGGCCGGTATTTCCACATAAGACTTGTTCGACGTGATGATCGGGAGCTCAACCACAGAAGTACCGTACCGGGCAGCACGCGGGAAAAGCAGTTCACTGCTGCCATCCGGCTTGATGCTGAATATATA
>CAIYFY010000045.1 GCA_903925535.1 uncultured Bacteroidota bacterium | reverse complement strand
TTTATCATGCCCTTTCTGGCACATGCCCTGGGCACCCTGCTCGCCGGTTTTGTGGCTGCAGCCCTCACGCGCGAGCGCAGGCTGTCTGCAGCAATCATAACCGGCCTGGTATTTCTGACAGGCGGCATCATGGCCGTTCAGATGATTCCGGCGCCAATGTGGTTCAACGTACTGGACCTTGTGGTGGCTTACGTGCCCATGGCCTGGGCGGGGTACAGGGTGCAGCAAAAGATGTTCGCGAACTGAGCCTGACTTTTCTAATGTTGAAGGAAATAACGGACAAATCCTACGAAATTTTCGGGTGCTACAATCCGGCCAGACCACTTGACATCTGTACCGAATGCTGTATGACACCAGAGGATGAGTCCAGGCTGGCCAGCATGCGTGTACAGGATATCCCCGTGCAGCTGTTGTCAGATTATAATGACGGTGCCAGACCACTCAAGACAAGGGTTGAGGAGATCAAGCACTTTCTCCCCAGATACCTGGAATTAATTGGCCTGTTTCAGTTTCCAACCCATTCAGCCGAGTTGTCTTTCTCCAGAGTCATACCCTTCGACGAAAACGAATGGACCGAGACGGAGACAGGCATATTACGCGATTTTTCAAGGGCTTATTTCAGAAAGTGCCTTTCAATATATCCGATACCGTCTGCTTCCGACAGTATCGCGACCATATTGATTATGTTTCAAGGGGCAGGATCTGGCCTCAGGGAACTCTTTCCAGTGTATGAATTACTTGAAATCTGGGAAACTGAACCTTCTAAAGACAGTATATTACATTTCAGAGACTTGTACTTCCACGGATTTGACCCGTACAACCCGGCAAAGTTATCCAGTCCCTTTGGGGATTCCGAACTGGCTTCCGTTCTGAGAAGATGGATTGAATCTGAAAATACAAGGCAGCTCTTTTCATCTGCCATTGAAAAACTGATACTGGAAGACAACAGTCTGAGTGATATTGACGCTGGTGAGCTAAGTTTGCTGTATGAGATACTGGGGAATGGATAAACCTGTACTGCCAGGCAACCTCTATGTATTAACCCCCCTCACCACAAACACCGCACCGGCCAGGGGCTGTCGCTCCAGCTCCTCCGCACTCAGGCCCGTACGCGCGCTCGTGATATACAGGTCATTACCCATGTCACCACCAAAAGCACAGGATGTGACCCGGGATACAGGCATCGGCAGATGATGAAGCTTCCGCCCTGTGTCCGGATCCCAGCGTGTTACCTGCCAGCCGTCCCAGTGTGCTATCCAGAGGCAGCCCTCCCGGTCTATGGTCATGCCGTCGGGGTAACCGTCGGACTCGGGTATGCGGATGGCCACACGCCGGTTTGAAATAGCGCCGGTGGAAAGGTCATAATCGAAAGCAGCCACTTCAAAAGTGGGGGTGTCTATATAATACATGGTGTGGTGGTCATTGCTCCAGGCGAGACCATTCGAGATGGTTACGCCTTCCAGTTGCCGGATTATGGTCCAGTCGTGGTCTATCATGTACAGACTGCCCGCACCAGGCTCCTCCTGCAGCGACATGCTGCCCACCCAGAACCGGCCGGCCGGATCGCATTTGCCGTCATTGTAGCGGTTGCCGGACAGGTGTGCCTCCGGATGGCCCACCGCTTCCCGCGCACCGGTATCAGGATCGAGCAGTACGATTCCGCTCTTCAGGGCAGCCATCAGACGTCCGTCGCGGCAAGGCGCCACCGCTCCCACGTACTCGCCGACGGAAATAGTGTGGCAGTACCCGTCGGACGGACGGTATTCGTGTATTTCACCCCGGAGTATATCTACCCGGAAAAGGCTTTTTCGGCGGGCATCCCAGACAGGCCCTTCGCCGAGCAGGCAGCGGTGATTGGTCAGTACTTCCATGTTTTACAGTCTTCAGTGTGAATCGCGGGGCACTTCACTGCCCGAGCCTCCTTTCAGAAAATCCAGATCGGCGCCCAGGTGGGCCTGTTCCACGTGTTGCTGGTACATGTGTACGTACCCGCGCGCGTGAAG
>CAIYFY010000044.1 GCA_903925535.1 uncultured Bacteroidota bacterium | reverse complement strand
TTCAGGGCATGGGTGGAAAAATTCGGCCCCGAACGTTTTCTCGTGGGTGCCGACGTGCGTGGAAGGAATATCGCCATTCAGGGCTGGAAGGAACAAACCAACGTCAGTATCTTCGACTTTCTGCGCGATATGGGCAAGCTCGGTATCAACCAGATCTCCGTGACCGATATTGAACGCGATGGCGAAATGAACGGTCCATCCGTCGAACTCTACCGCGAAATCCTGGTGGAATTCCCGAATGTTCAACTGGTCGCCAGTGGCGGTATCAGCGATGTGGCAGATCTGGAAACGCTTCACGGACTTGGCTGTGCCGGCGCGATCGTCGGCAAGGCTTTCTTCGAAGGCCGGATCCCGCTCAAATTCTTCAGCATTTTCTCCAAAGCCTAAAGCACGGAATACTCTCGGAACTCCATCTGTCCCGGATAGTCTGTTGTAAAGTGCAGCCCGCGACTCTCGCGCCTGTGCGTGGCCGAGCGCGTGATCAGATATGCTATAGTCAGCAGGTTTCTCAACTCCATCAGCTGAGGTGACACTGTGCTGGTTCGGTACAACTCCTCGGTTTCCTCATACAGCAGGTGCAAACGGTCCAAAGCCCGCTTCAGACGCAGGTTGGAGCGCACAATGCCCACATAATAGGACATAATCTCCTTTAACTCCTTCAACCCCTGGGTAATCAGTACCAGCTCCTGCGGATCGGTAGTGCCCTCCGCACTCCAGTCGGGAACACCTGTTTTTACGTCCCAGTCCTGTATATGTGCACACACATCATCGGAAATGCGGTGCGCAAAAACCAGCGCCTCCAGCAGCGAGTTCGATGCCAAACGGTTGGCTCCGTGTAGTCCGGTGCTGCTGCACTCCCCGGCAGCATACAACCTGTTGATACTGCTTCTACCCATGGCATCCACCATAATTCCCCCGCACATGTAGTGACAGGCCGGAACAACAGGTATCATGTCTTTTGCCGGATCAACACCAATTTTCAGGCACTTGTCATAGATTGTGGGGAAGTGCTCCATAAAATCTTTCATGTCCAGATGCCTGCAGTCGAGATACATGCAGTCTGTGCCCCGTTTTTTCATTTCGGAGTCAATGGCTCTGGTCACTATGTCGCGCGGTGCCAGCGACAGGCGTGCATCGTAGTGATGCATGAACTCCTCTCCCTCGGCTGTTTTCAGTATGCCCCCGTGCCCGCGCACGGCCTCTGATACCAGGAAGGAAGGACTCTCTCCCGCGGGATTGTACAGCGATGTGGGGTGAAACTGCATGAATTCCATGTTTTCCACCCTGCCCTTGGCCCGATAGGTCATTGCCACTCCGTCGCCGGTGGCAATCACCGGATTGGTGGTCGCCTTGTAAACCTGTCCGGCCCCGCCAGTACAGCACACAGTCACCCGGCTCAGGATGGTGTCAATGGCGTTGGTCTGTTTGTTGAGGGCATAGCATCCGTAACACTCAATACCGGGTGTCACCCGTATCACCATGCGCCCCAGGTGGTGCTGCGTGATGAAATCCAGCGCGAAGTAGTGCTCAAGCACCTGAATATTCGGGTACAAAGCGGCTTCCTGCATGAGTGCACGCTGTATCTCCCAGCCTGTCAGGTCTTTGTAGTGCAGTATGCGGTGTTCCGAATGTCCGCCCTCCCGCGCCAGGTTGTACGCGTCCTGATCTTTTTCCTTGTCGAAACGGGCGCCCCACTCAATAATCTCGCGTACGCGCTGGGGGCCTTCCTCCACCACAATACGGACGATATCTTCCTTACAGAGCCCGTCGCCGGCATCCAGGGTGTCGGCAATATGTTTTTCAAAATTGTCCTTGTCCGGATTCCAGACGGCGGCCACGCCGCCCTGCGCATACCGGGTATTGCTCTCTCCCTCGATGGTTTTGGTGAGTATCAGAATTTTCCGGTCGGGTATTTGCCGGGCCGTCTTGATGGCAAAGGAGAGTCCGGCAATACCGGATCCGAGTACGAGAATATCGGTTTCTATTTTCGACATGACGTGAATTGTATCAGGTTCTCTGGACGATCGCACAAAGCTACATCTGTATCGTCACATTCCGGGGCTCTGTGAAAAAACGCATGGCTTCCCAGCCCCCCTCCCGGCCCACGCCGGAGTTTTTTACCCCGCCGAAGGGTGTACGCAAATCGCGCAGCATCCAGGTGTTAATCCAGATGATCCCGGCCTGCAGTCCCGAAGCCAGCCGGTTGGCGCGGTCCAGGCTGTTGGTCCACACGGTGGCGCTGAGCCCGTATGGGCTCGCATTGGCATTCGCAAGGGCTTCCTCGTCGGTGTCGAAGGGCTGTATCGTTACCACCGGACCGAAAATTTCCTCCTGATTGGTGCGGCACTGGACAGGCAG
>CAIYFY010000043.1 GCA_903925535.1 uncultured Bacteroidota bacterium | reverse complement strand
CGGCCTATGATTGCAACAATATTACTCATCAGATGAAAAGAGTTTTAAGGGAAACAGGTATGTTCGTACATTTGCCATTGAGCATTGCGGTGCAAAGGTAGCAAAAGCAGCGCTTTCAGCATCCAAACATGAGACCACACCATGAATAATATAGTGTATAAAGACCGGCATGTAACGGTTTTTCAGAGTGCATTGTTTCAGACGAACTCTACCGTGGTGGAAATGGAGGATCTTGTACTGGTGGTTGATCCGGCCTGGCTTCCGGATGAAGTGATGGCAATTAGCAACTATGTTGACAAAATCAGGGGTAAAAGGGAGCTTTTTCTGGTATTTACACACTCTGATTATGATCATATTATTGGCTATGGGGCTTTTCGTCCCGACAAGGTTTTCATGTCGAAAGCGATGGCTGAAAATCCGGAAAAAGAATTGCGGCTGGAGGAGGCACTCGAGTTTGACGACCAATATTATATCAACCGGCCCTATCCGCTGGTGTATCCCGCGGCCGATTTCACCGTTTTCAGAGATGCGGTGCAGTACAGGCACCACAGCACCAAAATGACGTTCTACCTGACTCCGGGTCATACAGCAGACAGCATGATGGTGGTAGTATGGCAGATTGGACTGTGCATTGCCGGCGACTACCTGTCTGACGTGGAGTTTCCAGTAATAGCCCACAGCAGTGTGGAATATGAGCATTCACTGAACAAGCTGCTGGCTATTCACGACAGAAACTGGTTTACCCGCCTGATTCCGGGCCACGGAAATTTGTCGCTCAGTATTAACGACTGGCTTCAGCGGAGAACAGAGAGTCTCTCCTATATATACGCACTCAGGGAAAGTATCGCGACAGGAGTACCTATGGACGAGACAGGACTGTGGGACCGTTATCATTTTCCAATGAGCCAGAAGAAGGTACATTCGGACAATATCGAACTGATGACAGGGGAGTACGGACAGGGGCTCTGGAGCTGGCGCCCTGCCGAAAATGAAAAGAGCCGACAGGAAGACCACGAGCCGGACGAACAGTAGTAGCCCGCATGCGCGCACAAAACGCCCAGTCAATTATTTTGAGAAAAGCAATGTTGGGGTGCCTGTAAAGAATATTATTTGCTTTGGTTTGAATCCGAAAATCTGATTGTGCTGTAATTGGTTAAGGTTGCACAAAATTATGATATTAAAAACAACATTTTTTTACCTTCACGCCGGACAAATGTAACTTTGTCTGCCTGAACACAGATCAAGCCAGCGGACGGTGTCGGGATTTCCCGCACTCGTCAACACTGACAAGACACCCCCTGAATCAATTGGAAGTACCGGATCTAAACATACTAAACGTTGTTTCATGAACAAAAATCTACTTTTATTCATTCTGTTTGCATTACTCGGGCAAGCGTCCGTGTATGCACAGGAAGGTAACGCATGTGGTACACCTCCTCCGCCCGGCGCTGAATCCTGTAACGCAGCTTGCGTTTATTGCGATTTCGACGGGTACATGGGTACCAACAACGGATCTCCTTCGGGCGGCAACACGGTTTGTGGTCAGATATCGCTCCACAACGACCAGTGGTTCGGCTTTATCCCGCAGACTTCGTCCATCACCATGGATATCATAACCGAAAACTGCCAGAATGGTGATGGTCTTCAGGTTGCATTCTTCGACGACTGTACCGATGCGGATGCCTTCACCTGCAACCCTGGTTGCGGTGGTTGCGGTGGACAGGTGTTTTCTCTGTCCTGGTCTGACTTCACTCCCGGCCAGACGTACTGGCTCATGATTGACGGGTGGGTTGGTGACGTTTGCGACTTTGAAATCGCCATTACACAGGGAAGTATTGTTCCGCCTCCGCCGGATCCTGCCGCACAGCCTATGGGACCCACCGTGGTATGCCCCGGTGCAGTTGCCGTTTACACGGTGGATGAGTCATTCGGTGCCGGTTACTATCAGTGGACTGCTCCTCCGGGATCCAAAATCAACGGTGGCGGTAACACTGCAAGTATCAATGCTCCTGAAGGTGCCACCATTACGGTTACATTCGGCAACTCGGGTGGTAACGTGTGTGTTCAGACGGGTAACTCTTGTAACCCGACTACAGGCTACAACTGTCTGCCTGTGGTAAATCAGCCTATTCCCCCGACTATCAAGCCGGATATTGTGATCTGTAATGAGGATCTGCCATTCACATGGGATGAGCAGCCCTATCAGGTACTGACTTCTTCCGGTACTTTCAACCTGACTTCAACGCCGTACGACTCTTACCTGGGTTGCGACAGTGTTATCAAGCAAAAGGTAATTGTAAAACCCCTGCTGACAACCAATCTGGGTACCAAATTCATTTGCGAAGGTGATTGCTTCGTGTTTGCGGGCGATCAATACTGCGATCCGGGTCCTCAGTCGGTTGTACTCGAATCGTATCAGAATTGCGACAGTCTGGTGAGTTTCGCCGTTTCGGTGCTTTCTCCCAATGCCGAAATAACAGGCAATGCGCCCATCACCTGTGCTACTCAGGGTGGTTTAACACTCGCTGCCGCCAACTTTACGGGTGGCTCCTCGTTCCTCTGGCTCAATTCAAATGACCAGATTCTTGGTGGAGCCCCAACAGTTAATATCAACCTGACCGGTACTTACCGGCTTGTTGTAACTGCTCAGGGTGGCGGTGTGGTTTGCCGCGATACAGCCGAGGTGGTTGTAACGGGTAATACCGTGGCGCCCGGAGCCACTGCCACAAACACCAATATCAACTGTATCAGCACTACTGCCTCTCTCACAGGCAGTTCACTTACTCAGGGTGTAACTTATCAGTGGACAGGTCCCGGTATCAATCCGACAAACCAGTTCCTGCAGAACCCTGTTGTCAATCAGCCGGGTGTGTATGTCCTTACGGTTACTAACCCGGTCAACTCCTGTACATCTTCAGCTTCTGTGACTGTCCTGGCCGACAATGTACCGCCGGGCGCTACAGCAAACGGAGGCCTGATTACCTGTGTTCAATCTTCTATTACAATTGATGGTGCTACCAATGTATCCAATGCTACATGGAACTGGGCAGGTCCTGGTATCACCCAGACCAATATGAATGTTGAGGATCCGGTGGTAACACTCTCCGGTACGTACGACGTGACGGTGACCAATCAGGTAAACGGATGTACCAACACAGCCAGTGCGATTGTCAGTGTCAATACGAATATCCCGGTTGTATCTGCCGGGCCGAATGATACCCTCACCTGCACTGAACCGACCATTCTGCTGCAAGGCGGCGGAAGCACGGCTCCTGATCCCATGACTGTTTCATGGGCTGGTCCGAACGGATTCAGCGCATCGGTTCTCAATCCGCCGGTTGATACTCACGGCACGTACATACTGACCATCACCAACCAGCTCAACGGCTGTGTCAAACACGACACGGTAGATGTGCTGTCGAACCAGCAGCTGCCCAATGCATCCGCTGGCGCAGACTCCATAATTACCTGTGCACAACCAGGAGTTGTGCTGATTGGCTCCGGCTCCAGTTCCGGCGCCAACTACACTGCTCTCTGGACTGGTCCGGGTATCACACCACTGAACCAGAATCTGTACAATCCGGAAGTTTTTGATCCGGGTACCTACACAATTCTGATCACGAATGTAACCAGCGGATGCACATCAACGGATGCTGTACTTGTTGACATCAATACTGCTGCACCGACTGCCGGTGCCGGTACTGATCAGTTCCTGACTTGTACCAACACGAATGGTGTTACGCTTTCCGGCTCCGGAACGCCCTCCAATATTCTTTTCCACTGGTCGGGTCCCGGAATTGGCTCCAACAATGAAAATCTTCAGAACCCTGTGGTTACGCAGCCCGGCACCTACACCCTGGTGGTAACCAACCCGGTCAACGGCTGTACTGCTACAGATGAGGCAATCGTAACGCAGGATGCAAATGTACCTGCGGCCAACGGTGGACCGGATATGACACTGAATTGCTCCGTAAATACGGTCAATTTCGACGGTTCTGCCTCAACTTCCGGTTCGGGTATCGTCTATACCTGGTCTGGTCCGGGTATCTCGGGTACCAATATCAATGCACAAAGTCCGACCGGTATTACAGTACCGGGTACCTACAATCTGACAGTAACCAACACAACCAACAGTTGTCAGAACACTGATATCGTGGTTGTATTGCTCGACAATCAGAATCCAACGGCCAGTGCGGGCAGTGACATGACGCTCAACTGCTACAACAACGCCACCGACACAATAGATGCCAGCGGATCCAGTTTCGGCTCTATCTACACTTATCGCTGGAGTGGCCCGGGTATTGTGCCGGGTGTAAACGACAATCTGCAGAATCCAGTGATCAATAATCAGCCGGGTGTGTACAACCTGACCGTGACCAATACCAACAATACCTGTACCTCTGTGGATCAGGTGGTGGTAGTGTCCAACCTGACAGCACCTGCAGCTGATGCCGGTACCGACAAGATTATTGACTGTGTTACCATCTCTACAGGTATCGGAGGAGCTTCCTCCAGTGGCAGCAACTTCAGCTACCTCTGGACAGGCCCCGGTATTACGCCAGCCAACTCAACCCTGGCCAATCCGGTTGTATCTGCGCCGGGTACGTACTCGATTGTTGTTACGAACAGTGTCAACGGTTGTACTGCCTCCAGCAGTGTAGTTGTCAATACCAACGCTGTTTATCCAACAGCACTGGCAGGTAACGATGGCAGACTCACCTGCGCTGTCACTACATACACACTGGATGGTTCTGCATCATCCAATGGAACCGGCTTCACCACGCTTTGGGCGGGCCCGGGCATTAACGCAGGCAACCAGGCACAAATTTCACCTGTAGTGTCTGTGCCGGGTACCTATTTCCTGACGGTTACTGATCAATCCAATTTCTGTCAGAAAACGGATACTGTTGTTGTAGCTCAGGATATTGTCAATCCCGTTGCTTCATCCGGTCCGGATCGTCACCTTGACTGTCAGACTACCACGGTGACATTAAACGGCTCGGCCTCCAGTTCAGGCGCTTTCTTCACGTATAACTGGGCAGGTGCAGGCATTTCACCGGTTAACGAGACGCTGAAGAGCCCGTCTGTGACAGTTCCCGGCACGTACAACCTGACTGTAACCAACAACGACAATGGCTGCACTTCAGTTGATAATGTGGTGGTTACGCAGGATATCGCAACACCCACGGCCAATGCCGGCAATACTGTGACCATCACATGCGCCAGCCCGACTATCACAATTAACGGATCCGGCAGCAGTTCCGGTGCACAGTTCGGTTATATCTGGCAGGGCCCCGGTATCAATTCCAACAACTTCGATGACAAAAGTCCGGTTGTTGCAGACTCAGGTTTGTATATTGTAATTGTGACCAACTCACAGAACTTCTGTACATCCACTGCTTCTGTATTCATTGATATGGACAAACAGGCACCGCTTACGCTTGCCGGACAGGACCAGCTCCTCACTTGTGCCATAACCAATGTTCAGCTGGATGCCTCACAGTCGCAGGGCACCGGAACTATTTCATACAAGTGGACAGGCCCCGGTATAACACCCGGTATTTCCACCCTGGCCAATCCGACTGTTTCTGTACCCGGAACATATAATGTGGTAGTCACCGACAGCCACAACGGCTGTACTGCATCTGATTTCGCCATTGTAGATCAGAATACCATCTATCCTGTTTCTGTGGCCGGCGCCGATCAGACGATTACCTGCGCCAACGGCGCAACCGGAGTTGTGCTGAACTCAACAGGCTCAAGCACAGGTTCAGGCATGGTTTATCAGTGGAGTGGTCCTGGTATCACACCTGTCAATCAGGCCCAGAACAGTCCTGTGGTACTTGTTCCAGGCAACTACAGCCTGCTCATCACCGATTCTGCGAATGGTTGCACATCCTCCGACGGAGTAGTGGTATTCCTGGACCAGAACCTGCCTACTGCCAGTGCAGGCACCGATCAGACCATTACCTGCAGCATTCTCAATGTAACACTTGATGCTTCTGCTTCCACAACACCGGGCGGTTCTCTCAACTTCACCTGGACTGGTCCCGGTATCACACCGGTGAATGTGAACGATATCAAGCCGGTGGTTAGCGCACCCGGCGTTTACACCGTAACGGCCCTCAACAGTGTGACCGGTTGTTCTGCTTCCGACCAGGTTGTGGTAAATCTGGACAATGTCAATCCTGTCATTGCTGCTACGGCAGATCTGATTACTTGTCAGGATCCGAATGCCACGCTGGCTGTGACCAGCTCGGCCAACAACTCTGTTTACAAGTGGGAAGGCCCCGCCATCACGCCGCAAAATTCCGACGACGCGAGTCTGCAGATCAGCGAGCCAGGTATTTACAGTGTAACGGTAACAGCCCCCAACGGCTGTACTTCTACTACACAGATTGAGGTACTGCAGGATTCCAATGTTCCCGATGGTATCGCCGAGGGTGTAATCCTCAACTGCTACAACGGCGGAACGGGTGAAATCTCCGGTGAGGTACTCTCACCCGCAGGTTCCACTTTCAACTGGACTGGTCCCGGCATTGGTACACAAACGACCAATGTGGTATCTGTTAACCAGGCTGGTACCTACAACTTCAATATGACTACCGCAACGGGCTGTAAAAAGACACTGACGGTTCAGGTGACTGCCAACTTCACCAAGCCGAATGTGGTTGCCCTTGCTACCGATCAGCTTGATTGCAGCACTCCGGAGGTAACTATCAGCGCAGCCGGCACTTCCACCGGTATCAACTTCACATACCTTTGGACAGCACTTTCGGGCAATATTGTTTCCGGCATCAATACACTTTCACCGGTGGTTGACAAAGCGGGCACTTACCAGTTGCGCGTGTTCAACTCCACCAATGGATGTGCTGACAGTATTCTCGTACCTGTAACTATTGATCCGGCTGTTCCTACCGGATTCAATCTGAAAGTCCGGGATATCGTTTGCTTTGGTGACACCGATGGCTCTATTACCATCAACAGCGTAATAGGTGGTACTCCGCCATTCAATTTCACTATCAGCTCAGGAAATAATCAGTACACGGGCCTCCGCGCGGGCAATTATGTGCTCTCGATGATTGATGCAAATGGCTGCGAACTCGATACAATTGTAACAATCGAGGAGCCAGGTCAGTTGCTCGTTGAACTGGGCGACAATGTGGAAATTGAACTGGGTGAAGAAGCATCTGTTTCACTGCAGATTGCCAATACAACACCGCTTGAGTCGGTAGTGTGGAACTTCATTCCGGAAAATGCTACCAGAATTGACAGTGTAAAGACTCCTCTGACGTACGTCTCCGGATTCACTTTCAATCCGCTGAACTCTTACAGGCATACTGCAACCGTTACTGATATCAATGGTTGCATCGCCCGCGACGAGGTGCTGGTAGTGGTAAACAAGCCGCGCAATATCTACGTTCCAAACGTGTTCAATCCGTCAAGCATTGATGTGGACAACTCGGGCGTCCGCATCTACATGGGTCGCGACGTGGCCAAAGTTCAGAAATGGGTGATTTTCGACCGCTGGGGCAGTCAGATCCACGAGGTGGATAATATACTCCCTGGCGACTTTGCGCACGGCTGGACTGGTAAAGTACGCGGTGAAGACGGACAGACAGGCGTTTATGTCTGGTACGCGGTGGTCGAATTCATTGATGGTGAGGTTATCGAGTACAAGGGCGATGTTACGCTCTTAAGGTAAATTCATCAGGACTTCTTAATATCCTCGTTGTATTTAACAGGGTCGCTCCAGCCGGAGCGGCCCTGTTTCGTTTGTGCGCCTGTCCATGATTTTTTCCATCGGCAGAAAATCCTGGACAGGCTTTCTGCAGAGCAGTATCTTTGTGGCATGACTCAGCAGCCACTCGTACTCAGCGACGACTTCAAAAATGTACTAGATGCACTCGAAAAGGGAGATTCCAACCTGTTTATTACTGGAAAGGCAGGTACAGGGAAAAGTACACTGCTTCAGCTGTTCAGAACTACTTCCAGAAAGAAAATAGCTGTGCTGGCACCAACCGGTATCGCTGCCCTGAACGTACAGGGACAAACTATACACTCTTTTTTCGGGTTTCCTCCAAGAGTAATCACACCATCGGAAGCATCCAGACGGGTAAGCAGGAAAGACTTGCTCAGGATGTATAAAAATCTTGAGGTACTGATTATTGACGAAATTTCCATGGTACGGGCAGACATGCTGGATGGAATTGACAGCTTCCTGCGAGTCAACAGAGAGAATTTCAGGCCTTTTGGAGGTGTTCAGGTCGTTTTCATCGGGGATATGTTTCAATTGCCTCCGGTGGTTACCCGGGATCCGCTGGAATCGGCCTACTTCCGCGACTACTACGATTCACCCTATTTCTTTTCAGCCAGAATATTCAATGATCCTGATTTTCAGCAGGAAACACACGAACTGAGAAAGGTGTACAGACAGGAATCCCGGCATTTTCTGAGGTTGCTGGAGGCTGTTCGACTGAATAAAGCCGATCACGACGATCTGGCTGACCTGAATGAAAGGTATGTTCCGGATCATTCTGATACTGAAGGGTATATTACGCTTACTGCCAGAAATGCTACTGCTGACCGGATCAACCAGCGTGAACTGCAACAAATCAGCGGGCCAGAATTTTCATACAGCGCCACGGTTTCCGGCTCCTTTGACCCGAATTTGTATCCTACCGAATTTGAACTTCGCCTTCGGAAGGGGGCCCAGGTGATGTTTGTCAGAAATGACGTGGAAGAGCGACAGTTTGTGAACGGAACTATTGGAAAAATTACACACCTTGATCATGAAACTATCATCGTTGAAACGGAAGAACAGGGCAAAAAACAGAAAATAGAGGTGGCAAAATCCGAGTGGGAGATCATGCGCTACAAATCGGGTGCTACCGGAAGTCTGGAAACGGAAGTAGTGGGCTCCTTTTCCCAGTTCCCGCTGAAACTCGCCTGGGCTATCACAATTCACAAAAGTCAGGGTAAAACCTTCGACAAGGTGATTATTGATCTGGCCGGCGGCGCTTTCGAGCACGGACAGTTATACGTAGCCCTCAGCCGATGCCGTACTCTGGAGGGTATTGTACTCCGAAAGCCTATCAGACCCGCTGATGTTATCACTGACGAGCGGGTTGTTGATTTTTATGAATCTGTACTCCGACTCTGAAAAGCCGCTGCGGTGGTTTATCAGCACTGATAAGAGAATCTCACATATCGTTTCGGTATGGTTCAATAGAGAGATGCGTCTGTGTTGTTCGCATTCGCCACTTCTTCCTGTTTTCGACACTGGGACACCCCAAATAAACATGTTTTTTGACGCAAATAACTGATATACAATATCTTACATTTTTTATAAATAAATGTGTCGAAAACAGGTGTTTTTTGAGACTGTTCAAAACTTCATCATTACGGTTTTCTGGGTGGACTAAATCTGAAAATCAGCTAATAATGGCGTAGAACCATTACTTTTTCTACTTATTCCTGGCACCCCTTTAGTGTTGGTTTCTCACAGATTTTACACAGATGTTTTGCGCAGATTTTACACAGAATCGCACTCAAGAGAAGGAGTTTATAATGCGTTTAATGCTGATTT
>CAIYFY010000042.1 GCA_903925535.1 uncultured Bacteroidota bacterium | reverse complement strand
GGTATCGCACCGGGCGCCAATATCAACTACGTGACAGGTCATGCTATCTTTGAAGCCACGCACGGTACCGCTCCCAAATATGCAGGAAAAGATATGGTTAACCCCGCCTCAGTCATCCTCTCCGGTGTGATGATGCTCGAATACATGGGCTGGGACAAGGCTGCCAAACTGATTGTAAAGGGTCTTGAGCGCAGTATTCGCAAAAAACGTGTAACCTACGACTTCGAACGCCTTATGAAAGGTGCCACCAAGTTGAAATGTTCAGAATTCGGCTCCGAAATCATAGCCAATATGTAATTCTTTCCCATGTGATCACTCCCGGGCGTGCATGATTTGTGCGCCCGGGATTTTTTTACCCCCTTCTTGCACAAAATACCCGATTTCTGCGTTAATACCTCAAATACAGTTTCCCATGAGCACAAAAACCATTTTTGCAGCCCTCCTGATGTCTTTCTTATCCTGCTCACTGACCGCTCAGGCATCCGCCGAACAGAGCGATCCGGAGGCGCGGAAAGTACTCGACAAGATCAGAAAAAAGTACGAAGGTTACAAATCCTTTGAAGCGGCCTTTACCCTGGGCATTGAGGTGCCTCAGCAGGCCAAACAGACACAAAAGGGTACGATTGGCCAGGAAGGTGAGAAGTTCAGGCTCGAAATGAACGACCAGCTGATTATTGACGACCGGAAAACAACCTGGGTTTACCTGAAAAAAAACAATGAGGTTCAGGTTTCCAATTCGGATCCGAACAGTCAGGACGCCGGGTTTATGACTCCCAAAGAGCTGCTGAAGCGATATCAGAAAGGTGATTTTATCTTCGCTATCACCGACAAAGTCTCCGAAGGTACACAAATCATCACGGAAATCGAGTTCAAGCCCGTTGACAGGAAGTCGGAATACGCCAAATTCAGGGTGAGTATCAACGAAAATGCCGGTACCATCCAGCAGATCAAGGCCTTTGCCAAAGACGGTTCCAGATATACCTTCGCTATCACGCGCTTTACTCCCAACAAAGCACTCGGTGCTTCTTATTTCAGTTTCGACAAAAGTAAATATCCGGGAGTTCAGGTGGAAGATCTAAGACTTTGACATAATATGTATCTGTTTGATAATCATATCAGTATCCTGTTGTTTCATGCATCTGAAATGTCCTTTGGGACATGCAGTGTGACCAATTTTTGAACAGGGCCTGCAGTTCAGACCTTCCACCTGCATATTTGTGTGCAGTTGCATGCCTTCCGGGTAATAAGGGTACATTCCGAACCCGGGGATTGTATTTCCCCAGATGCAAATTATCTTTTTGCGCAGGGCAGCGGCAATATGCATCAGTCCGGTATCATGCGTAATAACCACTGATGCCTGATTCACCACAGAGGCTGACTGATTCAGATTCAGTTTGCCACACAGATTTACCACGTGACTTCCTGCGTTCATTCCGAGCCAGTCACCGTCGGCAGCCTCTTGTTTGCCACCCAGAATAGCGACCGGCATATCCGTTTTCAGGCATACTTCCAGCATCTTTTCGCGGGTGAGCCGCTTGGTGGCATGTGTTGCGCCAATCACGAACGCGGTGAAGGGTTCAGACAGTACGGGTGACAAATCAGCTGGAACTACCACATCCTTTTCCGGAATGAAAAAATCGAGTCCGGCACCGTCATTGACTACCCCCAGTCCGGAAACAGTATCCAGATAGCGGTCAACGATATGGACTGGAGGCAATCTGTCAATTCCCAGATTCACCTTCAGCCACTTTTCCGTATTGATTTTATTGAATGAGGCCGCCGGTTTCCCCAGTGCCAGTCTGACACGCAGCGAACGGAGGTTGTGGTGCAGATCGGCAATAAAGTCGTAATTCTCAGCCCTGAGTGCATCAAGAACCCCGGAGATC
>CAIYFY010000041.1 GCA_903925535.1 uncultured Bacteroidota bacterium | reverse complement strand
GGTCAGGCAGTTTGCACAGGATGGAGGAACTGTGGTAGCAACGGGAAATGCACTCCGCTGGCTCAAATCGGCTGGAATTGCCAATGTGGATTTCAGAAACAGCGCTTCCGACCAATCTGCTTCGCGCCCGTACGCGAGCCTGACGGAAGACAAGGGTGCGCTCACCCTTGCCGGTGCCATTTTCGAGGCAGAACTCGACCTTACCCATCCGCTTTGTTTCGGCTACACCAGAAACCGTTTACCCGTATTCTTTGGCGATACACTGTTCGTAAGTCCGGGCAAGAACCCATATTCAACACCTGCCCGGCTGACCTCCAAACCGCTGCTTGCAGGATATGTACACAGCAGCCAGATACCAATGACAGGCGGTGCAGCCGCCGTTTCTGTATATGGAACGGGCAAGGGGAAAATCATCGCATTTCCGACATCTCCGAACTTCAGGTCATTCTGGTACGGCACCAACCGGCTGTTTGCCAACGCCATACTGTTCGGCAACCTGATCAGCGGCGACAGTACCGAACGAAAGTAAAAATCCCAGTTTTGAAAGATCAGCCGGGAGACAAATACCGCACCTTTGCCGCACAGGCACCCGATCTGCCGCTGTTTATGCAGCCGTGGTATCTGGACGCCGTATGTGCGGAAGGCATCTGGAGTGCTGCCACCGTCGAGTCAGATGGCAATACCATAGCAGCAATGCCCTTTTTCCTGAAAAAAAAGTGGTGCTGGAATTATGTCGCCATGCCGGTGCTGTGCAAGTTCATGGGACCTTATCTGATGCCCGCATACCGGAATCCGGACGATGTGATACGCCTGTACGACGCCCTGACAGCACAGCTCCCGACAGGACTGGCGGCCTTCGAACAGGACATGAATTACGGAGTAACCAACTGGCTGCCATTTTACTGGAAAGAATTCCGGCAGACAACGCGTTATTCATACATCATTGACCTGCAGCAAAGCGAAGATGAGATATGGGAAAATATCAGCAGGAATTACCGGCGAAAAATCAGGAAAGCAGCGAATACACTGCGTATCGCGGAAGATCTGCCCACACAGGAACTGAAACGGCTGGTTGACCTGAGTTTTTCCCGTCAGGGACTGAAGCCGCCTTTCAGCACATCCTTTCTGGAGCAATATGTGCGAATTTTGTCCGGGAACAACGCCTGCAAAGTGTTCTTTGCCGTTGACGCTGAAAACAGGGTGCACTCGGCTGCGCTGCTCGCGTGGGACCAACAGTCAGCCTATTACATCATGAGCGGCGATGACCCGGCACTTCGCGGCTCGGGCTCCGCGCTGCTGCTGAAGTGGACGGCCATCCTGTATGCCAAAAAGACCTTGAACCTCGGCATTTTCGACTTTGAGGGAAGCATGATCCGGACAATTGAAGTCGGAAGGCGCGATTTTGGCGCCCGACAGATGCCTTATTTCAGAATTCAGAAAGAATGGAGTCCATTATGGAAAATCGGGAAATGGCTGTTCAGGTAAGAGCAGCAAAAATCCATTACCTTTACAGCCTGAAACATCTGTATATGAAGGTCGCCCTCACTGGTCTGTTTTCACTCTTCCTCCTGCTGCGCGTATCAGCGCAGGAGGTACAGATAAACGAGGAGCCTGCCGTGTCGGATCTCTTTGGCACGTGGGTAGAAAACAACCGGGCCAGGCCCCGGATCAGCGGCTGGAGAGTACAGATTATGTCAACAACCGACCGGACGCAGGTCGAAGCCGGGAGAGAGCGATTCCGGCAGGAGTATCCGGACGTACCGGCTGCCTGGCTGCTGGAAAAGCCCTACTACAAACTGAGAGTCGGCGCCTTCCGCACCAAACAGGAGGCCATGGCATTTATCGCAGCCCTGGAAGGATGGCAAGGAGCCTATCCGGCCAGAGACAACAACATTCACCCCAGAGATTTTCTGGAACAATAAAAACAGCACACATTGGCCACCGGAAATTCATCATTCAGTTTTAACGAGATAGACAGACCGCTGTTGGGTATCTACGTCACGCTCACCGTACTGGGCTGGCTGATGATTTATTCGGTGACCTACAATCCGGATAACCCGCTGTCGTTTCTCGACCTGGGCGCGCTGGCCGGCAAACAGATGTTCTTTATCATCTTCTGTTATGCCATCATGTTTGTCATACTGATGACCGACTGGACGATCTGGCGCACGTTTTCCCCTGTATTTTATATCCTGAGCATATTGTTGCTCCCGGGGACACTCATCTTCGGCCGGGAGGTAAACGGGGCAAATGCCTGGTATCAGCTGGGTGGCTTCACCTTTCAACCCTCGGAACTGGCCAAATTCGGCACCTGCCTTGCCATGGCCACGCACCTCAGCTCAACAAGTGTTGACCTCAGGAACTGGCGAAACAGGCTTATTGCCATTGCTATTTTCATGCTGCCGGTATTACTTATCCTGCTGCAGCACGATACGGGCTCCGCGCTGGTGTTTTTCTCTTTTCTGCTTGTGCTTTACAGGGAGGGATTGCCGTCTTCATGGTATGTGGTGGGGTTCAGCACTGTTACACTTGTCATACTTGGCCTGAAATTCGACCAGCCCGCCTATGTGGTAGCTTCCCTGATAGCAGTGGCCAATGCCCTGCTGATCAGGCGTTTCCGGGGCGATCGCAGAGGATGGTGGGCCGTCTTCATCGCGCTGATTCCGGTTACCTTGTGGTGGGATTCCATTTTTGAATGGACGATGAAAGAGGTGTTCATAACCGACCCCAAATCATCCGGCAACCACCACATATACGTCCTTGTTCCGCATCTGCTCCTGTTCATAACCGCTTTTCTGCCCAACTATCTGAAAAAGACCAGCCTGATTCAGCGGCAAATGCAGTTATGGCTGTTTTTGCTGGTACTGGCCGGAAGTGTGGTATTCGCTGCCAACTTCGCCTGTTATACGTTGCTGGCACCGCACCAGCAGCAGCGTATCAAAATATGGCTGCGCCCGGAAGAAGCCGAAGCCAACGCGCGCGGAGCAGGCTACAACCTGATACATTCCAAAATGGCCATCGGAGCCGGCGGGTTCCTCGGCAAGGGTCTGCTGGAGGGCAACATGACCAAACTGAAGTACGTTCCCAAACAGGAAACCGACTATATTTTCTGTACCGTGGGTGAAGAGCACGGTTTTCTGGGTGTAGCTTCCATGATTGCGCTCTTCGTCTGGCTGCTTGTACGCATCAGTGTCATAGCCGAGCGACAACGATCCAACTTCTCGCGGGTGTATGCGTACGGGGTGGCCGGTATCGTGTTTGTACACTTTATCGTCAATATAGGCATGACCATGGGACTGGTGCCCACGATAGGCATTCCTCTCCCATTTATCAGTTATGGTGGCTCCTCCCTGATTGGCTTCACCCTGATGATAGCTGTTCTTCTGAAACTGGACAGCAACCGGAACCTCGCCTGATTTACCGGGCGTATGCCGCCAGCCACTTGCACTCCTTCACAATGGCGTTGTAGAATTTCGTGCCGGAATAGTTGTTGATCAGCAGACTGTAGTGCGTAAAATAGTCTTCAGGCAGGTCGGGAATCATTCCGGTACCTGGTCTGTATGCGCAGGCCGGATCACAGAACCACTGTTTCTGCCGGCAGCGGGCAGCCATAAAGGCAGCCCTGGCACCGATTTCCGGATTTTTTTGCGAGGCAGCCAGCGCTTTTTCAAAGTACGACAACGGTACACTCATGTCGGTATTCTCGCGGTTTCCTTCGGGTGAGTCAGCCAGTGAAAAAACCGGCCCCTGCGCCAGTCTGAGCTGGTTGTAGCCACTCCTGTACGAGTCGGTGACTTCCCATTCATAGCCGAAGTAGGACATATTATAGTACGCAACGCCAATCCGGTACCACCAGGTGGCTGCCATGGAATCGCCCAGCGCCTCCGCGGTTTTGGCCCTGAACTCCAGATCGAGAATTTTTTCGGCAATCTCCAGCCGGTTCAGCAGCAGACTGTCGCTGACCACCCGGTGTACTTTCTCTCCCACTTTTTCCCTGAATGGCGTGAACCTGGGCATTTTGGCTGCTTCCACCTGAGAAATCGAGCGCATAATGGCTACTGCTGCCTCGGGCTTGCCCTGACTCAGGAAGTAAGCCCCCTTCAGTTCCAGCAAATACGCCTTTACCCGGTCGGGGTTCGTGTCAATCTGCATGGTTTTGACCAGCAGTATCGGATTACTGGCCTCCGAAAGACTGAGCAGGTCGTCGTACACCTCCACCCGGGGATTCAGGGCAATGGAGTTGGGCGGCCATGCAACCAGAATGGCCTTGCCGGGGTGCCCGGCGTCTGCGTATGCAGCCGACACCCACTGCCGGAGAAAAGGTTCAAAGGCCGGATTCAACTTGAAGGCCTCGTACTCCATAATGGCGTAAAACTGCGCATCCGCTCCGCTCGCTTTCGGATCAAAATTCATGATTTCGAGCAGGCAACGCCATATTTTTATCTGTTTCAGCAATGCTTCCTCGTAGGGTTCGTCGTCGTCGAGATCGTCTTCCAGGCGATCCCAGCGCTTTTCTGCAGCATACCTGTCGCCTGCCATCAGTTCCAGATAGCCCTCTATACCGCGCCACAGCTTCAGGTTGGGGTACTTCTTCTCGCGGGTAACCTGCCTGACGAACTTCTGCAGGTTCAGCAGGCGCTGCACGCCGTCATCCTGACTGATCCGGCCCACCGCCTTGCCTCGCATCTGATCTGTGACGGCCGTTCGCAGAAATACCCGCTCTATTTCCTGCACCTCGCTCACCAGCATGAGGTCGAGCTGCGGGTTGCCTGGATCGAGGTCATACACCTGCATCATATCCTCGAGCAGGTGCGCGCGCGAGCCGCCCGCGCGAAGCACATACAGGGTACTCTTTTCGGCATCCGTCTGACACAGGCGGAGCGCCTTGTCCCAGTCCGCATCGTTTCTGATGAGAAAACTCCGGTATGCCTGAGCGCGTTTCGACGGACTGTGTCTGAACACCAGTGAATACAGGTAGGCTGCTTCCGGGTACCTGCCGAGCTTCTGTTGCGCACCCGCCACATGTCCGAGCACCCAAAAGTGGATGATACTGGCCTTTTTTCTCTGTATTTTCGGGAAAAGATCGTCATACAGTTTCACCGTCAGCGAATATTGACCGGCATAATGCGCCAGTCTGACCAGCTGATACAGGTAGCGCATGCGGATAAAGTGCGAATCGGCTCCAAGAAACTGTTCTTTTCCCTGTTTAATCAGGTCCAGCATTTCGTCGGTATATCGCTCACGGGCCTCCCAGCCACCCCGGCTGCTCACATAAGGTTCACAGCGCTTGGCGAAAATCAGGTACGTGGTTACCTCCAGACAACCATTGTACGAGATCATTTCAGCGAACGTATTTCCCGCCAGCCGACCAGGCAGCAGTGTTTTCCGCGTGGAATCGGCGGTTGCCCGCTCAAGTGCCATAATATCCTCGGCCGAAGCGCTGTAAACCACCCTCGCCACATCTTCCGGGTCGGGCTGATCACAAAAGCGCTCTCTCCACTCGCTGATATTCTCCGACATTTGAATCTCCTCCAGCTTGTCGAAATAAAAACGCTCGTAATAGTCATCCCAACGGGCAAAAAACGGAGCATAAGCTGCCGATTTATTGATAACACCGGGATCCAGAAAAGAGTAACCATAGAAAGGCTCTATCGAACCGGCACAGGCGCCGTTGCCCTCAACCCGATCCGGGACAGAGGGATCAAAAGAAGAAAGCAGTATCAGGGCTGCGGCAGAGACAATCAGTCTGCTCATTGCGCTGTTCGGACGGAGTCGGCCAGTTGACATACGGATCGGATCAGGGGCGCCGGAAACGCCCGGGGTGTATGGTTGTCCAGATGAAAAAAAGCGATGGTGGCGTCGTCTGCCAGACTGGCGCCGGCCGCCAGCAGTGCCGACTCTCTGAGCAATTCAGGAGAAATTACTTCCTGTCTCAGAAAATCACCGGGGCGAAGATAATGCCCGTTCTGAAATGTACCGCGTTCCAGTACACCCGTCGGCAGACGGTCATCGTGTCCCGGCAGTATTTTCCACAGCTCACCGTCTCTGAAAACCAGCGTCCAGGAGAATGCCGGCAAGGCGACATCGAGCGGCAGCGGATAGGTGGCCGGAGCGCCCTTCAGGTATTTGTTTGCATCATCAGGCTTGAAAATAGAGTTGGTCTCGCTCAGGGCATCTATATCTCCGGTGTTGTACAGCATGAGCATGCCGCGGTCAGCCGGCGGAACACCCGTCTGATCCGGAAACTTGTACTGGTGCAACCGGATCGTGGCGCTGAGCAGGGCGTCCTTCGGCAGGCAATTCCTTGTTTTTTGGAGCAAACGGAAAAAAGCCTCCCGCGTACCCTGTGTCCAGTCACAGTCAACCTGAAACTCGGGTCTGCCCACCCGTGCACCCGCAACGCCCGCGCGTACGAGAGCAGCAGCAATCTTTTCCGCCAGCCAGTTTGTTTTTTCATCGTCGGTAAGCCTGCGGATAGTTTCATTGGTGATGAAAACCACGGGAACCACCTCCAGCCGGGAAAGTCCGGCCGTATCGGCAACAGCCAGCTGCGAATACGGCACCACATCACCGGTGGCAGCATCAACACCTACATCAAGCGCCTTCACATATATCTTTCCGCAGCCGGAAGATGACAGATACTCCGACTGCTCCCCGGACAGCCCAAGGGTAGTCTGCCAGCAATAAAATGCGGGCTTCAGGGGTTCCTGCGACCTTCTCACACAACCAAAGAGCAGCGAGAGCGTTATGATAGACGCAAATTTCCACATGGATGCATGGTTTTGATGCAAAGCTATTTCAGTCAGTTATCTTTGCTCCCCTTTTTTTGAAAAATATGAAATATCTGATCACAGGCCTCGGCAATATCGGCTACGAGTACGACGACACACGTCACAATATCGGATTTGACGTACTGAACTTTATCTGTTCCGCACTCGGCGGCAGCTGGAAGGGCGATCACCACGGCGACCTCGCCGAAGTAAAGTGGAAAGGAAGGACCCTGCTTCTGCTGAAACCCAACACCTACATGAACCTCAGCGGGAAGGCCGTTCGCTACTGGCTGCAAAAGGAAAAAATACCTGTGGAAAACAGTCTGGTCATCTGCGACGACCTCAACCTCGACTTCGGAAAGCTCCGCCTGCGCGGCAAGGGCTCCGACGGCGGCCACAACGGACTCAAGAATATCCAGGAGCTCCTCGGGGGCGATGCTTATCCGCGCCTGCGCGTGGGCATAGGAAGTAACTTCTCAAAAGGAAAACAGGTCAATTTCGTACTCGGGAAATGGAGTGAAGACGAGAAAGCCGAACTCCCCCACATTCTCGAACATTGCACCGAAGTAATTAAAACATTTGTCACACTCGGTCCTGAACGCGCGATGAATACCACGGCGCCGCGCAAAAAAGACTAAGGTGTGCCAGAAACAGTTCCAAATAAATTCAATTATGGAAGAAAACAAACAAGCCGCCGACGATACAAAGGGCGGAACAGGCAAGCGCGCCATGAAACAATGGACGAAAATAAGGGGAGAAAACTCCTGGACCATGTTCAAGGTGATGGCGGAATTTGTGGACGGATTTGAGGTGCTCAACAACGTGGGCCCCTGTGTATCCATTTTCGGATCGGCCCGCACCAAGCCGGGCACCTATTATTATGAACTCGCCTCCAGGGTAGCCAGCAAACTCACCGAAGAGGGCTACGGCATCATCACCGGCGGCGGTCCGGGTATCATGGAGGCCGGCAACCGGGGCGCGTGGATGAAGCAGGGCACTTCCATCGGACTCAATATTGACCTGCCCTTCGAGCAGCACCACAATGCCTTCATCGCGCCCGAGCACAACCTGAGGCACCGCTACTTCTTCGTGCGCAAGGTTATGTTCGTAAAATACGCGCAGGGTTTCGTGGTCATGCCCGGCGGATTCGGCACCCTCGACGAACTGTTTGAAGTGCTCACGCTGGTCCAAACCAACAAGATCACACCCGTGCCGATCGTACTGATGGGAAAAGAATTCTGGGAAGGACTGCGAGACTGGATTGTGGAGATCATGCTCAAGCGGCATCACAATATCTCCGAGAAAGACCTCGACCTGTTCCTCGTTACCGACGATCCAGACGAGGCTGTGCAGCATATCAACAAGTTCTACGCGGGCAACGAGGAAGAGCTGTCGCCCAACTTTGAGCTGTAACAGCTGCAAAAAAAATCCCGAATTCTTTCAACAAGGAAAGAATTCGGGAATATCAAACAAGAACAAGTAATTTTTACTTGGCAGCGCGTGACTTTTCAATCACGGCCTTGGCGATGCTTTCCGGAGCCGCAGCGTAGTGGCTGAACTCCATAGTGGAAGATGCGCGACCGGAAGTGAGTGTACGCAGCTGTGTCACGTAACCGAACATCTCGGCGAGTGGCACTTCAGCCTGAATGGCAACAGCACCGCCCATACGGGTTTCCTGACCTTTCGGCATACCGCGGCGGCGGTTCAGGTCACCGATAACCGGACCTACGTACTCTTCAGGTGTGATTACCTCGAGTTTCATGATTGGCTCCATGATCTGCGGCTTGCACTTCGGAGCAGCTTCGCGGAAACCGTCCTTGGCGCAAAGTTCGAACGCGATCGGCTTGGAGTCAACCGCGTGCATACCACCGTCAATCACACGCACCTTCATGGAATCAATGTTGTAACCGGCGAGGATACCATTGTTCATCATCTGCGTGAAACCGTCGAAGATCGGCTTCTGGTAGTTCTTGTCAATGGCACCACCTACGATAGCCCACTCGAACTGCAGTTTCTTCTTGCCGCTCTTGAAGTCGTCGGTTTCAAAGAATGAAGGATCGGCCGGGCCGAGTTCAAATTCCATATCGGCGAACAGACCCGAACCACCCGACTGCTTCTTCAGGCGTTCGCGGTGAGAAGTAGTGGTTGTCAGAGCCTCTTTGTAGTTAACCTGCGGAGCACCCTGGTTGCACTCCACCTTGAATTCGCGACGGAGGCGGTCAACGATGATCTCGAGGTGCAGCTCGCCCATACCGGAGATAACCGTCTGGTTAGTCTCTTCGTCGTAGCGAACGCGGAAAGTCGGATCTTCTTCAGCCAGCTTGTTGAGGGCCATACCGAGTTTGTCGAGATCCTTCTGTGTTTTGGGTTCAACGGCCAGACCGATTACCGGCTCGGGGAACACCATGGATTCGAGTACGATCGGGTGAGCCACGTCGCACAGTGTATCGCCCGTGCGAATATCCTTGAAACCGACAGCAGCGGCGATATCGCCGGCTTCCACCGAATCAATCGGGTTCTGCTTGTTGGCGTGCATCTGGTACAGACGGCTGATACGTTCCTTGTCGCCGGTGCGTGTGTTCAGCACGTAAGAGCCTGCGTCCAGTTTACCCGAGTAAACGCGGATAAAGCACAGACGGCCCACGAACGGATCGGTAGCGATCTTGAACGCGAGTGCAGTGAACGGATCATTGAGTGAAGGGCGGCGTGACACCTCTGCATCCGTTTTCGGATCAGTACCTGTTACCGCTTCGATATCGAGCGGGGAGGGCAGGAAGTAGCATGCAGCGTCGAGGCAAGCCTGAACACCCTTGTTTTTGAAGGCGGAACCGCACATAACGGGCGTCATCTTCAGGTCGCACACAGCGGCGCGAACGGCGGCGCGCATTTCCTCCACGGTGATGGAGTCCGGATCTTCGAAGAACTTCTCCATCAGACCGTCGTCGTAGCCGGCGATTTCCTCGATCAGGGCCTGGCGCTGTTCGTGCACCGTAGCCTTGAGATCTTCAGGAATCGGCACTACTTCGAAAGTCATACCCTGGTCGGCTTCATTCCAGATGACAGCCTGATTGGTTACGAGATCCACCACACCTTTGAAATTGTGTTCGGAGCCGATAGGCACCTGGAGCGGAATAGCATTGGCGCCCAGTTTGGCCTTCATATCCTTCACCACCATAGCGAAGTCGGAACCTGCGCGGTCCATTTTATTGACGAAGCCGATACGCGGTACGCGGTAGTTATCGGCGAGGCGCCAGTTGGTTTCCGATTGCGGCTCAACACCGTCAACGGCAGAGAAAAGGAATACCAGTCCGTCGAGAACGCGCAGTGAGCGGTTCACTTCCACGGTGAAGTCCACGTGGCCGGGAGTATCAATGATGTTAAAGTCGTATTTCTGACCTTCTACCGTCCACTGGCACTTGGTAGCAGCGGAAGTGATCGTGATACCACGCTCCTGTTCCTGCTCCATCCAGTCCATCGTGGCGGCGCCTTCGTGTACTTCACCGATTTTGTGCGTTACGCCGGTGTAGTAGAGAGTACGTTCGGTGAAAGTCGTCTTGCCCGCGTCGATGTGGG
>CAIYFY010000040.1 GCA_903925535.1 uncultured Bacteroidota bacterium | reverse complement strand
GCCTCTGATTTTCACATCAAAGCATCCAAATCCATGCAAAAAATATATCATTTCATTATAGCGCTGCTGTTGCTGTCGGTGGCGTCGCTGTCTGCGCAGAACAGTCCGAACTGCACGACGGTCAGCGACGACGATTTTCTGACGGGCCGGGCGTTTTTCAACTACGGGAGCACGACGAATGCTTTCAACCCGCAGCGCCGGGTCAATGTGACGGTGGGCCAGCCCGTGGTGGGCACCGTATTCGGACAGCAGTACAAGGGAGCGGTCGGTTTCTGGTCGCGCTTCCTGATGCCTCCTGCGCCCCCGGAGGTGCGCGCGAGCGAGGGCGATCTGGAAGACCGCGTTCAGGTGGACTGGACACCCGATCCGCTGTCGCCCGCCGGCACGTCCTATAAAATTTACCGCAACGGTGCGCTCCTGGCTACTGTGGACGGAGAAACATTCACTTTTATTGACTTCAACGTTATTGCCGGCAAGTTTTACACCTATCAGGTATCGTCGGTGAACTCGTTCGGAGAGGGCAGTCCGGGCTCCGCGCTGGGTTTCCTGAACCCGAACGGAGTGGTAACCGGCCAGGTGAAGTCAAACAATAACAACCCCGTACCGGGCGCTATTGTCACCCTTTCACCGACCATCGGCGCTTCGGCGATTTTCAGCGGCGACGATATGATTTTCACCGAATACAGCGCGGCGTTTCCCGTGAGCCAGTTCACGCTGTCGTGCTGGGTGAAAATAGACGACGGCAACGACAATACCGCTATTTATGACTTTGGCAGCCATATCGGCAAAAACTGGTGGCTGCACACGCTTCCTGCTGCCGATGGCAAGGGTGTCCGGTTCGGCATGGCCAACGGCTCGGGAGGCACTACCGAACTGGAGTATGCCTTCCCGGAAGCTACAGCCGACGATTGGCACAATGTGGCGGTGTCGTTCAGCGGTGCCTCCGTATTATTGTATGTGGACGGTGAACTGATTGAAACGGCAGTCACCGGCTACGAGGCCGGGCAATCGCCCCTGTTTCTGGGTCAGAAAACCGATGCATCGGGTCATTTCACCGGCAATATTGACGAACTTCGTTTTTACAACCGGCAACTGGCGCAGACAGAGATCCAGATGTTCATGAACCGGACCGTGGCGCCCAATGCTGCCGGCCTGGTGAACTACTGGAAATTTGACGA
Organism: uncultured Bacteroidota bacterium; assembly: GCA_903925535.1. GTDB lineage: Bacteria > Bacteroidota > Bacteroidia > Chitinophagales > Saprospiraceae > M3007. The sequence continues at coordinate 3,046 of CAIYFY010000040.1, read as the reverse complement.
GGGCGTGGGCTCCAAGTCATTCGACCTGACGAGTGCCAAACAGAAGCTCTATTTCTGCGGAGCGGGCTGGTCGAGTGACAAACCCAATGTGGTCAACGCGGGCCTGACCGACGAGACGGGCTTTTACGAGATTCCCGGTATCAATTACGGTGCTGGTACCACATTTATTGCGACACCTTCCAAGAAATTCTACTTCAACCAGTCGCTGGAATTCAACTCGGTGAACAATCAGTATGCCGAGCTGACCGATTTTGATCTGGCCGACAGTTCCACAGTGGAAGTAACCGTAAAACCATTTGATTTTTCGGGCAACCAGTGTATCCTGACCAAGCAGAACGGCGGAACGACGCACTTTGGGCTTCACCTGAATGCGGGGCACCTCATCCTCGAGATGGGTGGCAATCAGCACGATTTCGGAACGATCGCCATGGGCTTTCACCGCCTGTCGTTTGTTATTGACAAACCGGCGAGCAGCAGCGATGCAGCAGTTACCCTGTACGACAACGGGGATCTGGTGGGTTCACACACCTTCACTGGCGTGGCTTCCGACTTTTCGGGCGGTTCCGTGTGGACTCTCGGTGCCGGCCGCAGCGGCGGTTCACTGGTTAACTACTTCTCGGGCCTGATAGACGATGTGGTGTTTTACAGCAGCCTGGTGTCGCTGCCGGATTTGCAACTGGCCGCAGCCGTGGGTACCGACCTGCGCCGCAGCGACCTGATGAACTACTTTCCGCTGAATGAGGGCAGCGGCGACAAGCTGAAAGACTACGGCTTTTCGCTGACGGGCAAGGGCACTATATACGGCGCCACTTACAGCACGGTGGCGGCCATCCTGAATGAAGAGCCGCACCTGTTCACGCCGTCGAGCCGACTGGTGACACTCAATCCGTCGAATACCAGCGTGGATCAGGTGGATTTCACCGACCAGAGCACCGTACCTGTGAGTGGTTACGTACGCTTTGACGGGACAGACTGCTTCCAGGCGGGTGTGGAAATTCTGGTGAATGGCAAACGCGCTTCGCCTCCTGTATTCACCGATTCGGATGGATATTTCTCCATTGAATTTGAGCCGGGCGCTACGGCACAACTTGCGCCTGTTTTCAAGACACACACCTATTATCCGGCCTTCTGGGAGATAGACAACATTGCCTCGCCGGTAGCGGGCGTATTGTTCCGCAATCAGGTCAAGCGCCATATTCAGGGTCAGATGGCCGGAAATGCGATATGCCGCAAGAGCGTGATACCGGAAGGTGCCATCGTGAAAGTGAAGGTAGAAACGCTGGATGGCTGCTATTACAAGGAACAGCAGCTTACAGAAGCCAATGGCAAGTTCAAGTTCGACAAACTGCCACCGCTTCCGTTCACCGTTGCCGTGACGGAGCATTCCAACAACGTCATTTACAACTATTTCCAGTTGCAGGGCGGTAAGGAAGTTGACCTGACGGATGTGAGCGACACGACGGATTTTATCTACTATTCGCCTCCGCAGATAGAGTTGACCGTGCTGGATACCAATGATTGCGGGCAACAGATGCTGCTGCAGGGTGGTGCGTACTCCACCGATATCCAGGTGTATCAGGCGTACGACGGGGGGCGCTGCTATCTGGATACTGCCTTGCTGACGATTGACAACCAGATTGCAGATCTGACTTCTTTTGATACACTGATGACTACGGGCAAGCTGAAACACAGGTTCAAAGCCAGCTTCCCGAACATAGCTTCTCCGTACACTAAGACACTCACCATTGCTGCACTGGCCAATGACGAAGAGAATTCGGTTTCGACTACGGCCGTGGTGCTGGGTCAGCGACCGAGGCAGGTGAACTTTACCTCCACCTCGCCATCCATACCGTTGATGATATTGCGTGACCCGCCGGGTGACGGATCCAGTGCCACCATTTCGAAAGAAACAAAGGTGTGTAACGGATGGGAAGTAGGTGCATCGCTCGCTACAAAACTGAGTACAGGCGTGAAGCTGAGTCTGGGTACCGAAACGGTGATTTCTTCGGGTATAGGTGCCGAGGTAGAAACCAAGACAGAACTCAAGAATGACCTCGAACTCGGTATGAGTATCACGACCAAGGGTAATTTCAATACGTCCGGCGAGGTATGTCTTACTGCCAACGAGACGATTTCCACGTCGAGCGACGGGGTACTGCAGGGCGAAGATGCCGATGTTTTTGTGGGTGGAGCACTCAATCTCCTGTTTGGTATCACCGATGATTTGCGCTACGACACCGCTGCCTGTGATTATTACCTTCATCCGGATCTGGTTGTTTTCCCTGACAAGTTTGCCTCCACATTCCTGTATTCAGGCTATCAGATCAAGAAAGTTGTCATCCCCAATCTGGAGTTTGTAGGTGATACTGCGTCAGCCAATCAGTGGCGCGATATTCTGCAACGGAATCGCGACCTGAAAGCGGCGGCAGTTTTTGAGAGAAACCTGACATTTGATGCCGGTGTTTCTTATGAAAATTCCACCACAACCGAAAATACCAAATCTACCAAATTTGGATTTGGTATTGACATAACCGGAACGGCAGCACTGGAACTCGGTGCTCTGATTAATGGTGCCGGTGGGACGTTCAAACTCGGTATGGAAATTACGATGGGCGTTTCTTCTGAATTCAGTACCACTCAGACAAATTCTCAGACTGTTTCCTATACATTGTCAGATGATGATGTCAAGGATGTGTTCACGCTTGATGTGTTGCAGGATCGGGTTTATGCGACACCCGTATTCAAAACCATCTCGGGTAATTCGTCTTGTCCGTATGAGGAGAAAACAGTACCTCGCGATGGTCTGAGTCTAACGGTTGACAGGACTATCGCTACCAACGTACTCGAGAATGAGGAGGCGGTGTTCAAGTTCAATCTGGGCAATATCAGCGAAACGGATGAATGGCGTTATTACACGCTGGCACTGTCTAACGGTACCAATCCCGACGGAGCAGTGGTGAAGGTACAGGGTGAAAACAAATCCAGTGGAACCTTCCTGGTTGCTCCCGGCCAGTCTCAGGAAGTAGTGGTCACTATTGGTCGTGGC
>CAIYFY010000039.1 GCA_903925535.1 uncultured Bacteroidota bacterium | reverse complement strand
TTGCCCTGCTTGTCCATCGCCTGGGCCCTGACTCCAGCCGATCCTTTCATCAGCATATTCGCTTCTACCTCAGGTATCATTTCTTTGGCTTTTGCGATAAAAGAATGCATAAATAGTGACGAAGCGAATTCCCCCATAGCGAATTTGAAATTCTTCCGCAAGAAATTAAGAAAACCAACGTAGGTCAGACTTTCCAGGGTGTCTTTGAAATCAAAATCTGAATTGGAATATCCCTCCCGCTTGAAGGCCAGTACAGCGTTAGGCCCCACTTCACGCACACCACTAATCATCCGTGTAAAGTGAACACCAAGAAACGGATATTTTGCATCGGGTACCGGATATACCAGGTGATTGACCAATCTATTAAACTCAGGTTTGAAACTCAGGTATTCTCCCCTGAATGGCACAATTTTGAGCGGTGATTTTCTTCCGGTAAAACCAGCAAGCGTACGGTCTGAATGAAGTCCGGTACAACTGACCAGCAAATCAAATGTATGAGTGGATTGCGTTGTTTCAAGCTGAATTTTTCCAGACTTTGACTCTGTTACCCTCCAGACAGGCTGGCTAAAATGAACCACCCCATTTCGATCCTGAATCAGAGTGATCAGTTTGTCCATCACCCCCTTGTAGTCGGCTATACCCTCTTCAGGTACGAGCAGCGCTTCTTTTGCGCGTACGTGTGGTTCCCGGATTTTCAGTTCATCCCTGGTAAGAAATTTCAGACCCTGCAATCCGTTGGCAGCTCCCCGGTCAGCGAGGCCACGCAGTGTCTCTGTCTGTTTTTGATTGGTGGCAACAACTATTTTACCACAAATTTCATGCTTTATGTCATGCGTGCGGCAAAAATCAGTCATTTCTCTGATGCCTTCTACAGCAAGGCGGGCCTTCAATGATCCGGGTTGATAGTAAAGACCACAGTGCAATACGCCGCTATTCCTGCCCGACTGGTGCATACCGGAATGAGCCTCTTTCTCGAACACATGCAATTCAGCACCCGGATACCGCAAAAGAATTTTGTAAGCAGTAGCCAGGCCAATAAGCCCTCCTCCAATGACGGCGATTCGTTTCAATGGAATTCAGGCCTTGTCAACACCAGTGGCAATACGCCATTCGATGAGTTTCATTAGTCCTTCACGAAGACTATATCTGTATTTGAAACCCAGTTCCTGCTCGGCTTTTACACGAGAGCCAATCCGGTTCTGTACCAGCGCCCGGGCATCATCGGCGGAGTATGGTTTGTATGTGACTTTCAAATCTGATCGCTTCAACTCCAGAATAAGGTCGCATAACTCCCTGATGGAAGTCTGAACTTCAGTACCCACGTTGTACATCCCGAAATTGACATCACTCTTCAATGCCTCCACGTTACAGCGGGCTACATCTTCGACATAGATAAAGTCGTAGGCCTGGCTGCCATCACCGTTTATGACGGGAGATTCGTTGGCTTCAATCTTATTCAGCATAATCGGTACTACGCCAGTATAGGCTGCAGTCTGATCCTGATGGGGGCCATACACGTTCATATACCGGAGACCAATAATAGGCAACTTATACCGGTCATTGAAGGCGGTACACATAGCCTCACCTGCAATTTTGGTTGCACCGTAGAAGTTTTTGTTGTTAAACGGATGGTTTTCTGTCATGGGAAGCTCAACAGCATCACCGTAA
>CAIYFY010000038.1 GCA_903925535.1 uncultured Bacteroidota bacterium | reverse complement strand
GATGTCGCCCACTGCCAGCCTGCCCTCCTGCCCCGGGAAATAGTGCTGCCTGATGAGCAGGTTGTAGGCCGTCACCTCGGTATTGCTGTGCGCAATGACCACCTGCTGCCCGGAGGGTTTCTGGGGACTGAACTCCAGGTACTTCTCGACGAGCTTGCCGGCAGGCAAAACACGCAGACCGTTGCCGGACTTGACTGGCAGGCGCACCTCCAGCCTCCTGGCGGCAAGCGCCTCCCGGAGGTTGGTGGCAGACCGGAGCAGGTCGGAGTCGCTGCTCTGGCGAACTACCTCACGCAGTTCGGTTTCCACTACCCGGAGCCGGTACTCCAGCGCCAGGTAATCGGCCGAAAGCGCCGGTGAAAAGTCCATCCCCACCGGTGGCAACTGGGCATTGTCGCCCACCAGTACCAGTTTGGTGTTCGGATAGACAGCGAAATCGGCATAGCGGATGTAGTCGCTGAGCAACTTCCCGCTGCCGAAAGAGAGACCGGAGTCATCGCCATCGGTGTTGTCGCCGAGCATGGAAGCCTCGTCCACCACAAAAACCCAGTGCGCCTCGGGATCAGCCGCGCGATCGGCCAGACGGAAGGCCGCAGCGCCGGTATCTTCCGAACTGCTCTCGATCGAATAGATTGCCCGGTGAATGGTCTGGGTCGTCTTGCCCGTCCGGTTCTGCAGTACCTTGGCGGCCCTGCCGGTAGGCGCCGTGAACAGCACGCTCCGCTTGAGCGACTGCAGCCACGCAGCTACCCCCTCCATCAGGAAGGTCTTGCCCGTTCCGGCGTACCCGCGCAGGATGAACACCTGCTTTTCGGGATCGTGCATGAAACTGTCGAGGGCGGTGAGTGCCTGACGCTGGTCGTCGGTGAGCGTAACAGTAGAGAAGTGGCTGAAGACAGACATGGTGCAAGAGGTTGAAAAAGTGAAAAAACGATAACAATGTGACTGCGAAGCATCGGCTGCGCCTGTCGTTATGGTGTTTTTTAAATTTGCCTCCCGGGGGAGGCGTACTTTTTCTGCGCCGGTGAAAAATCACCGGCGCGCTTGCTACCTGAGCAGCCGCAAATTCTGCTGCAAGGTTTCCACCTGGTTGCGCTCGTAAGCATCGGCCACACAGCGGGCCGCGAGCAGTCGGGCCTGTTCGCCAAAACAGTCACGATCAGACGCTGGCACTTCCGCGAGGATGGCCTGCGACATCAGCGAAACGGCCTCATGCCGGACGTCGTGCTCGTGGTAAAAACGGCAGTGGTAGTCCCTGTGCGCCAGCAACTGCCGCTTCCCGTCAGCAGAATAGATGTAAATGCCGTTCAGGAATGTACGGGAATAACCAATCCCGATATCCGCCTTGATCACTATACTGGAAGACATGCGCATGGCACTGAAATAAGTGTTGCCGGCGTTACTGGTATAGCCCTGCCCTACAAAAGCATTGCTCCCTGAATGATACGACACTTCGCTGCTCATGCCCGGCGAGAAAATTGCCACAGCCTTCGCCAGTTGCCGGCTCTCCTGCTGCTGATTCGACATCAGGGTACGCGCCTGTTGCAAAGCGCGGCGCTCACTGTCTGTAGCGGTGCCGGATGCGAGTTGTGTCTCGATAACACGCAGCATGGCGTCGGTACCGGCGAGAGGAGAAACAGAGGCGGAAGAAGAAGCAGGAAACAGCATGGCAAAGAAAGGGTTGAAAAAGTGAAAAAACCGATTGAAATGTGACCTGCGTCGCCGGAGGCGGCGCCAGTCTTTGTAATGGTTTTTAAAATTTGTCTCCCGGGGGAGACTTGCTTTTTCAGAACCCTTTTTGCCTGGGAAAGAGATTCCCTTTGGAAAGGATGATGTCGGTAAAAACCGGCTCTGGCAGTAAAAAGTTCCCTGAGCGGGCACTTTTTTTTCGCTGCTTCAGCGCTGTTTTTCAACGACAGTGCAAAGGTGCAGTATGCCGGTGCAATGTATTTGCACTGGAAAAAATAATTTTTACAAAAAAAGTTGCACCCTGTAAAAACGACCGGGGCATCGCTTTTACGGGGTGTTTGATACCAGCATGTCAATGAACTGGTGGGGTGGGGGGTTAGAAAAATAACATTATTTCTTTATTTAGTTTATCATAGATGCCGTAACTGTCGTCCGGGACTCCGGTAAGTTGTGCCATCATCTGATGGAGTTTTTCCACACTTGACCCTGTATTT
>CAIYFY010000037.1 GCA_903925535.1 uncultured Bacteroidota bacterium | reverse complement strand
GGCTGGATGGACAATGTAAAAATGACACTTGGTCTCGTGGAACTTGCCCTGGCGTTCAAGTTCCTGAGCACCGCCGACATGGCCGAGCAGTGGAAGATTCTGCGTTTTGAAACATTCCTGGTAATCTGGATTGCTGTTGCACTCGTGCTGGCCCTCTATCAGTTCGGAGTGCTCAACTGGAAAGGCGCGAAAGACAGGCCGGGAGCTACCCGTGCTGCGATCGGACTGGCATCGCTGGCATTCGCCGGATACATGGGCTGGGGACTTGTGAACTACAAATCGCTGTCGCTGCTGAGTGGTCTGGCGCCTCCGGTGCATTACAGCTATAAAATGGCAGGTGAGGGTAGTCACCACGATGGCCCCGGTTGTCCGCACGGCCTCAACTGCTACCACGATTTTGATGAAGCGGTGGCAGAAGCAAAACGTCAGAACAAGCCGCTTTTTGTGGATTTTACCGGCCACGGCTGTGTAAACTGCCGCAAAATGGAGGAAACTGTATGGCCTCTGCCCGGAATTATTGATCGTTTGCGCAATGATTACGTGGTAGTATCCCTGTACGTGGATGAAAAAGTGCGTCTCTTCCCGGACAATGATTTTGCGTATCTGCTCGATCCCAAGACGGGTGAGAAGTTGCGTACTGTGGGCTCCAAGTGGAGCGCTTTTCAGGTGAATAATTTTGATGTGAGTGCCCAGCCGTACTACGTACTCATGCATCATGATGGAAAAACCGTACTGAACACACCAACGGACTATGCCAACGGCAACGATCCGACAGTTTACAAGGCATTCCTTGATTGTGGTCTGGAAACCTTCAGGCGCGTGAACGAGGAGAAATACGGAGAGCGAATCGGGGCAAGAGATTGAGAAGTTCTCACTCCACCTCCACCATGCCCAGTTCATTGAGCCGCCATTTCCCCAACAGAGTCCGGTTGTAGGTATTCTGTCCGAGCAATTCGAGGTACTTGTCGCGCGGGATACCCCTGGCGCCAAGGCTTTCGAGGTGAGGAGTGCCTACCTGACAGTCCACGAGCCAGAAATTGCTTTTCTGCAGTGCCCTGACCAGCGTGATGAACCCAGCCTTGGAGGCATTGTTTTCCAGGGCGAACATACTTTCTCCGAAAAACATCTTTCCCACCGACAGCCCGTACAGTCCGCCTGCGAGCCGGTCTTCGTTCCATACTTCTATGCTGTGGGCTATACCCTGCTGGTGCAGGTTACTGTACCCCTCCACAAACCGGTCGGTAATCCAGGTGCCGTCCTGTGTGGGGCGCGGGGTACTGGCGCAGGCCAGCATCACATCGGTGAAACAGGTATCGAGTGTATATCTGAATTTGTGCTGGTTGAAAACCGACCGCATGCTCTTGTGCACAATCAGCTCCTTCGGGAAAAGAACCACCCTCGGATCGGGGGAATACCAGTAAAAATCGCCGTCCTCCTCAAACCACGGGAAAATACCATTGCAATAGGCATTGAGCAGGCGGCCCTCGCTCAGATCGCCGCCAACAGCCAGCAGGCCCGAGGGATCTGCCAGGGAAGCGTGAGGGAAAAGCTGGTCGTCAGAATTGAGTAAATATACCGCCATGGGGCAAATTTCTGTTATTTGCCGGTTTCAGGCAATACCAAATTCTTTACTTCCGGATGCTTGGCTATCTTTGGCCATTAATTTTTTGCCTTTCATGATGCACAGACTCCTTTTTGCTGCCTTTTTTACTCTGCTATCCACAGGCGTATCCGTCTCCCAGACACTCCCCGACGTGGATGTACCTGTTACATCCCGCAATTATTACGAGATATGCCGTCAGCTGGACGACTACTTTGCCACGGATCCTGAATCTGACACTGATTGCCCCGACAACGAGCGACTGAAGTATGAGCGCTGGAAGTGGTGGTGGCGCGATCGCGTGAACCCCGATGGCTCCTTCCCGGAGCTCCGCGAGCAGTGGCTGGAATCGAGAAAGCTGGAGGCGGCAAGTGCATCAGACCGGAATAATTCGCCGTTATGGCAACACGAAGGCCCCAAAAACAATCCCAATTACGGCTACTGGGGTATGGGACGAACAAAAAATGTGGCGTTTCACCCCATCAATCCCGATGTTATGTGGGTGGGTACTCCCGATGGCGGTATCTGGAAAACCACTGATGGCGGCCAGAGCTGGGCAGCCCAGGGGGATGGACTGCCATATCTGCCTGTCAGTGTCATTCTGGTGGACCACCAGAACCCTGAAACCATCTATATCTCCCTGGGTGACAAGGGTGGCTGGTGGATGTGGAACCTCGGGGTGTACAAATCCACCGATGGCGGGGAGACGTGGGCGCCCACATCCCTCGACTGGCAACTTTCCCAAAATAATGTGATCTACAATATGATCATGTCGCCGGCGGATTCAAAGGTAATTCTGGCTGCTACCAACCGCGGTATCATGCGTACCACCGACGGCGGGGAGAACTGGCAAAACCTGCGGGCAGGGGAATACACCGACATTGAGTTCAAAACGGGAGATCCGGCCACGATATATGCTGCACACCACAACTACTGGGGTACCAGTCAGGTGGTGAAAAGCACCGATGGCGGCGACAACTGGGTGCAGATTACCCAATTTGCCGACAGTCAGAACGAGATCAGGCTGGCGGCCAGTCCGCTGCAGCCCGAATGGCTGGCGGTACATTTCTCCAATGGCCACCGCCTGCTGCTGTCGAAAGACGGCGGACAAACCTACGCCGAAAATGTGGCGCCGGAAGATGACTGGGGTATTTTCTGTTTTTCGCCCACCGACACCAATACCATTTATCTGTGCGGGGTGGTGGTTCACCGGTCACAGGATCAGGGCGCCACATGGGCGCCAATCACACACTGGTACAACGACGGTGTTCATGCGGAGGTACACGCAGACGCGCACGACCTGGTGCACGATCCGCACATTCCCGGGGTAATCTGGTACTGCAATGATGGTGGTATTTACCGGTACGAAGAGTTCGGGGAGACCTGGACCGACTATTCAAACGGGCTGGCAATCACGCAGTTTTACCGTATAGATGTGTCGCAGATCGGAGAACTGAAGCTCATGGCAGGCTCCCAGGACAACGGAGGCTGGCTGCGCACGCAATTCAGCGGCTGGCGGCACACGAATGGCGGTGATGCCATGTGTCAGATCGTGGATCCGGTGAACCCGGCCTACCTGTACACCGAATACTACGGCGGGAACGATATATACCGCAGCAACAACAACTTTATCAGTTCGGTGAATATTGCCGACAACATACCTGACAATCCTTCCGGCGACTGGGTAACGCCCTTCCTGCTGAACCCGCGCAACAGCAAGACATTTATTGTGGGGCTTCACGATGTGTATCGCTCGTTCAACCGGGGCGACAGTTTTCATAAAATCAGTGAAAACCTGACGGGCAGCGTGGACAACAAAATCAGGGATGTGGCCATGTCGCCCGCCGATACCAACCTGATTGCGGTGGCGGCCCGTGCCAATCGCGTATATCGCACCTGGGATGGCGGTGCCACCTGGACGAACAACTCCGTTTCCACCAATACGGAAGATATCACACGGATAGCGCTGCACCCGTCCAACACACAGCGCATGTGGGTAACAAAGGGTGGTTATGCTGCCGGCAAAAAGGTGTTTGCCAGTGTGAATGGCGGTATAAACTGGCAAAACAAGTCGGGAAACTTGCCCAATGTGCCTTTTAACTGCATCATTTTCGATACCCTGACCAACTACCTGATTGCGGGCAGCGATATAGGCGTATTTTACACCGATGCCGACAATATCAACTGGAAACCTTATGGAATCGGGATGCCCGCTGTGTATGTACTTGACCTGAAAGTACGCCAGAATACCCGTCGCCTGTACGCGGGTACGCACGGGCGCGGCGTCTATTCGGTCAGTCTGGAGCAGGTAGTGGGCACCGAAAGTCCGGGCGGAGAAATACGGGATGCTGCTGTGGTATATCCCAATCCGGCCGGGGCGCAACTGTTTTTCAGAACCGGCGAGTTACATCTGTTCAGCGGCAATATCCGCATGACCGATGTTACGGGCAGAACAGCCCTGAGCAAATCGGTGGATGGTATGCGTCTCGATGATCTGGTGCTGGACGTGACAGGTATG
>CAIYFY010000036.1 GCA_903925535.1 uncultured Bacteroidota bacterium | reverse complement strand
TTTCCTGCGCCTCGTTCAAATCCACCAGGCGTTGTTCACCCTCATCATCGCCGCGATCCACGCTGTGTTCCTGGTAGATAGCATAGAAAGATTGCTCGTTGATACTATCACTGGTCTTTTTCGCATGGTCTGCCACCTGTTTTGTTTTCGGGCAGGGTATAGTTAGCGGGGCTATTTATACCCGTACGGGACAACCTGTAGGGCTTGCAGCCGTCCGGATTCAGTATGGCGCTGTTTCAGCCACCACATATACCGATTCAACGGGTTATTACAGTCATTTTGTCCCTGTAGGAAATGTGCCAGTGACAGTCACTCCCGATGTGAACGGGGTGCCGGGCGGTGTCCAGAACGGACTGGATGCCAGCGATGTACTGGCGTTACAGAATCATATTTTGGGTATTGACCCACTAAACTATTTTGAACTGCTGATTGCGGATTTAAACAACAGCTTTTCACTTACGACTTTTGACATAAGTCTGTTATCAAAAGTCGTTTCAGGGGAAATAGCCCACTTTCCAGACTCTACTTCCTGGATTTTTCTTCCCACGGAGCTGGCAATACAGGATCCATGGTCATTTAATGTGTTCGACCCGCTGGTTTGGAGCACCTTGCCGCCTGATACCCGGATAGGATCGGTTACGCTCGGCAGTGTGAATGGATTTGCGCAGGGTGTCAATTTTGAAGCATGGAAAAATGGTGATATTGACAATTCTGCAGTGACCATTTTGTCCATAAACAATGGATTTATTTCGGGAAAAGTCGTTAACGATCTGAATAATGATTGTGCCTGTGATCTCGGCGATGCTCCGTTAAAAAACTGGCTTGTCAGGGCACAGACACCTCAGGGACAGACCCGAATGGCCACTACCAATAGTCAGGGGCAGTACTCTATTTCTGTAATCCCGGGGAATTATACGGTAACGGCGTATCCTCCTGCTCCCTTGTGGGATATTTGTGATCCTGTGGTTTTAAATGTAATGGCAGGTGCACAGTCCACGAGCAACGTCCACTTCGCAGCCATTCCGGATCTTGTCTGCCCATTGCCGGAAATCAGTGCAGCGACATCGTTTCTGCGGCGCTGTTTCTCCAATACCTACCACGTCAATTATGGAAATAATGGGACGGGGCTGCTACCCAACGCCCGGATCACACTGGTGCTGGATCCATATTTCTCTCCCACCGGGGCGTCTATGCCCTGGAGCTATTCGAACGGAGACACGCTTGTTTTCGATATCGGCTCGCTTGCTCCCGGACAATCGGGAGCCTTGCAGTTATTTTTCACACTTGACTGCAACGCGCCTGCCGGACTGACGCATTGCCTGGATGCATTTATCTCCCCTCATGAACCGTGTGGAACCTTTCAGGCATGGGATGGCTCCAGTTTACAGGTGGAGGCTGCTTGTACCGGTGATGAAGTGGTATTTGAAGTAATCAATACCGGTGAGGATATGTCCCAGCCTGTTTCCTATGTCATTGTGGAAGACGTCATGTTGATGACGGCACAAACCGGAACGTTTCAGTTGGACAGTGGGGCCTCAACTACTATTTCAGTGCCTGCCAACGGGAGTACATGGCGAATGGAAGTGCGACAGACTCCGGCCAACCCGTTCGGCCCCGTCACGGGGGCAACTATCGAAGCGTGTGGCCCTGACAGCAGCGTATTCAGTCTGGGTATTATCAACCAGTTTTCACTGTTTGATGAAAATACATGGCTTGATACCGACTGCCGTCAAAATATTGGAAGCTACGATCCGAATGACAAGCAGGGATACCCGCTGGGTGTCACCGGAGAGCACTTTATCGCACCCGGCCAGCCAATCGAGTATCAGATCAGGTTTCAGAATACAGGTACAGATACCGCCTTCAATGTGGTTGTCCGGGACACTATTTCCGGAAATATGGATATCACCACGTTTACTGCCGGCGCCTCCGGGCACCATTACGATTACCGCATTACCGGCGACAGGGTGGTTGAATTTATCTTCCCGGGCATCATGTTACCCGACAGTAACGTGAATGAGCCTGCTTCACACGGCTTTATACGGTTCAGTATCAAACCACTCGCCAGTCTGTCAGAAGGGGCAGTGGTGGAAAACCGGGCTGCTATTTATTTTGACTTTAATGAGCCCGTTCTGACCAATACTACGGTACATACATACAGAACTCCCGGGACATTCAGCAGCGTCGAGACTCCGGCAGGGGGGCTGGCTGTGGAGGTTTGGCCTCAACCTGCTTCCGAATCAGTTTCCGTGCTTATCCATGGTGTGAATTCTGCTGGAGGAAGGCTGGACTTGTACGATATGCAGGGAAGAAACATACAATCGGTGTCTTTTTACGGTGCCGGATGCCGGATGGATACGGGCGCTTTGTCTGCGGGTATTTACCTGCTGAAAATCACTGATAAACAGGGGAGTATAAAGGCTAGTCGAAAGATAACTGTTGAATAGTCAACCCTTCACCAGAAATTCGTCGAGGTTCATCACGGCATTGGCGACTACCACCAGCGGGGGGCGGGTACCCGGGGTGTCTGCAGCTTTCCGGTACAGTTTCATCATGACGGCACTGATGGCTGGTGATACGGGCCTGCCGACGGCTCGTTCGTACAGAGCGGCAATCTGCTGTTCAGGCGAGCCCGGCCATTGTTTCTCCGTTGCGGAGGCGAGGGCAGCGGCGGCTTCCATAAAAACGGGGTTGTTGAGGGTAACGAGGGCCTGAAGGGGCGTGTTCGTCCGGATTCGTCGGGCTGAACACACTTCGCGGGGCGCCAGATCAAAGGATACGAAGTCAGGGTAAGGACTGGTTCTCTTCACGAACGTATAAACAGCGCGGCGATATTGGTCGTCACCGGCACTTTGCTGCCAGTAATCGCCACTCCAGGGCGAGCTCCAGATGCCCTCGGGCTGGTAGGGCATCACACCCGGACCATACATTTTCCGACTCAGGATGCCTGCCACCGACAGTGCCTTGTCGCGGATCTGTTCGGCCGACAGGCGTACACGCGGGCCGCGCGCGAGGAGTTCATTGCGCGGGTCGAGTTCCTGCAGGTCCGGCGATATTTTTGAGTCCTGGCGGTAAGTGGCAGAGGTGACAATTTCCCGAAGCAACTTTTTGACGCTCCAGTTATATTCATACATCAGTTTCCAGGAAAGATGATCGAGCAGACCGGGGTGAGTGGGTGATGCCCCCTGAGATCCCAGATCTTCGAGTGTTTCAACCAGTCCGAGTCCGAAAAGTTGCTCCCAGATGCGGTTCACCAGCGTCCGGGCTGTGAGCGGGTTGCGTTTGTCGGCAATCCAGCTGGCCAGTCCGAGGCGATTGGCGGGCGCACCAGGCGCCATCGGATGCATAAAAGCCGGCAATCCGGGCAGAACGGTATCGGCAGGCGACAGCCAGCTGCCCCGCTGGAAGATCCGGGTCGGGCGCGCCATCTCCGGCGAAGACTCCACCATCACGGGTGTGAAGTCGGACGGGGCCCGGAGCAGCCGGAAAAAAGTGTCGCGGAGTGCCACGCTTTCACCCGGCAGTGGCTCGCCGAAATGAAGCCAGTCGAACATGAGATCCGACTGAGAAGCAGTTTTCAGCGCCGGATTTTCATACAGGAACCACAGATCGTGAACTCCTGTTACGGGCTGAAAATCAATATATTGAATCTCTCTTCCTGCGGTTTTGTTCACTACCGTTTCAAATAACAGGGGTCCGTCGGAGCTATCCGTCCTGACCGTCAGGTGGCCGGTTTCGGTATTGGCGGCATATCGCCATATCAGCCGTGATTTTCCGTCGAGGTTCACGCTGCGCAGGCGTGCGCGCGCGTGATTTCGCATGGTGAGCCATTTGGTATCGTAGAGTTCGCAGTTCAGGAAGGAGTCGGTGGCGATGGAGTACCAGGCGGGCTGCCAGGTTTTCAGGAACTGCCGGATAGCCGCTGTCTTTTCGGGCGGTATTTTTTCTGACAGTTGACCGGAGAAGCGGATCAGGCTCAGACTGTCGGCAGGCGACAGGTGCCGGAGTGCAGGATAATCCTCCCAGGTATCTTCATCGCGGGAGTTGTTGAAAAACGCCATAAACCGGTAGTAATCCGGCATATAAAACGGATCATACGGATGGCCGTGGCA
>CAIYFY010000035.1 GCA_903925535.1 uncultured Bacteroidota bacterium | reverse complement strand
TAATTTCAAATCCAATGTCTGACGGAAAAAATCCTGCCCAACCGGCCATCAACATCGAAATTTCCGACGAGGTAGCAGAAGGTGTTTACTCAAACCTGGCGATTATCTCGCACTCCAACGCCGAATTTGTCATTGACTTCATCCGCATGATGCCCAATATGCCCAAAGCGAAAGTGAAATCGCGTATTGTCATCACGCCGGAACACGCCAAGCGCCTGCTCGCAGCGCTCCGCGAAAATGTTCTGAAATATGAATCGCAGTTCGGTAAAATTGACGAACCCGACCAGTCGCTGCCTCCGATGAACTTCGGAACTCCAACCGCGCAGGCCTGATTCTTCTTAGTCCACTTTTGAAAATTTGACCGGCGAATCCGGGCGGAGGAACAATACCCCTGTGGTGCAAACTGTATCCCCCGCCTGGATTCCTTCCAGCACTTCCACCATGCCCGACTGGCGCACTCCGGTTTTAACGGTCACAAATCTGGCCTTTCCTTCTTTGCACAGTATCACCTTTTTGTCCCGCGCCTGCGGAATAACGGCCTGATTGGGAATCATCAGCGCCTGTGGTTTGTTTTTCAAAATCAGACTGACCTCTGCAAAAGCGCCTGGTAGCAGGCCGCGGCTCTCGCGCACCGAAGCGCGTACGAGCAGGTTACGCGCATCCTCCGAAATCATCTGCTCTGTGGCAGTTACCGTGGCGGTATGTTCGGATGCATCACCTTCCACCCGGAAGTTGACGCCCTGACCCACTTTGATAAGCTGATTATATTTTTCCGGGATGCTGAAGTCCAGCTTCAGTCCGCTGCTGGCGCGGATAGTGGTTACCACCGTGGACGGGGTAACATAGGCGCCCGGACTGAGCCTGCGAAGGCCGATGACACCATCATAAGGGGCGCGAAGTTCAGTTTTGGAGATGTTGATACGTACCAGCTCCATATCTGTTTTCAGTGTCTGTACATTCAGCACTGCCAGGTCGTATTCCTGCTGACTTACCCCCTTCACCCTGAGCAGTTCTCCGAGTCGCTGCTCGGTAATTTCGGCCTGACGAAGCTGGGTTTCCAGTTTCTTCTGCTGTGCTTTCAGGTCCTCATCAAATATCTTGAGCAGCAAATCTCCCTTTTTCACCGGACGGCCCTCCGGGAGATTGATGCTGATAACCCGGCCCGATGCCTCCGGATGCAGCTCTGTTTCCTCGGCGGGAACCAGTGCACCGGCAGCCGTCACGTTTTCAGACAGTTCGGTGGCGCGGGCTACGAAACCCTCTACCGCTCCGACGGACAGCGCTCCCCCCTGTGGTGGACCACCTGCCGGCTTTTCACTCTTGTTGCAGGAAACGGCAGTCAGGGCTGCCGATACGAAAAGAAAACCGAGCTTTTTCATAGAAGCTGTTTTTATGTTGTCTGCCGGCAGAAAGAACCGGCAAAACGGATAGTTTTTGTGAAAGACTGATATCACAGCCTTATATGGCCAGTAAAACACCGAATGCAAGCACCGATGCAATCAGTCCGTACATGAAGATGTTGTAGCAGATACTCAGATACTGATATTTCTTCGCCAGTACGATACCAAGAAAGTACAGGTCTCTGCTCATCGAACTGTAAAGAAATTCAGGATCGGAAAGCATTTCGTTTACACCCCACTGGAAGTCATCCAGCGGCATACTGTGAAAGTTTCCGAAAAACAGCAGATTGGCCTTTCGCTGTTTGATGGCATCGCGGGTCACCTTGCCTTCCGTAATCTTGGGCCTGGTAGCCAGGGTAGCAAAAACCATGGACCCCAGACAGGTACAGGTGAGCAGAATGACCGGAACAAGCAAGTTGACGTCCACCTTGTCGCTCTCCTGCAAACGGGGAAACAGATTGGAAACAAGGATGGAAATAACCACTGCGTTCACCGAAAGCATAATATTGGCTTTACTGTCGGCCATGGCACTCAGGTTGGTGTGCGTGCGGTAGGTGGTGCGGTACATGGTTTCGACGCCCCGACCGGTTCTGGACATCTTGATTTCGCTTTCCGTTTCGCGAATGGCTTTTTTCATGTCGCCACCCCGCTCTTTTTCATCCAGCAAGGAAATTTCATCCACAGAAGGAGCTGCATCCGGATTGAGCCGGCGTTTTTGCTTGAGCAGCAGCTGCACGTGTTTTGCTTTCCTTTTATTGAACAACTCCTGCGCCACCACTGTGTGATATTCATGCGTGAGCATAAAGTTCAGCTCGAAATCAACCCACTCGTT
>CAIYFY010000034.1 GCA_903925535.1 uncultured Bacteroidota bacterium | reverse complement strand
GTGAGTATGGGTGCCTGAGTGTCAACAATGGTAACCGTTACGCTGCACACGGCCGTGTTGCCCGGACAGTCCTGCGCTCTGAAGGTCACCGTCGTGGTGCCCACCGGGAAATCAACGCTCACGAAACTGCCGTAGTTGCTGACAGTCACGTTGTTATTGGCACTTTGCGTCCTGGTTACCGGACCTCCGCAGGCATCGCTCCACTCCGGCCTGGAAATGGTTTTGCTGAGGAAGCAAACCTGTGGACCTGCATTGAAGGTGTAGGAAACGTCGCAGATATAATTGTCAATATCCGGGTCGAGTGAAGTATTGGTAGTGGTAACCACCGGCGCTGTTTTGTCGAGCACCGTGATGCGCTGTATCTGACTGGCTGCTGCATTGCCGCAGGCGTCGGAAAGACTCCATGTACGATCGATATAGTACTCACCGGGGCAGTTCAGATTCACAGGAAGGGCGTCCTGGTAAGACGCCGCAAGCAGCTGAAGCGCCTTGAATCTGTCCACAACAGTTGTGGCGGAACCTCCATCATTATCGATAGTTGACTGAATAAGACAGAACTCGGCACCTGCAGGCACAGGAATTATCTCGGAACCAGACTGGTTCAATGCGCCGTTGTCATCGCTCAACTGTATGTATATTCCATTTATTGAATACCCGAACGGATCGTAGGTCGGATTCAAATCCACTGTTGAATAGCTCCAGTCGAAAGTTACATTCTGGCTCGTGACCAACGTAACACAATGCCGTGTGTCCGATGGAATACCCAGCGAAAACGGATCATCAGGAGATACGAGGGTGATAGACGAGGCGTTGGAACAGTTGTCGTCTTCATTCAATACATCACCAGTATTTGAAGGCAGGAGGTCGGGAGTACAATTTGATGCCGAGTTAATGGTAATATCCGCCGGACATGTAAAAGTCGGAATGGTATTGTCATATATCGTGAAAAGTTGTGTCTGTTCTGTAAAGTTGGAGTTGTTTTTGTCATAAACCCGCCAGGTAATCCTGATCTGGCGTGAACATTTGTCGGCCGACCCTGTATTGTCTTCATCAATACCCCAGCAGTACAGTTTGAGATCCAAACCTGTGGCGCAATTGTCGCTGTATGAGGTCGGGCCACTCTGGGCTTTCCCGTGTACGGTGTAGAAGAGTGCCGTGTTATTCGTGGCAACCGGTACTGTCTGGCTGGCAGCCAGTGAAATGCTTGCGGGAGAAGGACATTCTGACCCTGCTGCAGTTGCCAGTATTACATCTGCCGGATCTGCAAATACAGGTGCAGTAACATCGTTCACTGTTACCACCGAACTGCAGGTTGCGGTATTGCCGTTTGGATCAGATACAGTGAGGGTAACCACATTTGCGCCGATATTGCTGCAGTTGAAAGAAGTATTACTGAGCAAATAGGCACTCACAGCCACATTGTCTGAAGAACCGCCATCAATATCACTGGCGCGAATGGTGGCCGAATTGCTTCCGTCCAGACTAACAGATATATTCCGGCAAACGGCAACCGGAGGAACCGGGTCATTTGCCTGAACGGTGACAACAGCATTGCAGGTACTGGAATTACCCGCAGCATCTGTTACCTGAACCGTAACCGTGTTCTGGCCGAGGTTGGTCTGATTGTATATGTATGATGTTTCAGTACCGCTCATGCTGCTGCACGCTCCTACAGTGGCGGTACCTGAATTATTCGAAAGGGTAATATTGCCTGCCTGATTGCCAAAGTTGGTGACGACCATCAGGTAGTACCCGACAGGTGCGAAGAAACTCATTGTTCCTCCGTTTGCGCCGCTGTAGTTACATGATTTCTGGGTGGCTACACTGAGGTTGTTGCACCCGTTGGCGAGTGTACTGAACGGACCCCAGCACGCATAATCCACATCCGAAGACGGGGAGATACTGATTGTCTGGTTAATTGTACCAGGCGACGTCACCTGGAAATAGAACCATGTCTCGTTTCGTGAACTGCCAAGGCAATTCGTTTTGGTGTAGTTGATGGTACCACCACCGTTGCGTACTGCAGGGTAGGTAGCAGTTCCGGATATGCAGACCGCTCCGGCACAGGTGCCCGGACTGGCCCTCCATGCCGGAGCAATGGAGGTTACCGTATTGCAGGCATCAGTTGAGTTGACCGTCAACTGGGCTGTGGTTACTGTGGCCTGGTTCGACACCGGATCAAGTGTTACCGTCAGATTATTGCAAACAGCTGTGGGTGTATCATCATCATTCACCGTTACTGTGAACGAACAAGTACCTGTGTTACCCGCTGCATCAGATACCCGCCACTGTACTG
>CAIYFY010000033.1 GCA_903925535.1 uncultured Bacteroidota bacterium | reverse complement strand
GGTAACCTTCGAGATAGACATGAAGGAGCTGACCAGTCTGCGCACACAGTTCAGCCTGATGACCAAGGCTTTCATGCCGGGCAAGCAAACCCTCAAAGACCTGCTACCTGCGGAGGATTACGCCTATGTGAAGCAGAAAATGGCTGAAAAAGGCCTGGCTGCGGGTATGATGGAGCGTATGAAGCCCATGTTTCTGAGTACCATGATGAGCGGGGATGAAGAGTCGGGCCCAACGGGTGCCATGACCTCCGTGGAAATGGAAGTGTACAAGAGTGCGCGCCGCCGCAAACTGGAAACAGCCGGTCTGGAAACCACGGCCTACCAGATGGGTATTTTTGACAGCATTCCGTACCGCGACCAGGCAAAAATGCTGGCGGACGGCCTCAGAAGCATGGAAGTGGATACCGCTTCAGGTGGTCAGAGTGAACTGGAAAAAATGCTGCAGATGTACCGGGATCAGGACATCACCTCCATGCAGGCGATGATTGCGGAAGAGGAAGGCATGGGGCAGTATGAAAACCTGCTGCTCGGCAAAAGAAACCGGAACTGGATAGCCCCTATGTCGCGCATGATGGAAGAAAAGTCCACTATTTTCGCAGTCGGTGCAGGACACCTGGGCGGTCCGGGTGGTGTCGTAGCCCTGCTGAGGCAACGCGGATACAGTGTAGAGCCTGCGGAAAACAAATAGAACGCAGGTTTAGCCCAGCCAGTATCCGATGAGTACAGCGACGAAACCAGCCTGATACCCTCTCCACACATCCCTGGCTTCGTGATCCGTGTTGCGCATGGTAAAATATCCTGCAACTCCGGCCAGAACAATGGCCATAGCCAGTATCAGATTCAGGCTCAGCCGAATCTGTCCGACAGTTACGGCATTACCCGGCCAGGCGAAGGCCAGAATCATAATCATGGCAATCAGGCTTCCCATACCTGTAGCGTACATGCTTATTTTGCTGAAGATATTGACAAAAAATGCCAGAAACAGCGCGATACAGGCACCCAGTGTGAACTTGGCATATAATTCCGGCACTGTACCACCCATGAAATTCTTGTAGAGCCACAGATAAAACACCCCGCAAACAATGTAAGGACCGATGCGCTCCTGCTTGTCGCGCATCTGCAGTTCCTTGATCAGTCCCAGCGGTTTCATCAGTACCACTCCAAGTGCCGGAATCAGGAAACTCGTGCTGAAAACTGACAACAGAAGGAGGATACTTCGCTGTTCGCCGCCGAACGCAAACGGGTTGGCCGACATCATGAGCAGCAGGACATAAGTGAGAACGAGAAGAGGATGAAAGGGCAGCAAATCCGGATGAATAAGAAGTTTGAGCAAATGAATTGTCGCGGGTCAAAAGTAAGACTATCGCCGGAACAGAACCAGACTTTTCTCATCCGGCTTTATACACATACCCCTGTGTTTGAGCAGCCGCAGCAGACCCGCGCTTCCACCCAGATGCGCTACACCCACGGCACAAAAGAGGCTTTGTTCAGACGACAACGCTTCAAATCTCGCAGCCATTTTGATATTTCTTTGATCGGAGAGAATGTTTCTGTTTTCGCGGAGCGACTGTCGGGCAATCCGCGCAAGTTCCTGAATTTGTCCTGCTTCATAAAGGCTCAGCATCCTGTCGGTCTGACGCCCGGCTTTCCGGTAATGTTTCAGATAGCGCACCAGGCCCGATACATGCGATTCCATGGGAATCCTTCGGACAATATCAATCTGTCCGCTGTAGCTCTCCATTCCTGCAACCTGCTTACCTGCATGCATGGCTGTTTGCCACATCATTTCATCAGGTGATGAATTATAATCGCCGGTCAGATTACTTTTCATCAGCATTGACCACACCACAAACGGATGCAGGCCATCCAGTGCTTGCGCGTGCGTACCCAGGCGCCTGTCTGCGAGAAACTCCAGTTGATTCCAGGCACCTCTCGGGAGAAGTCCCTTCAGTGTTTGTCCTTCGGGAAGACGTATACCCGCCTCCAGTACCGTAGAATTGATTTCAGACAGATCGAATTCGCCTGCGAAGCAAGTGCACGAGAGCAGCCGTTCGGTGGCCGGTTCAATCCACGAGAAAGCGCGTGCATCGGGGGCGTGAACCGTTCCGAAAAGATACGATACCGGACCGTTTGGTGGCGTGATACTCCAGAGAGGAGTCTGTTTTTTCTTTTTCATTACCGTACTCCCATACCGAGCAGCACGGCAATGGCAATAATCATTACTGCCGTCAGTTTTTGCACCGCTTCCAGCGTAATTTTTTTCATGAAACGGTTACCAATCCACGCACCTGCGAATGCACTGAGTGTGGCAGCGAGCAATACGGGCCACTGGGTTGAAAGATTTTCTCTGATAAATCCGCTGAAATATACAGGAAGCCTGGTCAGATCAACCATACAGGCAATTACCACACCGGTGGCGATGTAGGCTTCTTTGGACAGACCGGCATTCACCAGAAAAGCCGATCTGAGGGCACCCTGATGGCCGCTCAGTCCACCGAAAAACCCGCTCAGAAGTCCGCCGGCAGTCAGAAACCGCCTGGTAAAATTGAGCGCTTTCAGTGCCGGGACAATCTCCATCAGTGCGAAAAAAATCATCACTATGGAAATGACAAAACCGAGCGGACTGACATGATACAGTCCGTCGCCCATCTTGTAGGAGAACAGCGGCTTCAGCTGATCCAGATAGCCCAGCAGCAGCGCACCGGCGCCGCCGCCCAGAACGGATGGGATACCGAACCGGAAAACCATTTCACGGGAGGCTTTGGTACCAACCAGAGAGAGCTTGAAGATATTGTTAAGCAGATGAACAATACCCGTTAGTGCCACAGCCACGGGCAGCGGAAAGAACAATCCGAAAACAGGCATAAGTATAGTACCCAGGCCGAATCCGGAGATCAGCGTGAGCAGAGAGGCCAGACAGGCTACAACTGCGATAATCCAGATCATGATTATTCTTTACCGCTCTCACCCACGAAATAATCCTCGCGGTTTTTGAACAGAACGTTGAACGTGGTCATACTGCCATAGCAGCGGGTGATGTACTGCTGGAGATTCACCTTGTCCTCGTCGTCGAGCTTTTTGTGGGCATTTATCTGCTGCTCGAGCACACGCAGGCGATCGCGCATCATGACGATTTTGTGGAAAAAAGTATCAATTGGTATTTCCTTGGGCTGAACGCCATCGGCCTGCAGGGTCATTTTACCATTTTTCCAGCGGTCACCGAGCTCTACTTTTTCCAGACTTACCCCCGCCCAGGCGCGCAGGACTTTCGCCAGAGACTGTTCGGCCTCGGAGAAAGTAACAGCCTCTTCTGCCGGAATATGTTCAACGACCGTCCAGTTGGAGTAATCTTTCCCCACCATTTTAAGTCCGAACTGAGTAAAGCATACCTCGTAGGCTGCCACATGCAGCCTGATAATTACCCCGTCGCCAAAAGCCGGATGCTTGACGCGGGAGCCAACTCCCAGATAATTCATTGTCGGTATTTGTTTGATTCTGTCGCAAAGATAGCACTAGAATACCAAAAACAAGAGCTGCCCCGCCATTGCGGAGCAGCCCTGTCCTCGTCATAATACTACTTTACTATCGTCTTTCTTGACTCATTGAGTCAAAACCTCGATCATTCTACCTGTATCATCTTCAGTGTGGCGGCGTCATCGCCGGCATTCTGTATGTTCAACCGGCGTCTTTTATAAGATTTCCCGTATATTTGTCCCGATGTTCGGCCTGAATCACTCCATATCGCCCCGCTTGTCTGCAGGTATGCTCACAGCATTCCTCATCAGCTTCTGGCTGATGAAGGCGCTGCACCCCCTGCTTGAGCATCACCACGTACACGAGGATCATCCCGTATGTACGGCCGCCGAGCGCGACAGAAGTGAGCACCACCTCCATGACGAGCGTTACGCGGTAGATGAATGTTCTATCTGCGAGTTTCTTCTTTCCGTACAGGAATGTACGCCCCGCCCTGCCGAATTTGTCCTTCGCTCTCAGCCTGAAGTCAACAGCTCTCCTGCCGGTGTAACAGGTTTCTTCTTCTCCGGCGAGCAGGCGGTTACAAGCCTGAGAGGTCCGCCAGCCTGCTGAGCCGACACACCGGCACGCCTTCCCTGCCCCCGGCGGGGTTTCCCGTTTTTTCAACCAACTGACCGACAGTATCCGCACTGTAAGGGAAGTTCCGGTTCATATCAGGCATATCGGCGGTCTGCAGCGTTACTGCACCCCGGCATGAGTGTCCTGACAGTACCTGCCGGAACTGCCCTGAAAACCGGGTATTTGTTTGTCATGCCGTTGCCACCTCATCAATTTTTCGGGCATGTCACTCAGACACAAAGCCATGCTGGCAACTGTCTGCCTCTCCGGCAGTATAGCAGCCGCACAGGCACAACACTGCCACTCCGCACTGCGGGGGCATATCACCGAAGGTAACCGGCGAGAGCCGCTCGCCTACGCTGCTGTTTTTGTCAGGGAGGCCGGCAAATCAACGCTTTCCGACGAATCCGGATACTTTGAAATCATTGATCTGTGTGAAGACTCTTCCTACACCGTGGAAGTCAGTCACGTGGAATGTGCGCATCTGGTGCAGATCGTTCGCATCCGCGAGAACGCCACATTCGACTTCAACCTGGATCACGATGCTGTGCTGAAAGAGGTAATCATCGTTGAGAAGGCGCTCGCACCCGCGCCCGCCCAGGCGCAGGCAACGCTCAGCCAGGCCGACCTGGAAGCCGCACGCGGCACCAATCTGGCAGAAACACTCCGGAAACTGCCGGGGGTATCTGTCCTTTCCACCGGCTCCACCATCGGGAAACCCGTCATTCAGGGACTGCACTCCAACCGGATTGCGCTGGTGAATAACAATGTGGTACTGGAAAGTCAGCAGTGGGGCCGTGAACACGCACCTGAAATTGATCCTTTTTCTGCCGGGAAAATCACGGTCATTAAAGGCGCTGCGGGTGTACGGTACGGGCCGGGTGCCATGGGCGGGGCCGTGATTATCGAACAAGAACCCTTCCGGAAAGAGGATGGTTGGGGGGGCTGGATTTCAACAGGCGTTTTTTCCAACGGACGGGGGGCGGTACTCTCCGGCAGCGCCGACTGGCGAAAGCCCGGCAGCTCGCTCGTCGCGCGCGCACAGGGGACGCTCAAAAAAAGCGGCAACCTGCGGTCACCCGATTATTTCCTCCACAACACAGGCCTGCAGGAGTATAACGTATCGGCTGCTGCTTCATGGAGAAAGAACCGGTGGGAATTCGAGAGCGGACTGTCGTCGTTCAATATGCAGACCGGCATTCTGCGATCGGCACATGTGGGAAACCTGACCGACCTGCAACTGGCGATTAAGTCAGATACCCCGCTGAACAACAATAATCTGTTTACCTACACAATTGGTCGCCCTTACCAGGAGGCTGGTCACCTTACATCCCGGAACAAGGCCGTACTCAGAATAAACGACACCTGGAAACTGACCGGCCAGTATGTCTTTCAGTACAATCAGCGCAGGGAGTATGATGTGGTCAGATCATCCGGGAGTGCCGGCACACGGCCACAACTTTCTTTCCAGCTCTGGACCAACACGCTCGATGCCGCCATCGAACACCAGCCTGTCCGCCACTGGCAGGGCGGAGCCGGATTTCAGGCAGTGCAGCAAACCAACTTTGTAGGCAGGGGCGGACTGATTCCGGACTACCAGTCGCTGGGCGGATCCGTCTGGATCATGGAGCGGAGAAGGCGCTACCCGCAACCCTGGGAATTTGAACTGGGCGCCCGGTACGACTACCGGTACACCGCTGCCACCTCAACCGGCTCACTGAACAACATTGACACGCTGGTACATTTTGGCAACGCCTCGGGCACCGCAGGGGTGATTTACCACTTTAACCGGTACTGTTCGGCCACATTCAACTCCGGACTGGCCTGGCGGCCTCCGCATGTCAACGAGCTGTTTGCGCGGGGTGTTCACCACGGCGCCGGCACCTTTGAGCAGGGCAATCCGGCTCTGATATCTGAAAAAGCTTGGAACAACAACCTGAGCTTTCAGCTGAACAGCGACGCACTGAACATCAACCTGTCGGTTTACAGCAACCATATACGCGACTTCATCTACCTCGACCCGCAAAACACCTTCGTACTCACGGTACGCGGCGCCTTTCCCGCCTATTTCTACAAACAGGCCAATGCTGTACTTAACGGTCTCGACGGAAGTGCAGCCATACGACTGGGAAAATCGCTCTATCTCGAGCCGGGTTTCTCAATCATTCGCGGCAAAAGAACCACCGACGCTCCCGGAGGCGACTGGCTGCCGCTGATGCCTGCCGACCGGTATCAGTATGCCATTCGCTGGACCAGATCCGGCAGCGACAAACGGGAGTCGTACATACGGATCGGCGGCACGACCGTCATGCAGCAAACACGCATCCCGGCTGCCGGACTGCTGAAGCCGGCACCTGCGGCATATACCCTGGTGAATCTGGACGGAACCCTGCAACTGAAAGCAGGTCACAAACCCATGGAACTGGGCCTCACAGTATCCAACCTGCTCAACACCGCATACCGGGACTATATGAACTTTTTC
Organism: uncultured Bacteroidota bacterium; assembly: GCA_903925535.1. Classification (GTDB taxonomy): domain Bacteria; phylum Bacteroidota; class Bacteroidia; order Chitinophagales; family Saprospiraceae; genus M3007. Next base: position 1,508 of record CAIYFY010000033.1, on the reverse strand, counting down.
AGATTTTATGCCGACGAACCCGGCATGAACATTTCACTCCGACTCAAACTGATCATTTAACAACCACTTCAAATTCAATTCACTATGAAAATCAAAGTTTCATCTTTTGCTTCAATTGCCTTCATCCTCTCCGGTCTGTTCATGCTTGGTGGCTGCGAAAAGCACGATCACACAGAACAGGAGAACATCACGACCATCAAACTGCTGGTGACCGGCCCGGGCTTCGACCAGACGTTCACCTGGAACGACAGCGACGGCCCCGGTGGTAACGACCCGGTTATTGACGAAATCACCCTGCCAGCCTCCACCAGCGGACTGCAGTGCGCTGTGCTGGTATCCGACGAGAGTCAGTCGCCAGCCGTTGATTACACGGCGGAGATATCGGCAGAAAACACTGCGCACCTGTTCACCTGGACCGTTAGTGGCGGGGCAAGTCTGACCATCACCGGTGCAGATCAGGATTCAAGCGGGAAGCCATTCGGGCAAATCACCAACTGGGCAACCGGACAGACTTCCACGGGATTCCTGACTGTTAAACTGTACCACGAACCCACCGACAAAAACAACAGTGCCAATCCGGGCGGCGAGGTAGATTTCGACATTGCGTTCCCGGTTAAAATCCAGTAACTTTGCGGCATAAGAGCTGATTATGCCTTTTTTTGAACACATTCAGCATAAAATTCAATCGTGGGAGCAGGTTTCCCGCACAGCCGCTTCGTGGCGCGCCACCGGCGACCGGATCGTATTCACCAACGGCTGCTTCGATATCCTGCACTACGGACATATCCACTATCTGTCGGCCGCCCGCGATCTGGGCGACCGGCTGATAGTGGGCATGAACAGCGGCGCTTCGGTCAGCAGGCTTAAAGGCCCTACCCGCCCCATCAACGACGAGCATACCCGCACGCATCTGCTCGCATCCCTGCTTTTCGTGGATGCCGTGGTCATCTTCGATCAGGACACCCCCTTTGATCTCATTCAACTGCTACAGCCTGATATACTGGTTAAAGGCGGCGACTGGAAACCCGAACAGATTATCGGATCGGATATCGTAATCGCCCGCGGCGGCCGGGTGCTGTCGCTACCGTTTGTGGATGGATATTCGACAACGAGTATCGAAGGAAGAATAAAAAATGGTTCAGGCCTGTGAGTATGTGGCCTCTTGAAAACCTCCAGGTATCAGGAGCTTGTTCAGAATTCGACGTTCGATGTTCCTCAGAATCCCGTACCTTTGTAGTGCAGAATTCATAAAAATGGCAGCCAAACTCCCACTCGGTTTACAGGACTTCCGCAGCATCATTGAGGGCGGATACAAGTACATTGACAAAACAAGGTACCTGTATCAAATGGCGTCAACGGGGAAATACTATTTCCTCTCCCGACCGCGCAGATTTGGCAAATCCATCACTATTTCAACCCTGCACGAACTGTACAACGGCAGCCGCGAACTTTTCAAAGGACTCTGGATAGAAGACCAGTGGGACTGGAACCGCAAAAATCCGGTCATC
>CAIYFY010000032.1 GCA_903925535.1 uncultured Bacteroidota bacterium | reverse complement strand
TATCTGTCCGGAAACACGTCAGGAATTGCCCCTGAATCCTGGGAAACCATCCGCCGCAACAAGATTTTCCTGAAGGCACCCATCACGACTCCGCAGGGCGGTGGATACAAGAGTCTGAACGTTACCACCCGCAAATTCCTTGGGCTCTACTCGAACGTGCGCCCGTGCATGAGTCTTTTCCCGTTTGTGAACACCAAACACCCGGTGATGGATGTGATCATCGTGCGCGAAAATGAAGAAGATCTGTATGCTGGTATCGAGCACCAGCAGACCGACGAGGTGGTGCAGTGCCTGAAACTCATCAGTCGCCCGGGCTGCGAACGCATCGTACGATATGCCTTTGAATACGCTCGGCAACAGAACAGAAAAAAAGTGACCTGTTTCACCAAGGACAATATCATGAAACAGACTGATGGTCTTTTCCATGCTGTTTTTGATGAAATCGCCCGCGAATACCCTGAAATTGAAAACGAGCACTGGATTATTGATATAGGTGCTGCCAAGCTGGCCGATACGCCCGAGGCCTTCGACGTGATTGTTATGCCCAATCTGTATGGCGACGTACTCTCCGATGTGGCTGCCCAGATTGCAGGCTCTGTGGGACTGGCAGGCTCTGCCAATATCGGGGAAGAGTGTGCCATGTTCGAGGCTATTCACGGCTCCGCACCGCGCCGGGCGGGTCAGAATGTGGCCAATCCGTCGGGACTGCTGCAGGGTGCCATCATGATGCTCAACCATATCGGACAGAGTGATGTGGCGGAGAAGGTGCAGAACGCCTGGCTGAGAACGATCGAAGAAGGGGTACACACGTATGATATATACAAGGAAGGAGTGAGTACCCGCAAGGTGAGCACCAGCGAGTTCGCAGAGGCCGTGATCGCCAATCTGGGTAAAAAGCCGGAAAACCTGAAAGCTGTAGCCTACTCGGAAAGCCCGAAACTCAACCTGCCCAAATACCAGCGCAAAAAACCGGCAGTGAAAAAACTGGAAGGTGTGGATCTGTTTGTGCACTGGCCCGGAGAGAACCCGGACGATCTGGCTGCCATTGTGCAAAAACTGGATACAGCCGGCGTGAAACTCTCCATGATCACCAACCGCGGTATCAAGGTATGGCCCGACGGCTTCAGCGAGACATTCTGCACCGACCACTGGAGATGCAGGTTCAAACCGGTTGCTGCCGACGGACTGAATTCTGCCACCATTATTGAACTTCTTAACAGCGCGCTTGTTCACGGTATTGATGTCATCAAAACCGAAAACCTGTACAGCTTCGACGGGAAACCGGCTTTCTCGCTGGGACAGGGACAATAAAAGCGCAAAATGATTACCAGGGATATCCAGCTGGCAGTTGACAGCCTCGACAGAAATGATGTAGTGGGAATGCCGACCGAAACGGTTTACGGACTGGCGGGCAATGCATTCAGCGAACAGGCAGTGCGCCGGATTTTCGAAGTCAAACAGCGACCTGCCTATAACCCGCTTATTGTGCACATCAACGGATTCGCCGACCTGAATGTGGTAGCCTCGGATATCCCGGAAGAAGCTGTTATACTGGCCCGACATTTCTGGCCCGGTCCCCTGACAGTCGTTCTGAAAAAGAAAAGTTGTATTCCTGATCTGGTAACAGCAGGCAAGGCAACAGTGGCTGTCAGGGCTCCGGACCATCCGGTAGCCCAGGAACTGCTGAGGAGAACTTCCTATCCGCTGGCAGCCCCCAGCGCCAATCCTTTCGGGACAATCAGCCCTACCAGCGCAGCGCATGTGGAGCGCTACTTTGGCGACACGATCCCCTGCGTTCTCGATGGCGGAACCTGCCGGAGAGGCATCGAATCAACCATAGTGGGCTTTGGAGACGATGGCAGACCGGTCATTCTGCGCCTTGGCTCCATCACACCCGGAGAAATTGAGGAGGTGGCGGGACACGTGACCATCAGAAATAACGCGATGGCTGCCCCCGACGCGCCGGGCATGCTCAGTCGCCACTATTCCCCCAAAACTGAACTGATAATTACCAGCAATCCGGAAATGACGCTGGAGATGTACGCCGGCAGAAAAGTCGGACTGCTTACATTCAGCGAGCGGGTTCCCGACCGGCCCGGATTGATACAGGTAGTGCTTTCCGACAAGGGAGATATGAACGAAGCAGCTGCCGCACTGTACGCAGCACTCCACGACCTCGACCAGCTTTCAGCGGATATCATCGTTACCAGCCTGCTGCCGGAAACCGGACTGGGCATGGCGATAAACGACAAACTGAGGCGGGCGGCAGAAAAAGACTGATTACTCCTTCACGAACCTCAGCGATGCCGAGTTGATACAGTATCTGAGTCCGGTAGGTGCCGGGCCGTCGTCGAAAACATGCCCCAGGTGACCACCACAGCGGGCACATTCCACTTCCACACGCAACATTCCCAGGGAGTTGTCCTTATTTTCCCTGACATAATCTGCTGCAACAGGCTGGTAATAGGATGGCCAGCCGGTGCCTGAGTCAAACTTGGTGGAGGAGGAGAAAAGCGGTAGTCCGCAGGCATTGCACACGTAAGTACCCCTGGCCTTGTTGCTCCACAACTTCCCGGTGAAGGCCCGTTCGGTACCCTCCTGACGCATGACGTAATAACTCATTTCAGAGAGCGACCGCTTCCACTCGGCATCCGTTTTACTGATACGAACGAGTTTGCCGTTGGCATACTGCGCCGGCACAATGGAATCGGCCATTATTTCGGCACCAACAGATGCCGGGGCAGCCTGAGTCTGATCAGATTCGCGGCAGGCAGCCAGTGCAAGTACAAAACAGAGGTATTTCATATCCAAACCAGTTTAGTTCCTTCTCCGGGGTGCTGTCCATTCCTCTTTCTCGGCATAGTTAACTATCGCTTTCATGAAGTTAACCATGGAAAGGAATACCATGAAACCCACCGAGACCACGATGAACAGCCATTTGTACGAACCTGCCGC
>CAIYFY010000031.1 GCA_903925535.1 uncultured Bacteroidota bacterium | reverse complement strand
TCAATGAAGCTGCCCGTTCCGGTATAAACTGGCGTCTGCCCCTCCGGTTCAAGATTTTTTTTCAAATATAAATAAAGATCATGGAGCGTGTTTTCACCTGTACTGTTGGCATAGGCTTCACCCTCCAGCCCCCTGATCAGATAATAGGTGAACAAACCGTGCTCCAGCTGATTCAGCTCTTTGGACTTTTGTCCGGCCTCGCTTGAAAGTATCTCAACAACTCGTTTCTGTTTACCTGCAAAATTGTGTTGTTCCGGTAAAATAGGCAAATTGACACCTGACTCTGCTCCGGTAAGTCTTCCTGAATGACATGCATCCGCGATTATGAAAATACGACTGCATTTTGAAAACGAAGTTTTCAGAAAGCAAACAAGATCGCTGTGATCAAATCCTCGGGTATCCGCTTCCTCAATAATCGAGTTGTATAGAACAAAAGACCCCTTACTGTCTAGTTCAGGGGGAGCCAAAACCCCATGCCCGCTGAAAAAAATAAGTAAATAGTCGAAAGATGAAGAAGTGTCAGAAGCCATTACCCTCAGTTGATCGAGAGACTTATTTACATTTTTATGCGTTGCCTTTTCATCTGGTAATAGTATGACTTTTTCAATATCAACGTTCCGGGCACAATTCAACAGTTTGGCGAATTGAATGGCATCGCGGTTGGCAAAATTGAGTTTCAGGTTGTCTGCATATTTATACTCGGATACTCCAATGATCAAGGCGGCCATTTTCGGTGGTTTCTCCCCACCAAAATTATTTTGTGCACGGGCAAACTCTACAGTAAATATGAGAGCCATACCTACAGTAATGATGAAAAAAAGAAAACTGCGCATTTTGATTACATGTGATTTGAACAATATTTTCTTTTGTATTCTCATCCGGGATTACCTCCCCTTCACCCGATAAACAACCCACTCTTCCACCACTCCATTCTCAATCAGGAAAACAAGGCTGGATTTCCGGTAGTGCAAATAACGACCGAGGGGCGTTTCCACGGTGGACGAGGGCGGGCCGTACTGGTCGCGCACCATTTTCTCTGTGCTGCCGATGGAGATACCTTTCAGTGTTTGCCCCCTGTTGCCGGGAAGGGTGTATTGCCACACTGATTTGTTCTCGGGTCCCACATAGTCAATCAGGATTACAGAGCCGGTGAGGCCCTTTGTACGTGCGCCCGTATAATGTGTTTGCGCCTGTGCGCCAACAGCAATTTCAGCCCCCATTGATTTGTCGAGCGGATTGGAGTAATCATAAACATCCAGCGTGGAAAGATATCTGTCAATCGCGAAAGCGTCCATTTTCTCTGCTTCACCGGTGAGTTGTATTGCCCCTTCTTTCCATGTGTCATTAACAAGCTGAAGATTGATATCAGCCAGCCTGTTGCCCCAGTCACGAGATTTTGTCCACTCTCTTGCTGATTTTCTTTCAAAATCAGACTCTTTTTGCAGGTACAACAGGTTGCCGCGAAGCAGCGAGAGCAGGGCCTGGCCAACCTTGTCATCTTTGGAAATCAGTATTGATATTTCCGAAATAACCTTTCCGGCTTCCGCATATCGTTCCAGCAGCATGAGAGTACAAGCCCTGTTTACGCGGGCAGGTATATAGTTTTCGTCCAGCCTGATAGCCTGAACAGCAAAATTCAGTGCACTGGTCAGGTTTCTTTCCATTTCAATCCGGTCAATTGTCATACTGTCCTCAAGTGCCTTGGCGCTTTTGGCGAGCCTCGATTCCGGATCCAGCTCGAATGGGAACAGGATACTGTTATCGGAAGAAATCTTTGTTCGAAACTCCAGTCCGCGCAAGGCATACACAGTACTCAGGTTCTGATAAATCTCGCGGGAAGAGAACGTGTCGGCCAGCGACTGGTAATATGCGGTAGCGTATTCGTACCGTCCAGTGACGGCCATGTAATTGGCAAGTTTGTACCGATACCAGAGGCGATCGAGTTGCGTACGGACCTTCCGTGCCAGTACCACACGTTCATCTCGCGCAGGATAGCCTTTCATGGTTGCAGGCAGTCCGTAGGAGTCGTAGAAGCTGTTAATGAGGCGCGACTGTACATCAGTAACAGGGTAGCCCGCGCGCTGGGCAAGGAGACCTCCCCGCAAATCGGCCATCCATTCCTGATCTCTTTTCTGCTGTTCGGATGCTGTAAATGAGTGTTTGTCATAGAAATGTATCAACTCATGTGCAATAATCGACGCGAGGGCACTGAGGCTGTCAGCACCGAGTGATACACACAGGTCGTAGGCCTTCTCTTCAATTGTGATTTGCTTTTCAGCGAATGAAAAGGAAGCTCCGTACTTCTCCCTCCGTACCAGTTTGCATACAGGTAGTTTTACAGAAAAATCGCCGTGTACATTACACAGTTTTTCATACACACTTCGTACGACAGCGTGTTTGTAAGCGGGTATAGAGTAGCCATTCAGGTCTTCAGTAATACCTGAAGCAGCAGCAGAATCAGCGAAATGGCAGGCGGCTTCGTTATTTTGGGCAAATAACGAAAGTGGGAAAAGCAGAAGAAAGATACAGCGCATGTCAAGTTATATTTGCTTTGATTGTAATTAAATTGCCTTGTGCAATTACCAGTTACCCGTCACCCCGATATACCACCCAAGTTCGTACCGATCAACGGTCGGCAGGGGCCTGATGCCATTTTGGGTATCGAATGGCTGGAAGGGCGTCACTCCCGCCGACAGGCGGGTAGTTTTACCACCCATCAGGCCGAGACTGACTGAAATACGCTGATCTCTACCGATCACCAGGCTTGGCCCCGCTACAAAGTTGAGCGACTGTGGCTGACCTCCGTTCAGCGTGAGCGGTACTGCCACTCCGAGCATCACTCCCGGCGTTGCCCGTGCACCCCTGTCGTTATACAACTGCACTGCGGTTGTCACCAATGGCACAAACTTGTCAGCATCCGTTTCCGCAATGATCGTCTCGTTGTCATTGTTAAGGGTTAAGCTGTATCGTTTCTGTGGTGTGAAGAAGCCTGCTGCGCAAAAACCGGGAGTGACGCTGCATTTGAATCCCTCATAATTTGTTACACGGATGGTTCGGGTGCGATAGCTGTCTGAATCAGCTTCCTCGTTCCCTGCCCTCGGCGTAACGCTCAATACCAGATCCATTTCCCTGCCGGCCGGCTTGAACGTCTGATTGTGTTCAAATCTGTGGTTTTTCACTTCCAGTGTCTTTCGATAAAGGGCTCCGAGTTTATCAGGTGTAACAGTGGCAGCCATCTCCTCCATTTTGGTCAGGTCGTCGGCGTAGCCGGATATCATCTCATCCCGGATATTTATTATGTCTAGTTTATCCTTATAGTCACTTAAAGTTTTCCTTTGAAATGTATCGGCATAGTTACATATATGTGACATTTGTAGAATAGACTTGTCATATTCGAGCTTTTTCACATCCCATTGTTTTTTCCGCTGATACATACGCGCCGATTTTACCCTGAAACTGTCCACCTTGACTTTCCATGCCAGGGCTCCGGCGAGCGTGGGATTGTCCACAAATTCTTCGCCGAACATGAGCTCGAGTTGCTCCATTACCAGTTGCTTGACCTGTGTAGGAGGCAGATCGGGACTCATTAATAGTTCATCAATATAAGCCGTACTGAGCGTACCCGCAAAAATACTCCTGGATAAACTGATGAGTTCATCAGACAACCTGTCCATTTTTCCAGACAGTTCCTGAAGTTCATTAAAACAATCCCTGGCTGCATTGGCCTGCTCAAGCATCTCACTTCCCCCCCGAGCGCCCTCTTCCTGTCCCCCTAAACCCAGATAATCCGATATTTTAATATTGGCAAACCCCGCACCTATATTGCCCAGCGGCAAATTTTTAAACAAACCTTCCATACTGCCCTGAGCTTTCGAGATCAATGAATTGAAGACATCTTCCTGACCAGCCTCCTCACTCACCTCCTTTTGCTCTGTTTTGATATTGTAGAGGTAGTTATTAAATTCAATAATGTGCAGTTGCACCAGATCACGCTTGCGCACACCGGGCGTCTCTGTTATTACGCCGTCTTTTTTGTACCACAATGAGTCGTGGAAAACATCGTAGTAAACATGCAAATCCTGGGCGGTCGCCTTTGTGCAGAGAGACGACATCACGATGAACTGGAAAAAGAGCTGTTTTATCATACTGTTTAGTTCTTAATGTTGATACTTCTGACGAAGAATCTTTTATTTTGGCTTAACGCCGAATTTCGTGAAAAAATTCCATAAAATCAAAATAATCACGGTTTTTTAACCAATTTTTTCGGAGTTAACTCTACATTCAGGGTAAATACTCCCAGCGAAGCCGGAGGCATGGTATTTTCTCCCCTGGTTGCCTCCTCTTGCGGAAAAAAAACAGTAGCTATCATTCGTTCAACAGGTGATACCGCACCTCTGATCGGTCCGGTTGACTTGAATACCTTACGCAAATCCACTACCTGTTCGGTGACAATTAGCTTGAGAGTCTCCATTCCATACGGAGGGGTGGCACTGAAGTAGCTGTTATCCCGCGGAAGAATCAATTCCTGCTCAGGTTTGAGTTTAAAATCTTCGGCGCTTTCCGTGGAGTCGAAGTAGGGCGCTATGACGTTTCCATTATTTAGCGGATCAATATCCAGGACATTGAAAAAACCGGCCTCAACACCCTGATTTTTCACTCTGATTACAAACGGGGCCCCTTCCGTGATTACAAAACTTCCGGACTTGTCCTTCTTGATAGGCGACAGTATTCGGGCCACCTTTCCGTCTTTCGTTGTATCAACCGGTACTATTTCAATGGTAAACGTAAATTTTGATTCATTGGAAAAATCCAGTTTTCTGAAATAGATGCTCCGGGCAAGTTTCTCCATACAATATACGATCAGGGACTCTACTCCCTGTACTTTAACCTGGAAACTGTCAATCACAGGATTTTGTCGGTCGCCCAGATAAATCAAATCCCCGCGTAAACTCTGGTAAAGATAGCAGTCTGCTTCCTCTTCCAATCCGAAGACTTTCTTCTTATTGATTTCGTCAGCGAGTTTCCGGCGCAGGGTAGTATCAGTGATATCCAGTCGAACGTTCAGGTGCATATCGCCGGGCGACTGCTCCAACACGTACGCCCAAGTTCCTTTCAGCGTGGAAGATGGCTTATCAGCGGTCACAATACTTCTGGCGGGCTCGCTTGTGGTGATAAAGCCGGTTGCAAGGGACTTAGCTTTCAGGTTATCAGGGGTTTCGGCGGGATAGAAACCCACTTTGGTGCCTTTATTGAGGTTTTGTAGCCAACCTCCGTTAAGTACTAGTTCGCCCCCAAACTCGGTTACAGAATAATAGGGTTTTATGGTAACAAATGCGCCATTCAGAACTAGTCGGTCCAGATAACCCTCCACGCGAGGATGCTGACGCGGAGAGGTAACCGCCATCTCGTTTCTGATTTTGTCAAACAGTCCGCTGTAGGTGCTGCCTGCGTTTACCTTGCCGAAAGACATCACAAACGCCGCAGTAAGCGGCCCCATCTGTTTGTCACCGCTTTTGATTTCATAATTCAACTCGCCGGCATCGGCAGCAAAAAATGCCACATAGGGCGCCAGTATCTCCTTTTGCTCCTGCTCGGACATGGACAGGTCGCCCATTCCGGATTTTTTCTGGTGAGTACTGATCCAGCTGTCAGGCGCCATGAGGATGTCGGTTCCGCGGGCTGCTCCCAGACCTCGTGTACCTGTTCCGCTGTGACACGAATCGAGCAGTACAATCAGTTGACCCTTCGAGCCCAGTTTCTTCCTGATGTCCAGGAAATATCGGCCCAAATCCTCATCAGACAGGTGGTTTTGCCCCTTGTATCCTGTTGCACTGTATTTTTTCAGGGCATCATAGGGAACGATACTCTCATCATATCCGTCAATTTCATCG
>CAIYFY010000030.1 GCA_903925535.1 uncultured Bacteroidota bacterium | reverse complement strand
GAGCAGAAATTTGAACGGGATCTGAAGGACATTGACCTGGTGGTGGGCGCCAAGGGCAGTCCACTGCAGTTAGTACTTTCTGCTGTTTACCATATTGATGCACCCACGGGCAATATTCCGCTCGAAGAGGTAGAAAAATTGGGCAAAATGCGCTCCATATCCGGCATTACTCCGCTGGCCTACGGCGATTCGTACCAGCGGTTCAGGATACTCGGTACCGATACGACCTTTGTTGGCCGTTACAACGGCAAACTGAAGTCCGGCAGGTTGTTCAGTCAGCCGCTGGAGGCGGTTATTGGTGCAACCGTGGCAGAAAACACGGGACTGCAGGCTGGACAGACATTTTTCAGCACGCACGGTGAGGTGGCAGAGGGCGAACAGCACAACCACGCAGGGTACGTGGTGACGGGTATTCTGGAACGCAGCAATACGGTACTGGACAACCTGCTGCTTACCGATGTGGCCAGCGTATGGAGTATTCACGAGGAGGGACACGCAGAGCCTGAACACGAACATGGCCATGAACACGATACCATACCCCGCGAAATAACGGCCGCATTGGTCAAGGCCCGGTCGGTACACTCCGCCATGACCCTGCCGATGATGATCAACGAATCAACAGGCATGCAGGCCGCCAGTCCGGCCCTGGAAATAAACCGGCTGATGAAAATGCTCGGCATAGGCGTGACGGCCCTGCAGACACTGGCCCTTGGAATCATGCTTATTTCCGGTTTCAGCGTTTTCATTGCGTTGTACAACAGGTTGCGGGAGAGAAAATATGAGCTGGCTCTCATGCGTTCTATGGGATGCAGCCGTTTGAGGCTGTTCTGGATGCTGTTGTCGGAGGGTATGCTGCTGGCCATAACCGGTTTTGCCGTTGGACTCCTGCTGAGCCGGTTCGGTTTGTGGATACTGAATGCCGGTGCTGCCCGGGAATTCCATTTCGTATTCAGCTATGAGCCTGTGCAGTCCGAGCTGTGGCTGCTGGGCATAACCGTGCTGGTGGGTGCACTGGCGGCCCTGGTGCCTGCTGTCAGCGCGTTCAGGATGAATCTTTCGCGTGCGCTCGCGGACGCGTAAACAACATAAAAATGAAAAAACACAACTACTGCCTGCTGATTCTCTCACTGACAGCCTCCATGGGAGCCTTCAAACTGAATGCACAGAGTACCCAGCCCGTGAGGGTATTGTGGTACACACTCTCCTCCATTCCGCTGGATGGCACCTGGAAACCGAATCAGGAGCCGCCTTTCCCGTTATTTACCGATCAGGTGAAGCAACTGGACGGCAAGATGGTTGCTGTAGAGGGTTTTGCCATTCCGCTCGATCCGAGTGGCAATCAGCTCACCTTGTCGGCTAATCCCTATTCAGCCTGTTTTTTTTGCGGCAAGGCGGGGCCGGCATCTATCATGACAGTGCTGTTTACCACTCCCCAAAAGAGCCTGCACACCGATGATTACATCTATCTGACAGGCCGTATGCGATTGAACTACGCTGATCCTTCGCAGCCGTATTATACCCTGGAACATGCGGTTTTGACGGGAAAGAAGTGAATGCCTGCAGTCTTGTGAATACAGGAGTCATCGTTTGGCGTTTTTTCAAGCCAAACGCCTGTTGTACAGCTCAGGTATAAAAAAGAGAGCCGCCAGTCAT
>CAIYFY010000029.1 GCA_903925535.1 uncultured Bacteroidota bacterium | reverse complement strand
ATTTTCAACTCAGAGACAGCATTATGAACAGTCTCCGCTCTGGATTTCTGCGATTAACCTGATAATTATTAACCGCAGAGGTACGCAGAGGTAACCGCAGAGTTGCACAGAGTTATTATTCTCTGCTCAACTCTGCGTCAAACTCGGCGCAACGCTGCGGTTAAACAAACCCGGAAGTCGTAATTTGAATTGTCAATTTATTTTAGTGAACTATTTCATATTCCCCACAGCTATCTCCTCAATCTCCTTTTTCCGTTCCTCGCTCATCCTGTCGTACGTTTTGAGCAGCATGCCCAGCCGCGGATTGGACTGAAAGAATGTCCGCTGCCGGTTCATAAAGTGCCAGAACAGGGCGTCCCACACGGCAGTCCAGTCGCCCTTGCGGTAATTGCTCATCTTGAGTATGTAGCTGCTGCCACTGATGTAGGGCTTGGTGGCCATGAGTCCGCCGTCGGAGAACTGACTCATGCCGTATATATTGGGTACCATCACCCAGTCGTAGGCATCTATGAACAGCTCCATGAACCACTGATAGACAGCGTCGGGGTCTGTTTCGGTGAGCAGCATATAGTTGCCCAATATCATCAGTCGCTCAATGTGGTGACAATAAGCGGTTTTCAGTACCCGCCGGACGGTGTTGTCGAGCGGGGGGATGCCGGTAGTGCCGTTGTACAGAGAACCGGGTATCGGGCGGGTAAATTTCCAAAAGTTGGTGGTTCGCTCGCGCACGCCCGTGTACACGTACACGCCGCGTATGAACTCGCGCCAGCCGATAATCTGCCGGACAAAGCCTTCGAGGGAGTTCAGGGGTACGTCGTGCTGTCCGGCATAACGGACGGCAGCGTTCACCACCTGCAGGGGCGTCAGCAGTCCGACGTTGATAAGCGGAGACAGTACGCTGTGGTTGAGCACCGTGGCACCTTCCACCATGGCATCTTCATATACGCCGAAATCGCGGAAGCGGGTTTCCAGGAACTGCCGGAGCCATTGTTCGCTTTCGTCGTGCGTAACCGGATAGACAAACGTGCGGGATATTTCGCCGTAATTGTCCGAGAAATGCTGCTCCACATAAGAAATTGCCTCTTCCGTGAAGGAGTTGAGAGCCGGAAACACGACCTGCGGCGGCTTTTGGTCTTTGGGGTATTTCTCGCGGTTTTCAGTATCGTGACTCCACTTGCCACCGGCCGGTTTGCCCTGTTCGTCGAGGAGCAGTCCCAGTTTTTTCCGCTGCTGTATGTAAAAGTCGGTCTGGAAATACTTCGACCGGGTACCGAAATACGCCTTCAGATCGTCCTTCGTGTTGATGAAAAGAGGGGTTGGAAGTTCCTCGCAGTCAATCCGGAGACGGCGGCACGATTCGGTCAGTCGTTTTTCCAGCCAGCAGTCGCACACATCATAGCAATACAGCGAAGTGACACCCTCCCCTGCCAGCCGTTCCAGCAGACTCCTGATATCGGATTCGGGACTCACGGCCTCGACATAGCGGGTTTTGATGCCGTTCCCCTCCAGAAAATGCTGGTAGTACTTCATACTCGCCCGATGGAGCACCAGTTTCTGTTTGTGAAATTTGTACTGGTTGAAGAACAGGAATTCTTCTGTCAGGATAACTTCAGCAGCTTGTTTCAGCGGCGTGATATCCTGAAAAAGCTGGTGCGGGAAGACGAGGAAAACAGACTTGTTCACGGGCGGGTCAGCGGGCGATAGTTCTGAAAGTGAGGTTGATGCGAGGGGTAAGTATCTTTTTTGCCGGGGGGAGGCGATGCAGCCAGTGCGCCTGCGTGGAGCCTTTCATGAGCAGCAGACTGCCATTTTCCAGGAGGATATCCACTTTTTCAGCGGTTTGTTTGTGTTTGAAGGAGAAACGGCGGTCGGCCCCGAACGAGAGCGAGCAGATGGCCCCTTCTTTTTTCAGTTCGGGTTCGTTGTCGCTGTGCCAGCCCATGCCTTCACTGCCATTGTGGTACAGGTTGAGCAGACAGGAGTTATACGTTTCGCCGGTTTCTCTTTCTGCGACCGCTTTGAGAGCGAGCACCGCGGGGGGCCAGGGCAGCGCGCGGCGGGTAATGCGGGAGTAAGTGTATTCGAAGGGATGGTCGCCGTACCAGGCCACCATGCGGCTGGTTACGATTCTTTTGCCGAAAATGACCGTCTCGTCGTGCCGCCAGTCGGGCAGTGCGGACAGTGACTCAAAGTGTCCTGCGGCCTCAGCCGGCGTGAAAACAGCACCGGTGTACTCGACGATACCGTCGCGGGGGAGGAGGTTGGAGGCAGTGGCAGGAAACAGTAACATGGCATATTAACCAGATGGCGCCGATATTGTTCCTGAGGCCGGCATTTAAGCGTATTACCCTCTCAGTATCCGCTCCATTTTCCAGCCTTTGGCGAGTTCGTCTACCAGTTTGTCCAGATAGCGCACCTGCTGCGTGAGCGGGTTCTCAATTTCCTCCACCCGGTAGCCACAGATGACGCCGGTGATCCGTTGAGCCGAGGGGTTCAGCGCGGCATCCCTGAAGAAAGTCTCGAAAGTGACTTTTTGTGCTGTCAGCTCCTGCAGGTCAGATTCCGTATAGCCGGTGAGCCAGGTGATGACCTGGTCGAGCTCCTTTTTGGTGCGGCCCTTTTTCTCCACCTTGGCCAGGTAGAGCGGATAAACCGAGGCGAATATCATGTTGGCGATACGTTCGTCGTGCGTTAGTTTCATTGTCCTGATTTTGAAAAACCGGCTTATACCAGCCCCCTTTTCACAATAACTCCACCCTCCGTGCAAAGTTAAAGTCTTTGTCTGTTATTCCGTCCGCATCGTGGGTGCGCAGTTTCAGGGTGACTTTATTGTACACGCCCGACCAGTCGGGGTGGTGATTCAGCTTTTCAGCGATCAGCGCCACGCGGGTCAGGAAGGCAAATGCCTCGCTGAAGTCGCCGAACACGAACGACTTGTGGATATGAACACCATCGTATTGCCAGTCGGGCAACTCGTCCAGCCGGGCCTGTATTTCTTTGTCACTCATCATCTGTTTTTTCTGTTGTTTTTAAGATTGTTTGGTCAACTTCCAGCCAGGAAAATGACAACAGCGGCAATAAGCCAGGCTCAGGAGGGGAAAACCAGTGAATAATCTGTACTGCGGCCCCCGGGCTTGCCGGGTGTCAGGATACCCTTTTCCACGAGGTCGCGGATATCGCGGAGGGCGGTATCATCGTAGATGTACTTTGCCATCGCGAGTGAAATTTTGCGGCAAATATAATGATTATTCGCCGCATTTTTGCGGGGATAATCACCGCCCCATCCGCCTCAGCAGCCTCAAATGCGACACTACCCCACCCCGGTAGGTTGTATGGTTGGGATGGATATGGTGTTTTTCCAGTATTCCGTACACAATGCGGCTGATTTTCGGATAGTAGATATGGTGGTAATTCGGGAACAGGTGGTGAGCGATGTGGTTGTTAAATCCGCCGAAAATGAAATTGGCAACCGCACTGAACGGATGCATATCGTTGGAGCTGCCCACCTGATTCATGAGCCAGGAGGCGCTGATGTTTCCGGCTTCGTCGGTGGCCGGATACGTGGTTGTTTCAACGTGATGCGTCATCAGGAAGGTCATCAGCAGGAAGACCGATTGCGTCAGGTGCATCAGCAGGAATCCGGCCAGCACGGTCATATTTGTCTGGGGGGCGTACAGCAGCGGCAACGCCAGTATGAACGTGAAATACACTGTCTTTTGCGTCCAGAATGACAGATGATACAGGAATCCCTTTTTCGAGGTGTATTCATCCTTTGAAAACAGTATCACCGTATCCTTCACAAATATCCAGAAGAGGGAGTAAACAGTGTATGCGAATGGCGCGTACAGGTGCTGATACCGGTGGTACCACCGTTTCGGACTGCCGGGTGTCAGCCGGATCAGGCCGGTGATCTTCAGATCGGAGTCGTAGTGCTCCACATTGGGCGCGTGGTGGTGCGAGTGTATATGCCGTTCCTTCCACGCCTCCGCATGCGCGCCCAGGAAGGTGTACATCACCGTGTAACAAAAGTTGTTCAGTCGTTCTGACCTGAAAACGGTACCGTGCGCAAAGTCGTGTGCAAAGTTGAAAGCCAGCAGGAGGGCCGAATAACCGTACAGGATATAGCACAGCATAAACAGGCCCGGACTCACGGGCGCGTACAGGCGTGTGTAAAAGAATAACAACAGGGAAAACCAGCACACAAACTTCAGCAACAGTTTCAGGTGGAAATACCTGTCGCTGCCAAAGTGTTGCGCTTCCACGCTGCGGCAGATCAACCGAAACAGTTCGCTGTCTTTTTCAATATGTATATGCTTATCCTTCAAAGGGAATTGGTTTGAATTCCGGGGCGGCTCCCATACCTTTCAAAAACCGGAAATGGGATGCCAGCGACTGGAAATAGGGCATTTCCATGTAGTTCAGACCGTGCTTGCGGGCCAGTTCCCTGAAAATGGGCAATATCTCCAGATAATGGGTGTGACAGATATTGGGCAGCAGGTGATGCAGCGCATGTGCATTGAATCCGCCAAGCGTCCAGTTGAAAAATACGCTGTCGGCATTGTAGTCCACCGAGGTACACATCTGGAGTTTGGGCCAGCTCATGTTCAGGCGGTTATCGCTGTCGGGTACGGGGTGCTCCACGTAATCAGACAGGTGAGAAACCCCGAGTACGGCGACGAATATCACGGATACCATGAAGTGATTCAGCAGGAAAGCCAGCAAAACAGCGGTCCAGCCGAACGGCAGGAGTAATCCGGGCAGTACGATCATGTAACCGATGTACAGCAGTTTGTAAATAACGAGCTTTATCACCTCGTTCCGTGGTATTTCCACCTTGATGGTTCGGCTGGAATAGTTGAAAATCATCAGTGTTTCGCGGAAAAGGAACCAGTTCAGCGAGTAGAGCAGATACAGAAAAGGCGCATACAGGTACTGGTAGCGGTGAAACCATTTCAGCTCCTGACTGTCCGTCATGCGGAAAAGCGGATTGTTGAGCACATCAATATCACTGCCCTCCACATTGGTATAGAGGTGATGCGATTCATTGTGGTTTTTCCCCCAGACGTAAGCGTTGTTCCCCTGCAGATTGAAGCTGAGGGAGAACAGCACCTTGTTCCAGTATTTGCTTTTTACGGCTACCCCGTGGGCTGCGTCGTGCGAGATATTGAACGCTGTGAGCAGTACAGAGAGGCCCATCAGCAGGTAAAAAGTATAGAAAGCGACTTCGGAAGTGCTCGTAATCATCAGGGCGTAAAAGAGCACATCCAGACCGAAGTACAGAATAATTTTAAAAATCATGATACGGCCGCCCGTTTTCCGGATTCCCTTTTCCTCGAAATAGTGATCTACCCGTTCGGTGAGTTCCTTGTAGAATTCGGAGCCTTCGTCTTTGGAAAATTTCAGTCTTTTCATGGATGCTGGTGTTTTGGTGACCGGTTGTCAGCCGGCACTCGGTTTACTTATTTTTGTTTTCACTCCCTGACAAACCTGTAGCCTCCGGCAGTTGCGCCCCAGACCTGTTTTCCGGATGCATCAAAACCCTGATCCCATGATACGAGCAGCCCTTTTTTCAGCTTGATACTGGTAGTCGCATACTTTGCCCCGCGCAAATCGGAAGGACATTTATCTGCCTCGGTACCACCTTCATATACCTTTCCTTTTCGCAGAAGCGTGACGGTACATCCCTCTTTCAATTCAATTTTGTCGTGTGTGAGCAGATTCCTTTTGGCAGGATCATGCTGCAGACCGGCGTACTCCTGTTGATTTTTGATGGTGTAGATATCGCTGGTAAACACATTTCCGGAAGGATGCCCCAGCTTGTAGACCCGCTGCCGGTAAGGCTTGTCCTTTTGGGCCGACACCGCCTGTTCGACATACATCCATACTGCATCTGTCCGGTCTTCCCATATCCGGGTCATGGACAGACTGATATCAAGATAGGTGCTGTCTGTTTCAGACTGTTTTTTACTGGAAAAGTTGCCGGAAAGCAGTCCGGCAAACTCAAGGAGCTCAGAATCCTTGTGCGGGGCAGCGGAATTTCTGGAGGAGGAACAGGATATTGCTGTGAGCAATACCACTACAGCAGTCAGTAGAGTTATGAAACGCATGACCTAATCAGGTTTTAGTGTAGTAAAGTTACGGAATTTCTCCGGATTTAAAGGCAATTTCACGCACGATTTATGATTTTATCTTCTGGTCTCCGATGAATGGCAGGCATTTAAATACTCTCCACCGTGGGGTCGTGCCTGACCGGAAAGTTTACTGAATTGGCGATAAAACAGTATTCTCCTGCTTTTTTATGGAGTTCTAAAGCTATTTCGGTCATAGCCGGATCGGTTACGGTGACCACAGGATGAAGTGTGACTTCCACAAAACTCCCCGAGCCGCCCGGAGTTTCCTGCATGATTCCGGTGGCGTGGTCCCTGTAATCCACTACCACAACTCCCGCCTGCGCGCACAGGTGCAGGTACCAGAGCATATGACAGGCTGACAGGGAGGAAACCAGCAGGTCTTCGGGATTATACCGACCCGGATCGCCCCGGAAAGCCGGATCGGAAGAACCCGGAATGTCTGTTTTTTGGAGGGCCGAGATAATATAATCCCTTTTGTACGACTGATAATCTGCGGTTCCGACCCCGGTGTTACCGGTCCAACGGACTGTAGTTTCATAGGTATGGAGTGTTTCTTTTGCCATAAGCCAGTGGTTCAGTCAGACAAAGATACACACCGCCACCGCATCACCCGGTTTCAGATTTTCCATCTTTCGGATACCGGCCTTAACTGGCAGCAGGTAGGTAAACAGACGGGTATCGAACCAGATAGCGGTATCCCAGTCGGTGCTGCCGATACGGGCACGCACCTTTAGTCTGCCCCACCCTTCTTCCTGCCATTTCAGAGCCTCCCTGATTTCGGCAGCCATTTCCGGCGGGAGCGAGAGGAAGCACCAGCCACCCGGATGCTGCCACATGGGGGCGGAGAAGGCGTATTGGATTGGGAGGTGCATAGGTCAGGTAATCATCCTGTGAATTTCTGCCTTTTCTTCGCCATCAAAACGATAGGCCACCAGTTGCCCGCTATTGGCAACACTGTAATCGAGGCAGCAGACATTATGCCTGAAGGGTGACGGAGAGCCTTCCAGCCAGTAGTGTCCGAAAAACACCGTTTTTTCGGTATGCGGGTAAAAATCACGCGAATCGAGCGCCGACAAGTCGAGCGGGTGGTCCGGCAGGTCATTCCCGGGCACGACGCTTATTGATCTGTACGTTTGTGTGGACGGATCCTCCCACCATTTGATGCGTATTTCCGTTCTTTCGATACCGTCCTTGTCGCTGAATCCGTAACCAGCCGGGATTCCAATTTCCTTTCCCTTCAGCGTCTGATCCACAGCATTGTGCAAACCTGTACCTTTTTGTGCCGACTCATAAATCAGCTCGTCGGTCAGTCTGTCGTTGACGAGTTTTTGCCTCAAAAGTTGTATATTATTTTCATCCCAGCAGGCGTGAACGGCCCTGAATCCGTCGGTTTCATAGTACAATGGAAGCGATTTGAACCATTCCAGGTAGTCATCGTAATCTTTCTGCTTGTTTTTAAACTGCTTCAGTGTTTGGTAGTGCTGGTTGATATTCTTGATGAGGTGCTTTCTGAGGTGACCTCCCCCGGGATCCTCAAAATGAAAGCACAGCGCATTGTACTCATGATTACCCATCAGCGCGATGGCATTGCCGCTTTCCACCATGGAGCGGACAATTTCCAGCGTTCTTTCGATTTGGAGGCCGCGATCAATATAATCGCCGAGGAACAGCACTTTCCGCTCAGGATGCGAATAGACGCCGTTATTTTTCTGATAGCCCAGTTTTTTCAGTAGCGCCTCGAGCGCGTCCGCGTGTCCGTGAATATCTCCGATGAGGTCTGTCATGGTGAAGGTGAGTGGGTGAAGGGTATGGAATATTGGGTAATTTTTAGAGACAACTGCCGTTTTTTCCGCTCAGATCACCCGAAAAGTGTCTGATACCGTAATAAACAGTCAGAAATAGCACCAATGTATAGAGATTCTGTGCAATATACAGCAATAACGCACTTTTACGGTCGTGAAAACCAATGTAAGACGGACTGACCATCGTGACTACCCAAAGGAAACTGAGTCCGATAAAAGAGAGTGTCCACAGGCCCAGGGTTATGAGTCCGAAATCTTCGATATAGCACCCCCAGATGATGCCGTCACCTTCCAGAAAGCCACCGAACCGATATGCCATGCCCGATAAAAACGGAGCGAGAATTATCAGTCCGATTAGAAAACTTCTGATGGCTGGTGTGTCCGGATACTCTTCTTCGCCTCCCGGACGCGCACGCTTGACGTACCTGTGCGTGAAGTAATACAGCGAAATCAGATAACCGATTACCCAGAGAAGGACGGAAAGGAAAATAGCGATATGGCGGCCTGGCATGGATGGAGGATTTATAATTACAAGTTGATACAAACCTGAATTTCCTGTAATAAAATGTAATTGAAAATACCGATTACAGTACGCAAAAGTGCACATTTATAACCATCCTGCCAAATATAAAAGAGGTGTTTTGGAGAAACTATGTTTGCCTGAGCTGAATACTGCTTTTCATGGCATTTCACAGGTGACTTTGTGCCACCCCTCCAGGGCTTTCAGGGCGACCATTTTCTATTAACATATCGCCCCGCAGGGGCTGTATCAAACTACGATAACAGCTCCGGAGGAGCGACATGTTAATAGCAACAAATGCCCAAAATAACATTAAGCCCCGGAGGGGTGAAACAGAGCGAATAACCAATGCCTGATTTAATTTTTTATCCCTCTACAAGATTGAGATAACTTTACAGAAACAGAACAACTATTTTGGAAAATAAAAATCAAAATTTTCAGCTTTCTCCTTTTTTCGAATCATCCCGGGGTGCGAAACCAAAATCTTCGGGCAGGTATTCTGTTTTGAAATCAATATTGTACGCTATTAAAAATTCAATATACTCATCACCAAAGGATTTCTTTGCGTGATGCTTCTCCTGGTTAACGATGTAATTCACAACAGTATTAACTTGAGACTGTGAAACAGAAAATGCACCAAAACCCGATTGCCACCCGAATTTACCGATTACATACTTGTTCTGGTTTATCCACTTCGATGAACTGGATTTAATATCCCGAACCAGATCTGAGACCACACAATCAGGCCTGTAACTTATAAGTAGATGAATATGATCAGGCATACCATTAATAGCCATCAATTTCTGCTTTTTATTAGTGACAATACCCGTTATATATTTATACAATGCCTCTTTCCAGCCGGATGAAATAAGGTTATTTCTTCCCTGTACGGCAAAGACTACATGTACATACAATTGTGTGAAGGTATCTGGCATTTCACAGGTGATTTTGTGCCACCCCTCCGGGGCTTGTAGGTTTCAGGGTGACCATTTTCTATTAACATATCGCCCCGCAGGGGCTTTTCATTACGAAGTTACATAATTAATTTTATTATTCCAAACAATACCCCCGCAATTTTTATAAAAACAAGAAACCATACGCATAACTATCGTGTAAAGGCATTCAAATACCGTTGAAGTTCAAATATCCTGTTCCGGCTCTGCCCAGCCATTAAAGTAAAACAAGACCACCCGTTATTTTACTTTCCGCCATTAAAGTAAAATAAGACCACCCGTTATTTTACTTTCCGCCATTAAAGTAAAACAAGACCACCCGTTATTTTACTTTACACCCGCTTCCGGAAAACAAAACCGGATCGTACCGCGCATGGCGATACGATCCGGTTTCGTCTGTTAAAATGCGCAGTCAAATCAATACGCGCTGATATCAAACGGCAGGCGAGCCAGTATGCCCTTGCTCCGGCGGAACTCCTGCATGGCCTTGTACGCCGGGTAATACTCGCCCAGCTCCTGACGAATGAGGGTGTTCTTCACCTGATCGTCAGTGTCTTTTTTCTTGCTGATGCGGTCTATCAACTGCTCAATCGGGGTCTGGGTGCGCGGATACTCGCTGGTGCGGTATTTCTCGATTCCGGCCAGTTTGGCGGCCGATGTCAGCGCCCTGTCGAGCCCGCCAAGATCGTCAACAAGCCCGATTTCTTTGGCTTTCGGGCCCGCCCACACGCGTCCCTGCGCGATCTCGTCTATCTGTTCTTTTGTGCGCTTGCGCCCGACAGCTACTTTCCCGAGGAAGTCGGAATAGATATAGTCCACGCGCGACTGTATCATGGCGGCCTCTGCCGGAGAAAAGTCTATGAACGGCGACCCGAAGGCCGAATAGGTTCCGGTACGCACGGTATCGAAGGTGACGCCCAGCTTGTTCTTCATCGTTTTGTCGAGGATAGGTATCATCCCGAATACGCCAATGGAGCCGGTCAGGGTGGATGGTTCTGCAAAAATACTATCGGCATGACAGGCTATATAGTACCCGCCGGAAGCTGCTACGTCGCCCATGCTCACCACCACGGGCTTGCCGGCCTTGCGGCACAGATCAAGCTCGCGCAGGATGTTGTCGCTGGCCATGGAGCTGCCTCCCGGCGAGTTCACGCGCAGGACGATGGCTTTCACGTTTTTGTCCTTGCGGATCTGTCGCAGTATTTTCACATACTTCCCGTCGAGTATCTGTCCGGCAGCACCCTCTTCGCCATCAGAGATAGTGCCTTCTGCAAATACCACGGCAATCTTGTCCTGCGAACTGAAGTCGAACTTCTTCACACGAGAGTTGTAGTAATCGTTCAGCTTCACGCGGTTGAGCTTTTCATCCTCGCTCAGTCCGATGCGGCTGCGCATCAGGGAGAATACCTCGTCTTCATATACAAGGCGGTCAACGAGCCGGGTACTGACGGCCTTCTGGGCGTCGAATCCGTCGTAGCGGTTCATGATATTGCGCACTTCTGCAACATCGAGCCGGCGACCGGAAGCCACATCGGATACGAGTACGTCGTTCAGATATGTCAGGTATTCGCGGGTCTGGAGTTTGTTCTCGGCACTCATCTTGTCGAGACGGAAGGGCTCGGTGGCACTCTTGAACTTGCCGCAATAGAAAATACGCATCTGTACATCCAGCTTGTCGAGCATACCCTTGAAGAACGGGACATTGCTGGCATAGCCTCTCAGATCAACAGCACCCTGCGGATTCATGAAGATGCTGTCGGACACCGATGCGAGCTGGTAGGCGCCCTGGGTGTACATGCTGGCATACGATATAATGAACTTGCCCGACTGCCTGAACTCGTCGAGTGCCTGACGCAGGGTCGAAGAGGTGGCCTTGCCGGCCATCACAATCGGTGCGTTCAGGTAAATACCCTTGATATCCGGATCATCTTTGGCGTGGCGGATGGTGCGCACAATATCGTGCAGACCGAGTATGTAGTCCTCCTCGAGGTTAAAGGGATCCATCTCGAGGTTGTTGGTTTTCTCCGGGATGATAGCCCCGAAATCGAGTTCAAGAACCGAATTCGGCGCAATTTCAGTTGTCTCCTTCTCCATGGAGGAGCCCGCAATACTGGCAATCCAGCCAATGCCGATTACCATCAGGAGAAAAAGAGCGAGCGCAGTGCCAAGGCAGGAGGCAAGCAGCATTTTGAGAAACTGAGGCATAATAATCCTGTTGTTTTTTGTGTATCCTGTCAATCGGGTGCAAAGACAAGGAAAAACGGATGAATCAACACATAAAATTAGATAAATGTAGGTTTTTACGCGATGTACACAAGCAGGCGGTGTGTAATCAGGTGTCATTCACCCTTTTTAGTTAAATGTCTGTTTGGTATCGTGAAATTTTCTGTTGCAATGAACCGGCATAATTGAAAAAGGCACTACTTTTAGCCGCCATTTGAAACAGGTGTTTAATCCATACCCCGCTACCGGGTCTCATGACAAAAGCTATCAAGCCTGGTCTTTCACCAAAACCGTTTACCGAATGAACCTGAAACATTTCGTTCTACAGCTCTTCCTCTTAACCCCGACCCTTTTCTCTCTCTCAGCCCAGAACACTTTACAAACCGTTGATGCCCAGAACGGGCCCTACAATGCCCAGTCGCTGATTTCCAACGTATTCCTCGGTGAAGGCGTGGAAGTACTGAGCGTTACCTACAACGGCAGTCCCCGCGCAATTGGCTATTTTTCCGGCGGTACGCAATCCATAGGTATCGAACGCGGTATCATCATGACCTCAGGGTTCGCTGCCAAGCCGGCTGCAGGATTCGGACCTCCCGATGTCGGTCAAAATTTCGCCAGCAACAGCAATGGCAGCAGCGCTACGGATGCCAACCTGAGCTCCATCGCGACGGCGGCAGTTCGCGATGTGGCGGTGTACACCATTACCTTCAAACCCAATTCTGATATCCTGAGCTTCCGGTACTGTTTCGGATCGGAAGAGTACCCGGAGTATTCGTGCACCTCCTTCAATGATGTATTCGGGTTCTTTATTCAGGGTCCCAACTACCCAACTCCCACCAATATTGCCAAGATTCCAAATACGAATCTGCCGGTTTCCATCAATAATATCCACCCGTACAACGACCAGAACGGACCGAATCCGAATCCCTGCTTCCCGTTCAATGCCCAATACTACAACGGCAACTCAAACACGAACAAACAGCCGGTGTACGACGGATATACAGATATTTTCACCGCAACTGCCATGGTGATTCCGTGCCAGACCTACACCATCAAACTGGCTATCGCCGATGTCTTCGACTCGGCCTACGACTCAGGGGTATTCCTCGAGGCGCGCAGTTTCGGCACATCCGGTCTGCGCGTTGCAGCTGTAACTCCCGCCGCAGATGGCTCTGTTGCCGAGGGTTGCTCGGCAGCTACCATCAATTTCACGATCGCTCAGCCACAGACACAAAACTTCCCCATCAATTATGAAGTGTTCGGCAGTGCAACACCGGGAATTGACTTTACCAGTCTGCCACCCAACCTTTTCATCCCTGCCGGACAGACGCAGCTATCCGTAAATATCCCGGGTCTGGAAGATGGCCTGACGGAAGTTCCCGAAGATGTATTCGTGCGCGTAAAAGTGGACGCCTGTAACTGGGATACCGTCAGAATTCTTATCAAGGATAATCTTCTGGTGCCGCCTGTCATGCAGGATACAGGTATTTGTATCGCAGGAACGCCCATTACGCTGAATGCCACTGTGCCCATTCAAACGCCACCACCACCCACTTTCAGCAACAACAATGCTATACCGATACCCGATAACTACCCGGCGGTTAACTCGCCGGTGAATGTCTCCGGTGTTCAGCCAGTTACGCTCGGGCCCGGTATCATACGATCTGTGTGTGTGAATCTCGCTCACAGTTACGACGATGACATTGACCTGTTCCTCATTTCCCCCGGCGGACAGGTGCTCGAACTAACCACCGATAATGGAGGTAGCGGCGATAATTATACCAACACCTGCTTTACGCCGTCAGCCTCCGTACCCATCAACTTCCCGGGACCGCAGGCTCCCGCAAGTGCAGCGCCGTTCAGTGGCAATTTCCAGCCCGAAGGCGCCTGGAGCGATCTGTGGGATACACCCACCCGACCCTCCAATGGTACCTGGCAACTGCAAGCAGCCGACGACTTCCCCACTTTCACCGGAAGTATCCAGAACTGGAGTATAACTTTCGCACCTTTATATGAGGTGAACTACGCCTGGAGCGCAGGCGTTAACTGTCCGACCTGTCCGGTAAATACCATCGTACCAACAGCCTCTTCCACCTATTATGTTACTGCCACCGATATATACGGATGCAGTACTACTGATTCGGTACATGTGGCTGTAGCACAGCTGTCAGCCAACGTGGCTGTGGTCTCCGATGTGAGCTGCTTCGGCAACAATGACGGCAAACTGCTGGCAAATGCCAATATTGGTGGCAATAACACTTACCTGTGGAGCGATCCGGCCGGACAAACCACCCAGACGGCCTCCAACCTGGCGCCTGGAACCTATCAGGTAACCATATCCAATCCGGCAGGCTGTACCGGCGTGGCTTCTGCTACGGTCACCGAGCCGCCGCTGCTCAACCTGAATGCTGCCTCAGCCAATGTCAGCTGCTTCGGCGGAAGTAACGGCACAGCCGATGCGACTGTTGCAGGCGGAACGGCGCCCTATCAGTACCTGTGGAGCAACGGACAAACGACAGTCAGTCAGAACGGACTTCCCGCAGGCGCCTACTCGGTCACGGTCACTGATGCCAACGGATGTACGGATGCCGGCCAGGTAAATATCACGCAACCTTCGGCTATCCAGCTGTCGGTGGCTCAAACAGTCAATGTCTCCTGCTTCGGAGGAAATAACGGACAAATTTCCGTTCAGGCGCAGGGGGGGGCGGGCGCGCTCGCGTACCTGTGGAGTAACGGACAAACCGGCGCAACAGCCACTGCGCTCGTCGCGGGCAGCTACACGGTCACGGTATCCGATACCAACGGATGCACCCGTACCGTTGCAGGCAATCTCACCCAGCCTCAGCAGTTGTCGGTACAATCTTCACAACTGGCAGCGCGCTGCTTTGGTGAGGCGAACGGTGAAATTCAACTCACTGTGGGTGGCGGGATACCCGGCTACTCGGCACTTTGGCAGGGTCCCGGAGGATACACCGGTAATGGCCTTACTGTCACTGGTATCAGGGCGGGAGCGTATCAGGCAACAGTCACTGACCTGAACGGATGTACCCGCACCATCTCAGCTTCTGTTGATCAACCCGATGTACTCGCACTGAATATTCCGGCAACAGCAGATACCATCTGCTTCCAGAGTAACAACGGCACTGTATCTGTCACCGCCAGCGGAGGCAATGGCGGATACACATTCTCATGGAATAACGGACAGTCGGGACCGACAGCAGCCGGTCTCACCGCCGGAATATATCTGGTTACTGCCACCGACGTCAGGGGCTGTCTGACTTCGGGCCAGTCGGTGGTACCACAGAAAGATCAGCTGTTTGCCACAGCACTGGCCGCCAATCCGCGCTGCCACGACGGTGAAGACGGCTATGCCACGGTAAACAATATCCGCTACGGAACGTCTCCCGCCAGTCCGGCAGCATTCCAGTATCTGTGGAATACAACCCCGGCACAAACGTCACAAACGGCCATCAACCTGAAGGCTGACCAGTCTTATGCAGTGACCGTTACCGATCAGGATGGCTGCTCTGCCTCATACAGCTTCTCGCTGGACAACCCTGCTCCGGTGCTGGCATCCATCACCGGCAAAAGTGATGTACTCTGCAACGGCGACCCAACCGGCTGGGCTTCGGCAAAAGCAACCGGCGGAACCGCTCCGTACACCTGGAAATGGGCCAACAGCTCCACCCCTGCCGACTCGGTAGGCCGGGGACTGCTGGCAGGCACAAACAGGGTGACCATATCTGATGTGTTCGGTTGTGATGCAACGGTAACTGTAGAAATAAAAGAACCAGCGCGATTGATCGGGCAGGCCATACCCTCCCATGTAAAATGTTACGGTGAACGCTCCGGCAGCGCAAGTATCACCGCTTTCGGAGGTGTTACACCTTATAAATATATATGGTGGAACGGAGTCACAGGGACCCAGGTAACCGGACTGCCAGCCGGAGAAATCGGAGTCACCGTCTCGGATGCCAACGGATGCGCCACACCGGTTATCGCAGAAATCCTGCAGCCGGAAACTCCGATCAGCGGTCTTGTTGTCCTCACAGAGCCATCATGCTATGGATACCACGACGGTCGTATTCAAATATTGCCGTCCGGCGGATCCCCACCCTACCGTTATGCCCTCAACGACAAGCCCTGGAACGGATCATCTGTACAAATTGGTCTGTACGCGGGTCTGTATATCCCCAAAATAGCGGATGCCAACGGCTGTACTGTCGAACTGCCGGTTACCCAGTTGAACAACCCCATCCAGGTTATCGCAAACCTGGGCCCCGATATTACCATCCAATTCGGACAGGACACACAATTGTTCCTGCAGGTTTACAATTCTGTGGGAAGTTACAGCATTCTGTGGGAACCGGAAGACACTTCATGGCTTAGCTGCACCGACTGCAGGAATCCGGCAGTTTACGATCTTGCCAATCCGCATTATTTTGACGTGGAAGTAACCGACCAGAACGGTTGCCGCGCATCCGATCAGGTTTTGATTCAGGTGCTCGTCCCCAGAAAGGTACATGTGCCTACCGCTTTCTCCCCCAATGGCGACAATGTAAATGACCTGCTGCTGGTACACGGACAAAGTGAATCGCGCGCGCTCACGTTCCGCGTGTACGACCGCTGGGGCGAACAGGTCTATGAAGCCGCCAACTTTGACTTCAACGACGAAAATATCGGCTGGGACGGAAACTTCCGCGGACAGCCCATGAATCCGGGTGTTTTTGTGTGGGTACTCGAGGCCAAATTTGCCGACGGACACACGGAAGTTTTCCGGGGCAACACAACCCTGGTCAGATAAACAGGGGAAAGACATCAGAAACTGCTGGCACTATGTCAACAACCAACAATCTGAATCATTACCTTTGCGGTTTCTTTGATTCATTTATATGGCCAGCATCATATCCACCCTCCAGAAAGCCGTAGCGGCGGCCGTGTTATCGTTGTACAACGATAACACGGATGCCGCCAAGGTACAAGTGAATACCACACCTCCCGACTTCACAGGCGACTACTCCGTTGTGGTGTTCCCCTTTGTAAAAGTTTCCAAAAAAGCGCCTGACGCTACCGCATCGGAAATCGGAGCCTATCTCCAGGAAAACGTGCCGGAAGTGAAAGGCTGGAACGTGGTAAAGGGCTTCCTGAATCTCGAAATTTCCGACGCTTACTGGAACGGCTTCCTGTCGGGTATGCTCGCCGACAACAGCTACGGCCGCCAGCCCAGAAACGGGCAACGACTGATGGTGGAGTACTCCTCCCCGAATACCAACAAACCCCTGCACCTGGGGCATATCAGAAATATCCTGCTCGGATGGTCGTGCACACGGATTATGGATGCCGTGGGCTACGATGTCGTGAAAACGCAGATCATCAACGACCGCGGCGTGGCTATCTGCAAAAGCATGCTCTCCTGGCTGAAGTTTGGCGAAGGGAAAACACCCGAAAGCGAAGGCATCAAAAGCGACCATTTTGTGGGCGACTGGTATGTACTCTTCGAAAAGAAATCGAAGGAGGAATACGAACAGTGGCAGCAGACAGAGGATGCCAGAAAGCTCTTCGAAGGCAGAAAAAAAGAGGAGCAGTCCGAAAAAGAGTTTTTCAAGGACTACAAGAACAAGTGGTTCAACGACCACTCCACGCTTGGCGCCGAGGTGCGCGAAATGCTGCTAAAATGGGAAAACCACGATCCCGAAACAGTCGAGCTCTGGAAAAAAATGAACGGTTGGGTTTACAGGGGCTTCGAGCAAACGTACTCCGATCTGGGAGTTGACTTTGACAAACTTTACTACGAAAGCGATACCTACCTGCTCGGAAAGGATATCGTGGAAGAAGGACTTTCCAAAAATGTGTTCTACCGGAAAGAGGACGGCTCAGTCTGGATTGACCTCACCGATGCCGGACTGGACAACAAGGTCGTTCTCCGGGCCGACGGCACTTCTGTATATATAACACAGGATCTGGGTACCGCGCGCATGCGTCACCGCGAACTGGGCTGCGACCAGTTCGTTTATGTGGTAGCCGACGAGCAGAATTATCACTTCCAGGTACTGTTCGAAACACTGAAAAGACTGGGAGAACCGTATGCTGCCGGACTCCACCACCTTTCTTACGGACTCGTCGAGCTGCCAACCGGACGTATGAAAACCCGCGAAGGCACCGTTGTGGATGCCGATGATATTATCGCGGAAGTCATACGCCTTGCCACCGAACAATCCTCCGAACGCGGGGAAATTGACGGTATCACGCCCGGGGAAAAAGCGCAAAACCTGAAACGGGTGGGCATGGGCGCATTAAAGTTCTTCATCATCAAGGTGCAGCCCAAGAAGAAAATGATCTTCAACCCGGAGGAATCCGTGGATCTGCAGGGCCAGACCGGACCATACATACAGTACAGTTTCGTGCGTATCAACGGACTGATGCAGCGGGTGGAACGCGAACAGGTGGACCTTGCGCACGCTCATGCGTACACGGGCATACAGCCGCAGGAGAAAGAACTGCTGGTGGCACTGCAGGACTACCCGAATATCGTCATGCTGGCCGCCAGGGAGTACGATCCGTCGCAAATTGCCAACTACTGCTATGCACTGGCCAAGAGCTACCACCGCTTCTGGCACGATCTGAGTATTTTCAACGCCGACACCGCCGAAGCAAAGGCATTCAGACTGGCGCTGAGCAAGGCCACCGGACAAGTGCTGAAGTCGGGGATGAACCTGCTGGGTATTGAAATGCCCACCAGAATGTAATTATCAATGAACATTATCACGGTTTGAAATATGAAAGCTGACAATACAGCACCCGCAGGCGAGTCGCTCAATTTTATCGAAGAAATCATTGAAGCAGATCTCGCAGCCGGCAAACACGAGTCCATCCTCACGCGTTTCCCGCCAGAGCCCAACGGATATCTGCACATCGGGCACTCCAAAAGCATTTGCCTGAACTTCGGTCTCGCACAGAAGTACGGAGGCAAAACCAATCTGCGCTTCGACGACACCAATCCGGTCACGGAAGATACAGAGTACGTGGACAGCATCCTGGAGGATGTGCGCTGGCTCGGATTTGAACCCGCCAATATATTCTACGCATCCGACTACTTCGACCAGCTGTATGAATGGGCCGAAGACCTCATCCGCAAAGGAAAGGCTTACGTGGATTTCTCCACACCGGAGGAGGTTGCCACCCAGAAAGGGACTCCCACCACGCCCGGAACCCCCAATAAATACAGAGAAACCAGTCCCGATGAAAATCTGGACTTCTTCAGGCGCATGCGCGCAGGAGAGTTTCCCGACGGACACTGTACCCTGCGGGCCAAAATTGACCTGGCATCCCCCAACATGCACATGCGCGACCCGTACCTGTACCGGATTAAACACGCCCACCACCACCGCACCGGTGACAAGTGGTGCATCTATCCGATGTACGACTGGGCACACGGACAAAGCGACAGTATTGAAAATATCACACATTCCATTTGTACGCTGGAGTTCATCCCCCACCGGGAACTGTACGAGTGGTGTATTGACACCCTCGGAATATTCCCTTCCAGACAATATGAATTTGCCCGCCTGAACCTCACCTACACGGTAATGAGCAAGCGCAAGCTCAAACAACTGGTCGAGGAAGGCCATGTAAGGGGCTGGGATGACCCGCGCATGCCTACCATAGCCGGTATGCGCCGCCGGGGCTTCACACCGGAGAGTATGCGCGACTTTGCCACACGCATCGGTATAGCCAAGCGGGAAAACCTCATTGAGCTCTCCCTGCTCGAATTCTGTATCCGGGAGGATCTGAACAAACGGGCACTGAGGCGCTTCGCCGTGCTGAACCCGATGAAGGTGGTGATTACCAACTTCCCGGAGGGTCAGACTGAATGGATGGAATCCGAAAATAATCCCGAAGATCCGGAAGCCGGGAAGCGGCCACTGCCATTCACCCGCGAGTTGTGGATCGAGCAGGACGACTTCATGGAAAATCCGCCACCCAAGTACTTCCGACTGTCGCCGGGAGGCATGGTGCGCCTGAAATCAGCCTTTATCATCAGGTGCGACGAAGCCGTGAAGGATGCTGACGGAAATATCAGTGAATTGCGGTGTACGTATATACCGGAAAGCCGGTCGGGTCAGGACACTTCCGGACTGAAAGTTCAGGGGGTAATACACTGGCTCTCAGCTGAATACGCAAAAACTGCTGAGGTTCGCCTGTACGACCGACTGTTCAGGGTGGAAGATCCCGCTGCCGAGGAAGATTTCAAATCAACCATCAATCCGGATTCACTGGAGGTGATAGCGAACGCCTACGTAGAACCCGCATTGACGGAGGCAGGACTGGGCGACCGGTTTCAGTTCACCCGACTCGGATATTTCTGTGTTGATCCGGACTCCGGCGGCACCGGCATGGTGTTCAACAGAACCGTCACGCTCAAGGATACCTGGGCCAAAGAGCAGAAAAAGTAACCTTAAATACCGCCACAATGAAGAAGATACTTGTTGCCAACCGGGGTGAAATAGCCCTTCGAGTTATGAAAACTGCCCGCCGGATGGGTATCTCCACGGTAGCAGTCTATTCAGAAGCCGACCGCAACTCACCGCACACGCGATTTGCCGACGAGGCTGTTTGTCTGGGGCCGGCACCCTCCTCCCAGAGCTACCTGCGGGGCGACCTGATTATCGGTGAAGCGCTCCGTCTTGGCGTAGATGGCATACACCCCGGCTACGGGTTCCTGAGCGAGAACGCCGGCTTTGCACGTGCCGTGGAAGCCGCCGGCATCACATTCATCGGCCCAAGTCCCGAAAGTATAGAGGTGATGGGCAGCAAGCTCGCAGCCAAGGAGGCAGCCAAACGGTTCAACGTACCCATGGTACCGGGTATAGAGCAGGCTATTACCGACGTGGATATGGCCATTGAAATAGGCCGAAGGGTGGGTTATCCGATCCTGATAAAAGCATCCGCCGGTGGTGGTGGAAAGGGAATGCGGATAGTGGAGCGCGAGGAAGACACCCGCGAACAGATGGAAAGAGCCATTTCCGAGGCCGTTTCGGCTTTCGGCGACGGCTCCGTGTTCATAGAGAAGTATGTCACCGGACCGCGGCATATCGAAGTGCAGGTCATGGGTGATCAGTACGGGAATATTGTTTACCTGTTCGAACGCGAGTGCAGCATACAGCGCCGCCACCAGAAGGTAGTGGAGGAAGCACCGTCGGCTATCCTGACGCCGGAACTTAGAAAAGCCATGGGCGAGGCCGCCGTGCGCGTGGCGCAGTCGTGCAACTACAAAGGAGCAGGAACTGTCGAGTTTCTGATAGATTCCGACAGAAACTTTTACTTTCTTGAGATGAATACCCGTCTGCAGGTGGAACATCCGGTCACAGAAATGATCACCGGACTCGACCTCGTGGAATGGCAGATCAGGGTGGCCAGGGGTGAAAAACTGGGATACTCCCAGGACGACCTGAAAATCAACGGTCACGCACTCGAGTTGCGCGTGTATGCGGAAGACCCGCTGAACAACTTCCTGCCCAGCGTGGGCCGGCTGGAGCGCTACCGGGTACCTTCCGGTGAAGGCATCCGGGTTGATGGAGGCTTCGAGGAGGGTATGGACGTGCCAATCTATTACGATCCCATGCTGGCCAAGCTCGTGGTGCACGGAGCTAACCGGGAAGAAGCTATCCGGAAAATGAAAGATGCCATCAGGCAGTACGAAGTAAAAGGGGTAGCCACTACCCTGCCCTTTGGATTGTTCGTGATGGGCCACGAGGCATTCGTGCGTGCCGACTTCGACACACATTTTGTAAACCAGTACTATACTCCGGCCAAACTGACGGAAATGGACAATAAAAATGCAGAAGTGGCTGCAGTACTGGCACTCAGGCAATACCTGAGAAACAAGCGCAGACTGAAAGTTCCGCAGACTGCCAAGTAAAACGGCGGGACAGCAAATGCTGGCCCGCCGTCGTGATTTCTTCGCTGATACAGTGTTACTTTTGACTGGCTCGCGCCTCTTTTACGGTCAACACTTCCTGGCGAAGATCCTGTGCAAGTTTTTTGATGTCCTGCAT
>CAIYFY010000028.1 GCA_903925535.1 uncultured Bacteroidota bacterium | reverse complement strand
GTCGGGATGACTGGATTCGAACCAGCGACCTCGTCGTCCCGAACGACGCGCGCTACCGGGCTGCGCTACATCCCGAATCGGGTAGTGAGTAAGGCTAAAGAGCACCAATTTAGTAACCGGCCTGGAGCCACTCAAGGGATTTGAACCCTCGACCTGCTGATTACGAATCAGCTGCTCTACCGCTGAGCTAAAGTGGCATTTGCATTTAGCGGGTGCAAATATACAGCGACAATATAATTTTCAATAAACAGAACTTCTTTTTTTGCGCTGTAAACCGCAACTGGGTGCATACTGTATGCGTACCTTTGTGAATGAATCCTACTAAAAAGGCCGGTACTTTATATACGCGGCCGTTTATTCTGCTTTGTATTTCTCACGCCCTGTTTGCAGGAAGTTTCAGTATGATGATACCGGAGTTGCCAGCATACCTGACGGGTATGGGTGGAGAGGGGTACAAGGGGTGGATTATAGCCCTTTTCACGATTACTGCCGGCATTTCGAGGCCTTTCAGTGGTAAACTCACCGATACAATTGGTCGGATACCGGTTATGTATGTGGGAACCATAGCCTGTGTGGTCAGCAGCCTGCTGTATCCGTGGCTGGCCTTTGTTTCGGGGTTTCTGGCGCTTCGTTTTTTTCACGGATTTTCTACCGGCTTCAAACCGACCGGTACATCGGCCTACGTCGCCGATGTAGTAAGTGAGGAAAACAGGGGAGAGGCGATGGGTTTTCTGGGAATAACATTCAGTGTGGGAGCGAGTATTTCACCACTTTTTGGGGGGTGGCTCACCAGGACATGGGGCATCAACTACATGTTTTACGTATCTGCCCTGCTCGCAGTTGTTTCCATGGCGATACTCTGGAATTTACCCGAAACCCTGCATAAACGTCGGAAATTTGAGTGGCAGCATCTGAAGGTTGGGCGTACAGACATATTTGATCCGCTGGTGTTGCCGGTGGCAATTACGATGATATTGTGTTATGCCAGTTACGGGGTAATACTCACCCTGATGCCCGACATGAGCGACAGACTCGGGGTGGAAAATCGGGGTACGTGTTTCAGTATTTTCACCATTGCCAGTGTGCTGACGCGTTTTTCGGCAGGCAGGCTGTCAGATCAGATGGGGCGTGTGCCGGTACTGCGTGCATCGGCCGTTGCCATTGCCGTTGCGATGGGCGCCTTTGCTTTGGCTGAAACAAAAGTAATGCTCTTTGCTGCTGCGGCTGTATTCGGACTTGCCAACGGAATATTTTCTCCGGCGATTAATGCGTGGGCTGTTGATTTGGGAGAACCGGGCAGAAAGGGCAGGGCTCTTGCCACAATGTATATTTCACTGGAAATAGCCATCGGAGGAGGCGCACTGCTCTCCGGGTGGTACTTCGCCAATCATTTTGAGCGGATTCCGGCAGTATTCTGGACTACAGGGTTGCTGAGTCTGGCCGGCTGGATTTATCTGTTGTGGCTCGGAAACAGGAAGCAACTTCTGTCAGAATCCCGATGAGCTGTTTTTGTACTCCGAGATCATGACATCTTTTGCGTCCGGATTTACGTCTGTTTCAGCGGGAAGGAGTGTCAGATCGTAATCGCGCATGTGCTCTATACGAAGTCGCTCACCAGTTCTGTCGTAGAAATTGGATGTATTGAGTCCGACATCATACCTGATACCATGGTTGTCGGCCCATTGGAGGTATCCTGCGGGCAGTTCAGAGCAGCCCAGATAATACACATCATAACCGTCAGACTCGAACCTGAATTCGAAATTGCCGCGTTCGTCCGTACTCGTCTCGCTGTAAATTCTTACTCCTATATCTTTTCGGAGCCATTCCTCCAGACTGCCACTGGCTGAGAAAACAGAGAGTCTTACACCGGAAAGCGGACTCCCGCTTTGCGCATCTTTCAGATTGCCCCGAACTACAGTCTGAAGACTGGTTCTGGCACTGTGAAATTTCTCTTCAGGACTGCCGCAGGAGGAAAGCAGCAGTACAGATAATAAAGACGGGAAAAACAGAGTTATGACGCTGAGGATTCGCATATTAAAAGAAATTGTCACAAAGCTACTCCAAAAAATGCCGGGATTAAAATGATAATTATCAGCAGGTTCCCCAGTACATTGTTTTGAATCAATAATTGGCCTGATAGTAGTGAAGTGGCAAAAATTGTACCAAAAAAACTGTGTTTTTATAAATGGGCTTTATCACGCATTCCAGCACAGACTGTCCTGAAACAGTAATTCCCATTAATACTGCTCCTTGTCACTCGGGAAATCTCTTGATTTTACATCGGAGATATAGCTTTGGGTGGCAGCTGTCATGACCTGAAACAGTTCGGCGTATCTGCGCAGGAAGCGCGGGTTAAAGTCTTTGGTAATGCCGAGCATATCGTGCGAAACGAGCACCTGTCCGTCGGCGTGTTTGCCTGCGCCGATGCCGATGGTGGGAATCAATATACTCTCGGATACTTCTTTAGTGAGCCTGGCAGGTATTTTTTCCAGAACGAGAGAGAAGCAACCGAGTTCATCCAGCAATTTCGCGTCATCGCGGAGTTTCTGGGCTTCCTGTTCCTCTTTTGCCCGCACGGTATAGGTGCCGAACTTGTAGATACTCTGCGGGGTAAGTCCAAGGTGCCCCATCACCGGTATGCCCGCCAGCAGGATTCTTCTGATACTCTCTTCCACCTCTGCGCCGCCCTCCAGCTTGACTGCATGCGCCCCCGATTCTTTCATAATACGTATGGCACTTGAAAGCGCTACTTCCGAGTTGGACTGGTACGAACCAAACGGCATGTCAACCACTACCATGGCACGACTCACGGCGCGCACGACCGACTGGGCGTGGTATATCATCTGGTCAAGTGTGATCGGTAATGTCGTTTCGTGGCCAGCCATGACATTGGAGGCAGAGTCGCCTACCAGTAAAATGTCTATGCCTGCTTCGTCGAAAATGCGCGCCATGGAGAAGTCGTATGCCGTGAGCATGGCAATTTTCTCTCCGCGGTCTTTCATGGACTGGATGACGTGGGTGGTAACTTTCCTGATTTCACCTGTGGCAGTTGACATAAATTCTGACTTTTTAAATTCAGTCCGAAAGG
>CAIYFY010000027.1 GCA_903925535.1 uncultured Bacteroidota bacterium | reverse complement strand
GCGCTTTTGTACCACCGCCCATTGACCCGAACGAAGATCTTACCCGTAAAATATACATTGATACGTTGTTGCGGGAAGCTGTCTGGGATCCTTTTGGAGTGAACGTGCCTGAGTACCCCGTTAAAAACTGTATGCCCCAGGCCAATGGTTCTAATGGAGATGGCAAGGTGGACTATGTGTTGTGGGGTGATGATGGCAGGCCCGTTGCGGTGGTTGAAGCCAAGCGTACCAGCAGAGATCCGCGTGTCGGTCAACACCAGGCAAAATGCTACGCAGACTGTCTGCAAAAGGAATACGGACAGCGCCCGGTTATTTTTTATACCAACGGGTTTCAAACATGGATTTGGGATGATGCCGATTATGCCCCCAGGGAAGTATTCGGCTTTTACACCAGGGATGAGCTGCAAACACTCATTCAACGCAGGATTTTTAAAAAGCCATTGGCCAGCCAGAAAATAAACGATGATATTACGGACAGGTATTACCAGCACGAAGCCATCCGAAAAATAGCCGAGGTGTTGGAAAACAAACACCGGGAAGCGCTATTGGTAATGGCAACGGGTGTGGGGAAAACGAGAGTTGCCGCTTCATTGATTGACTTTTTGAGCAAAGCGAATTGGGCTAAACGAATTTTGTTTTTGGCTGATAGAAATGCATTGGTGCATCAGGCCAAAACAAGTATGAACGATAACCTGCCTCACTTGCCTGCGGTTGATTTAACGAAGGAAAAAGAGGATGAAAGTAGTCGCATTGTTTTCTCCACTTATCAAACCATGATAAATATGATTGATGGAGAAGTGGATGGCGATAATCGTTATTACAGTATCGGGCATTTCGATCTCATTATATTCGATGAGATTCACCGCTCGGTGTACAACCGTTACAAATCCATTTTTAAATATTTTGACGGAATACGTATAGGCTTAACGGCAACCCCTAAAATGGAGGCAGACAGAGATACCTATGCACTTTTTAATGTGGAACCCAATAATCCAACCTATGCTTATGAATTGGACCAGGCGGTGAATGACGGATTTCTGGTTCCACCCAGGGCAATATCGGTTCCGATTAAATTCCAGCGAAATGGAATAAAGTATGAAGAGCTGAGTGAAGAGGAAAAACTTAAATACGAAGAACAATTCACGGATCCAGTGACCGGGGAGTTTCCGGATGAAATAGATTCCAGTGCATTGAACAAATGGTTGTTTAATGCCGACACCGTTGATAAAGTGCTGGGTCACCTGATGGTTAACGGAATAAAAGTAGAGGGCGGTGACAAGCTGGGCAAGACCATCATTTTTGCCAGGTCTCACAAACATGCCAGGTTTATTGAGGAGCGTTTTAACAACCAGTACCCTCAATACAAAGGCGATTTTTTAAAGGTGATTGATTATCACGAAGAATACAAATACGACCTGCTCAACAAATTCAAGGGCAAACAAAACATGCCGCAAATTGCAGTGTCGGTGGATATGCTGGACACGGGGATTGACGTTCCGGAGGTAGCCAATCTGGTGTTCTTCAAGCCTGTTCGCAGCAGTGCCAAATTTTGGCAGATGATTGGCAGGGGAACCCGATTATGCAAAGACCTGTTTGGGTTTGGTATTGATAAAAAGGAATTCATGATTTTTGATTTCTGCGAAAACTTTGAGTTCTTTAACAACAAGCCAAAAGGAATTGAGGGCACTTCGGGCAAGTCGCTGAGTCAGCGACTGTTTGAACTCAGGTTGCGATTGTCATTTGTGTTACAAAATCAGGATGAAACGGAATTGAAAGAATATGGCCGCGCCCTGCTTCAAGGTTTAATCTTGCAAACGCAGTCACTCAATACAGACAGTTTTATCGTTCGTCAACATTGGCGTGAAGTTGAAAAATACAGAGATCCGAATGCCTGGAATGCCTTGACCGACCTGGATATAAAGGAACTGTTTGATCATATAGCACCTTTGATCACAGAAACCGATCAGGATGAAATGGCCAAACGGTTTGATGCGTTGATGCTGGATATTCAGCTATCGGTTTTGAATGGGGAGAAGAAACAGGCCGGACTCATTCAGAGGGTGGTTACAACAGCAGGTAAACTGGCCAAAAAAGCCGGCATTCCTTCCGTTGCGAAAAAAATGGACTTCATTCAAGATGCTCAAAGTAAAACATTCTGGACTGCCGGAGACATTCCTGCCATTGAACGCTTGAGAACTGAACTCAGAGAGCTGATCAAGTTTATTGATTTTGAAAGCACGGTTATTTACTATACCATGTTCAAAGATGAGTTTGAAGGTGATGCTCAGGTACACCCACTGGTTTATGGGTTTAATGATCTGGATGCCTATAAACGTAAAGTTGAGCAGTACCTGAAACAACACAGTAATCACATGACCATCCATAAAATCAGAAACAACATCCAAATTACTGAAGGTGAATTGGTTGAATTGGAACGCATGCTGTTTGAGCAAGGGGAATTGGGTACAAAAGATGAGTTTGTAAAAGCATACGGTGAACAACCGTTGGGTAAATTTATCAGGGGCATTGTTGGACTGGATGTCAATGCTGCGAAACTTGCCTTTGGGGAAATATTGGGCGTTCAAACCCTGAACTCTCAGCAAATTCGGTTTATAGATACCATCATTAACTTTTTTACGGTTAAAGGTATTATTGAACCGGCGATGTTGTTTGAACCACCATTTACCGATATAAACACGAGTGGAATAATGGGGGTGTTTGATGAGATAACGTCATCAAGAATCATTTCCCTGATAGAGGGTGTTAACCACACCGCTGAAGTGGCCTGAGTCAGCCGGCAGGGTGTATCCAGAACACTTTTTTCGTTTTGTAAAGGAACTTCGGGGAATACTCCCGGAAAGGAGCCGGAAAGACAAGGTAGTGTTGGTCGGGGGTTTACTTTCATACCTCGTTTGAGAAAAGTCAAACGATATTGAATCAGTTGAAGCAAGCAGTAAAATGAGTTTGAAGCAAAAAATATCTGTACGTTTTTTTAACGACTCCGAAGTACGTGCTGTTTGGGATGAGCAAAATGCCAAATGGTGGTTTTCTGTATTGGATATTGTGGGTATTTTGAATGAAGAAGGGGATTATACCAAAGTGCGAAACTACTGGAAATACCTGAAAGCCAGGCTCAAGAGGGAAAAAAACGAGTTGGTTAGTGCTACTACCCAACTGAAATTAATTGCAGCCGACGGTAAAAAGTACAATACCGATATGCTTGACAGCGATGGGGTAACTGCATTGGCTAAAAATTTCCCGAATAACAGATCTATGAAGTTTTTAGATTGGTTTTTGTACAGCGATACCAGTATTGACGGGCAAAGCAAGAAAAAAGCCTACACCCTTTTTGAAAGCAATTTGATAGATGAATTTGAAACAGGTACAACTAAAGGGCTGCAACAAATACATGCCTATCTGTTTGGCGGCTTGTACGATTTTGCAGGGCAAATCAGAGAAAAAAGTATTTCTAAGGGCGGGTATTCCTTTGTGTATGCCCAACATTTGAAAACTACTTTGCAGCAGATAGACCAAATGCCAAAAACAAATTTTGAAGAAATTATTGAAAAATACATTTCCATGAACAAGGCTCACCCTTTTATGGAAGGCAATGGCAGAAGCACCCGATTATGGTTGGATTTGATGCTCAAAAAACAACTGAAAAAATGTGTGGACTGGAGCAAGATTAGCAAAGCCAATTACATGAACGCCATGATTATCAGCACGGTAGATAGCAGTGTATTGTTGCAACTGATACAAACCGCATTGACCACCAAAATCAACGACCGGGAAATGTATATGAAAGGTATTGATTATTCGTATTATTATGAAGAAAATAATTAAACAAGCTGGCTTGTGGAGACTGATCTGCCCGCTGCAACAATCAATTATGAAAAAAAGAACCCTGTTCTGCTTCCTGTTCGCCTTGGTGTGTCTGAATGTATCGTTCGGACAAAACAACAGATACGCAACCAACAACACCATTGGCTGGTATAACTACTTCGGAACTTTTCAGCTAAGCGACAAGGTCAGTCTGCACACCGAATACCAGTGGCGCCGGACAAATCTCGTTACCTCATGGCAGCAGAGTCTTCTGAGGGTTGGTATCAACTACCAGCTGAGACCGACGGTGCTTGCCAGACTGGGTTATGCCTGGATTGAGACCTACGACTACGGCGAGTTCCCGCTGAACAGTCTGGGTCGCGATTTCACCGAACACCGGATATACGAGATGCTGCAATTGTCGCACAGGGAGGGCAAGGCCGATTTATCGCACCGGTTTATACTCGAGCAGCGATTGCTGGGTCGCTACTCATCGGCGTCTGTGGAAAAAGAGGATGAATTTCCCTTGCTAAACCGGATGAGATATATGTTCAGGGTGAAGTATCAGCCGGGTGGCTGGCTTCCCGACAAGCTGTACGGAGTGCTTTACGACGAAATTTTCATCGGATTCGGCAAAAACGTGAATGTCAATGTGTTCGACCAGAATCGAATCGGAGCGCTGATCGGCTTTCAGGCGGGTAAAAACCTGAAACTGGAAGGCGGTATTATCAACCAGATTCTGCAATACGGACGACTGATAGAAGGCAAGAACGTCTTTCAGTACAATACCGGGCTCATTGTCAATGCCATTTATCAGTTTGATTTGCGTTAATTCTTCCACACCAGCCATTCCTGTCATGAAACTAAACAAAATAGCCGCTTTTTCCATCCTGAACGGACTGATTCTGATGTGCCTGACGCTCGCCGAGTTTCTGGGACTGATGAAGTTTGAGCCGGTGTTGTCCCTGCAGTGGCACAAGGTGCTGCATATTGCCGGTGTTATCCTGTTCATCGGAAATATGACCGTGGGCCCGGTCTGGTTCATGTTTGCCTACTATTCCCGCGACAAGGCACTGCTGCGTTTCGCGTGCCGGCTGCTCGAGCTCACCGATCT
This sequence comes from uncultured Bacteroidota bacterium, assembly GCA_903925535.1. GTDB lineage: Bacteria > Bacteroidota > Bacteroidia > Chitinophagales > Saprospiraceae > M3007. The sequence goes on along the minus strand of CAIYFY010000027.1, from coordinate 4,432 downwards.
GCTGATTACCATGCCCGGACTGGCGCTGACGGTACTGAACGGACTGTGTCTGGCCTCGGTGCTCGGCGGCAGCAGAAGTCAGCCGTGGCTTTTTCAGTCCGATATGCTGCTTTTCCTGATGTGGGGCCTGTCTTTCCCGCTGATTTTTCTCCAGAACCGCCTGTTCCGCGCTGTGGAGCAGGATGGCACTTCCGACCGGAAAATTGACCTGCTGATCATCTACTGGGGAATACTGGGCACCATCGTGATGATACCACCGCTCATCATTTTTTACCTGATGGTGGTCAAGGCTGTCTGAAATACATTCTTTCACATAAACTGAATGGTCATGCGCAAACTTCTTGCAGTTTGTCTTTTTTCAATGATTGCCTTTCCGGCGTTTTCAACCAGCTACTATGTGAGCGCAGCCGGCAATGATGCGGCCAGCGGCACCTCTGCCGCTACGGCCTGGAAAACTGTTTCAAAGGTTAATTCGATACAGTTTGCTCCCGGCGACAACCTGTTTTTCAGGGGCGGCGATACGTTTTACGGAAATATATACTTCGACAGCAGCGACGGGAACAGTCCGGATGCTGTTTTTACCGTTTCCTCCTACGGTACCGGCAGGGCTACCCTGAACGCGGGAAACAGTTACGGTATTTTCGCCTACAACACGCAGGGCATCCGGGTGGAAAATCTGATCCTGACCGGCTCCGGGATGAATACAAACAACCAGGACGGACTCAGCTTTTACGCTGATCTGCCGGGTGATGTCAAACTGCGGGGAATCAGTTTCTACAACCTGGAGGTTAAAAATTTCGGCAAAACAGGGGTGAAAATCGGGAGCTGGAATGGCAACACGGGCTATGAAAACCTCATGCTCGACGGTCTGGCAGTACACGACAATCTGTGGGATGGCATACTGGTGTACGGCTACATCGGATTCAATAATTACGTGGGCTATCCGCATAAAAATGTGACCATTACTCATTGTACTTCCTGGAATAATCCGGGCGTACCCGATCCGAATGCCATCAGGGGCAACGGAATTGTGCTGAGCAATACCGACGGAGGCCTGATTGAGCACTGTGTGGCATTCAATAACGGCGCCGGCAACATACACTGCGGCGGACCCGGCGGAATATGGGTGTACGATGCGCGCGGCGTAACCATACAGTACAACGAAAGCTTCAGCAATCACAGCACCAGCACCTGCGATGGCCTGGGATTCGACCTCGACGGTGGTTCCACGCACTGTATCATGCAGTACAACTACTCGCATGACAACGATGGAGGAGGCTTTCTGATGGGGCAGATGCTCAACGGGCGTCCGTGGAAGAACAATATATGCCGATATAATGTCAGCGAGAACGACGGCCGGCACAATGCGGCGGGCATCACGCTGTTCAAGGAGGGTAGTACCACGGTGATGGACAGCTGTCTGGTACACAACAACACCATATATATAACACCGGCTCCTGCTAACAACAGCGAGGCCGCGTTCAAGATAACTGAATGGTACACCGGAATCACCCATGCCCGGGTGTTCAACAATATCTTTGTCACCACGGGTGGTGACCCGCTGGTGGACGTCCCGGCGGGTTACTCCGGCTATTTCGCAGGTAACCTGTACTGGTCGTCGGGAGCCCCTTTTCTGATCAGATATCAGGGGGCAGAGTACAATACACTGGAGGCCTGGAGAGGTGCCACCGGCAACGAGATGACGGGAGGCGCCGAAACGGGTATTGTGGCCGACCCGCAGCTCGCAGGCGCAGGTGCGGGCGGAACAATTTATCCGCAGGCTCCCGGCGAACTGACAGCCTACCGGCTTGCACCCGGTTCGCCGGCTATTGATGCCGGACTTGACCTGGCGTCGCGGTTTGGTGTGGATATGGTTCCGACTGACTACTGGGGTAATCCGTCTTTGTCGGGTTCCTATGGTGATATCGGAGCAAACGAGTATGCCGGTTCGACTGATGTGTACGAGACGGGCAATACGGAGAACCGGGCACCGGTGGTTTTTCCCAATCCGTCAACCGGCGTGCTGAATGTGCGCGGTGCCGGAAAGGGCTGGCTGGAGCTGTACAACAGTGCCGGTTTGCCTGTTTTGCGGCGCACGATTCAGGGTAATCTGGTGGAGCAGGTGGATTGTTCAGGTCTGCCGGCCGGTGTGTACTGTCTTCGAGTCGCGGGTGGGGGGAATACGAGGGTACTGCTGATGCAATAAATCGGGAGTTTAACCGCGGAGTTGAGCGGAGTTTAACCGCGGAGTTGAGCGGATTTTAACCGCAGAGTTACGCAGAGTTTTACCGCAGAGTTACGCGGAGTGAACCGCAGAGGAGTCAAACAATTTTTCTCTGCGAAACTCTGCGTCATACTCTGCGCAACTCTGCGGTTAAACAGCGTACATCTCCGCCCGCAGCTTCTTGATTTTGTCGCTGTGCAGGTATTCGCCGTACGACATGGACTGATCAATCAGGCCGCGCGGGGTAATTTCCACGATACGGTTAGCGACGGAGTCCAGCAACTGATAGTCGTGTGAGGTAAAAATAATATTGCCGGTAAAGTCCTTCATTCCGGTATTCAACGCTGTGATGGATTCCAGGTCCAGGTGGTTGGTTGGTTCATCCAGAATCAGCATGTTCGGGTTGGCCAGCATGATTTTGGACAACATGCAGCGCACCTTTTCCCCGCCCGACAAAACGCTGGATTTTTTGAATACCTCCTCGCCACTGAACAGCATGCGGCCCAAAAATCCGCGGATGAACGCCTCGTCTTTCTCTTTGGAATATTGCCGCAGCCAGTCCATCAGGTGCTGGTCCTGATCTCCGGTAAAGTACTTGCCGTTGTCGTTGGGCAGGTACTGGAAAGAAATGGTTTGTCCGTATTGAAATTCGCCTTCAAAGTGCTCCTCCTCCCCGGAAAGAATGTCGAACAGCGCAGACACCGCCATGGCATTCCTGCTCAGCACGCCTACTTTGTCGCCCTTGTTCAGGCGAAGAAACAGGTCCTTGAACAGGTATTCGCCCACATTATTTTTGACACTCAGCTTTTGAATGTCCAGAATCACATCACCGGGTTCGCGCTCGGGGCGGAAGGAGATGTAGGGATATTTTCGGCTGGATGCCTGAATTTCCTCCAGGTTGAGTTTTTCGAGGGCTTTTTTACGGCTGGTTGCCTGTTTTGATTTGGATGCATTGGCCGAAAAACGGGCAATAAACTCCATCATTTCCTGCCGTTTTTGCTCTGTTTTCTTGTTTTTATCCGCTATCTGGCGGGCCATGATCTGGCTGGTTTCATACCAGAAAGTGTAGTTGCCCGTAAACATCCGGATTTTGCCAAAATCCACATCCACCACGTGGGTACACACCATGTCGAGGAAGTGGCGATCGTGCGACACGACAATGGCAATATTCTGATAATCGGCCAGAAAATCGCAGAGCCAGTCGGTCGTTTCGGCGTCCAGGTCATTGGTGGGCTCGTCCATAAGCAAAATATCGGGAGAGCCGAACAGCGCCTGGGCCAGCAGCACCTTCACGCGGTCGGAGCCTGTGAGGTCGGCCACGAGAGAGTAGTGCAGCGATTCGGGTACCCCCAGATTGCTGAGTAATTCTGCCGCATCGCTCTCGGCCATCCATCCGTTCATTTCTGCGAACTCACCTTCCAGTTCCGCCGCCCGCATGGATTCCTCCTCGGTGGCGTTTGGATTGTCATAGATGGCATTTTTCTCCTTCATGATGCTGTACAGCCGGGGGTAACCCATAATCACCGTATCCATCACCGGATATTCGTTGAAGGCAAAGTGGTTTTGGGAAAGTACAGCCATGCGTTCGCCCGGCGTGATCTCTATGCTGCCGCGCGTACTGTCTATGGCTCCCGACAGAATCTTCAGGAAGGTGGATTTTCCAGCCCCGTTTGCTCCGATTACACCGTAGCAGTTGCCTTTTGTAAATTTCAGATTGACCTCATCAAAAAGCACCCGCTTTCCAAATTGTAGCCCGACGTTGTGAACTGTTAGCACCTTGTTTGTAGTAAATATGTGAAAAGAGCCGCAAAGGTACGTTGGCAGCAGCAGTTTTGCGGTACCCGAAAAAAAGTATCGGCCATGACTGGAAAAATCAGCATTAAACGCACTATAAACTCCTTCTCTTGAGTGCGATTCTGTGTAAAATCTGCGCAAAACATCTGTGTAAAATCTGTGAGAAACCAACACTAAAGGGGGGCCAGGAATAAGTAGAGAGAGTAATGGTTCTATGCCATTATTAGCTGATTTTCAGGTGGGAAGGGTAAATGGTTTTTCGCGCAGATGTCACGCAGATGTTTTGCGCAGATTTTACACAGAAAACTAGTAAATCTAATGGAAACAAATGAAATTACTTGTCTGATCAGAGGCACCGCATTTCGGGTGCACACCGCACCAGGACCTGGCTTGCTGGAAAGTGTCTATGAAGCT
>CAIYFY010000026.1 GCA_903925535.1 uncultured Bacteroidota bacterium | reverse complement strand
TTCTGGTAACCAGCGCTCCGCTGACACCTGTTTCCAGAGATATGCCGACTGGCTGGCCACCTGCGGCATACGAAAGGCTCAGGTTATTCCGGGCAATAGTGGTACCCAGGGTATTTCCAGTACGTATCCCGAAAAGTGCTGTCAGCGTGGAAGCACTTACACCGTTGAAGGTATTACCAGAAATATCCAGGTTATCCAGGCCGCCCGCAGAAACTGCGGCCGAACCGACAGCATAAACACCCACGTTGGTAGATGTAATCAGGTTATTCTGAATCGTGATATTGTCATTGTCGGCACCGGAGGAACCTGTGGTGGCGCCTGAAACCGAGATACCGTAGGCAGTGGCCGTTGTCGCTGAAGCGGCGTTGATTGTACAGTTTCTGATGGTATTGCCAGTAGCACCCATACCTGTACCGGCACTTGATATCCAGATTGCTGTGGGAGCCGTTGTGGCTGTGTTGGTAATAGTGAGACTCCTGTCAGTTCCTCCACTGTTGCTGCCGTCAATAATCACATTATCGGCTCCGTTCAGTTTGATGAGAGCTCCGGAAGCCACACTGCCTGTGAGCGTGGACACAGTCTGAGGTTTGATTGTCAGTGTTACCGGACCTGAGCAACCATAGGCTATCTGGTTAAGCGCAACTGTGCCGGTTTCGGTGATGGAAGCATCCAGAATAGTTGCCGTGGTATTGCCTGACAGGCCAGAGGCATTAATGGCTGCAAAGAGACCGCCGGTACCGGTCAGTGACGGGTAGTCGCCACTGGCCCCGATCGTTACGCTTGCAGGGAGTGCTGTGGATACGCTGTAGCTGTTTGTGCCGCTGGCCGGGAAGGAGGCGGAAGTAAGGGCTACTGATGTGGGAGCGCTTGAAAAGGTCGCAACAACGGCACCTACGTTGGGGGTGGTTGCATTATCCTGTGCGACAACAAAATACTGGATTATATCACCACCTGCTATGGGCGATTGCAGCAATGCACCATCCAGAGTGAAAGAGAAAGGCGAAGAAGTTGAGGTTGTTTCCACGAATTTCCAGCCATTGTCTGCAGCGGTATTACCTGCGATGGTATTGGCATCTGCTGACTTCTTGTAGTACAGGCGAGGAGCGGTACCGGGGGCAACATTGACTCCGCTGCCATCAGTGATGGTGGCTGTAAGCGCTGGGCCGTTGGTACAGAGTGTAGTGGGAAGGGCAGTGTAGGAAATGGCCGGCACCGTGAGGTCGGCGGCGATTCCTTCGAGTTCCCAGGCGCCCATGTCGGGAGAAGTGGTATTTCGGGTTGTACCTCCAAAATCAGTCGTAATACCTGATACAGGAGTGCCGCCGCCTTCAATTTGTGTAGGTATGGTCACGCTGAATTTCAGGAAATCCGTACTTGTTCCGGTTGTACTTTGAAAAACAGGCACCTCCGTCACAGATTGCTGATCACGATTCCCCATGAATGTTTTGTAGGCTGCCATCGTTTGATGGGCGTTGGTAAATGTACTCGTACCCTCGATATAAATCAGGTTTGTAGCTCCGGGGGTGCCAGCGTGGAAGAGGTTGTTATTCGAGCTGGTGGTATAGTTACCAGGCACCGTACCAGCTGTTCCTGAAGTTCTCCTGTGTGCAACGATATAGCCGCTGGCACCACTGGCAGTTCCGGTGATTGTTACCAGATTGTTGCGTAATGTAATTGAAGGAGATACAGATGTGAAAATACCGGAGGCGCCAAAAAGAGTACCTGAGCTGGTCAGATTGTTCAGATAAACAGTGTTAAAAGAGGCGTTTACTGTGGTTCCGCCAGACAGGTTCATACCGATAACAGCATTGGCAAGGCCAGCAGAAGAAGCAGTAAGGTTACCTATTATATTATTGTAAATGGTATTGGTAGTACCTGCCGATGCCACGATACCAGTCACAACACCCGAGGTATTGGAACTGGACAAAGTGTGGATTTTATTACCGTAAATATTGTTGGCAGTAGCTCCGCTGATGGTCATACCTGTTACTGTGGCCGCTGTTGAAGATAGCGATCCAATCGTATTGTTGAAATAGTTGGCAGTTGTCACTGTTGAAGGGGCGCCACTGGTGAGACCGATCACATTCCCCCCGGTACCGGAAGAAGTGAGTCCCGTTATCGTATTGCCCGAAATATTGAGTGTTGTCATGGATCCGGACGTACCCTGGCTCAGGCCGGTAATGGCACCGGTGCCGGTAATAGTGGAAATTGTGTTGGCAGATATGCTGGTATTTCCGCCATAATTGCAAGTGAAGACGGTGACAGCAGAGGAGCCGCAACTCCAGTTGCTGAAAGTGTTGCCAGTTATGGTTTTGACTGGCGTAGAGCCCGTTCCATCCGTATTGGACCAGCCTGCCATGGTCGTAGCGCCAGTAAGTGTAATATTGGAAAAATTGTTGTTATTATTCTGAACCGAAGATCCTGTAGTAGAAGAACCCGCATCCGAGTAAATTGTAACT
>CAIYFY010000025.1 GCA_903925535.1 uncultured Bacteroidota bacterium | reverse complement strand
TTCAGGGTATCAGCCTGTATTACAGCGTTGACCTGTTGAAACTTTAAAACCACATCTTGGAAAATCAGTCACTCCCCGAATCCGACCTCCGCGCACTGGACGAGGAAGGGAAAAAGTTTGTGCGGTCCGTCCGCCTCTCCAGAATGATTCTGCCCGTATCACTGGGCATGCTGGCCGTAGGCTATCTCTTTTATCGCCAGTTCGATCCTGAAAAGTTTCGCGCTATCAGTTGGTCAACAACGGCTTTCCTGTGGCTATCCCTGGCGCTTGTGCTCCTGATTCTGCGGCACCTGTCTTATTCATTCAGGCTCTGGACACTTGCTCACGGACAGTTTACTTTCCGCAAGTGCATGGAGCTCATTGTTTTGTGGGAGTTCAGCAGCGCACTGACGCCTACTGCAAAGGGTGGACCGCTGGTCATGCTGTTCGTACTGACCAAAGAGAAGTTGTCGGCGGGCAGAACAGCGGCCGCTGTATTCTATACCATGATATGTGACACCGGCTTTTTTGTCTTTCTGCTGCCGGTCATGCTGCTGATTTACGGCCCGTCCATGTTATTTCCCGGTATGAAGAGTTTCGACGATGTTGGACTGGCCAGCGGTGCGTTCTTCTTCACCTATACCATGATGGCCTGTTACTGGGCACTGCTCAGTCTTTTCATCTTCGTGCGGCCTGATCTGGGCAAGTCACTGCTGCACTGGTTTGCACGACGGCCTTTCCTGAAAAAACAATCGGCTAAACTGGAACTACTCGGCGACGAGTTCATTCTCGCCGCTGACGAGATGAAGGCTCAGAAATGGCGTTTTCATCTGAAGGTATTACTCGGGACACTGGGCTCCTGGACGGGCAAGTTCCTGATGATCAACTGTATTATTATCGCACTCGTTCCCGCTATTCCCGTTGACGGTGCCACACAGGCATTCATCTACGCCCGACTGGTAGCCATGTTCACCATTATGGCATTCAGTCCGACACCCGGCGGCGCAGGTCTCGCTGAAATAGCACTGGCCAATTTCATCAGCGATTATGTGCCGCTGGGCATCGGTATTGTAGTTGCCCTGATCTGGCGCGGAATGGCCTACTACGGCTATCTGCTGGCAGGCGCAATCATCGTTCCTGCCTGGATAAGTGCCAGATACGGGAAAGAAAACTAGTTTTTCACAATTTTTGTACCCACCCATCCGTTCCGCGTCTGTGCGCGCACGAGCAGAATACCAGCCGGGAATCCGCTCAGATCGAGATAGTGTGTCTGGCTGTACTCCTGCGCTGTCTGGCTGTACAGTAACCTACCGGTCATGTCTGTCACTGACACCGCCCTTATTTCGTCATCAGTACCGTCTATCTTCAGGACAAGTCCGGTTGTAGCCGGATTGGGAAAAGCGACAAGTACGCTGCCCGTTTCCGGTGCAGATGTGCTGACAAACGAATTGACCGTGAATATCTGGCTTGCCAGACTACAGTTGTTCGCATCGTGTACTTCCAGCGTATATTCACCCGGGTACAGATTGTAAATATCCTTTTCCATGGAAAACGGCTGCCCGTTGAGTTTCCAGTTGTACGAATATGGTGCCGTTCCTCCTGCAATACTCACCTGAATTTTTCCGGCACCGAGATTGCCAATATCATTGGTAAGCAGGAAACTGCTTATTTCAAGCGGCAACGGAGACCCGATGACAACCGTTTGCGTTTGCTCACAACCGTTGGGATCGGTAATTTCAGCTTCATACATTCCCGGACACAAACCGGTAATTGTGGTTCCTGTAGCACCGTTGCTCCAGATAACCGAAAAGGCAGCACCTCCCGTTTCAATGATTGCAACACCATCGCAGGCATCCTGGCAGGTAGCGTTTACAAATGAAAAGTTGATACCGGCAACCGGCTGTACGGTTACCGTAAAACTGCACTGCGCAGTGTTGCCACCGCCATCGGTGTACCGGTATGTCTCTGTGATGGTACCCAGCGGGAATACAGATCCGGAGGGCAAACCCTCAATAAGCTGTAAACCGGAAGGATTAAAAGGACAGTTATCCAGTACCTGAGGCATTCCGAAGGTGGCAACCGGGTTGCATACCCCGGTAGTTACACCGGACGGGCATGTCAGAACCGGCGCTTCGGTATCAAGCACCTGAATACTGGTACTGAACACCTGAGAGCATCCTGCCGTGGCAGTTACCGTCACCTGATATTGCCCCGCGCACAAATCGGCGGCAGTCAGACCTGTCTGACCGTTACTCCACATAGCCGAGCCGACCGTGCCACTCATGGGTATTACCACCGCGCTGCCATTGCAGGTAGCAGAACAGGATGCCGGTGCGGACTCTATCTGTACACTGACACCTTCACTGGCTGTAACAGTGAACTGACAGGTGGCAGTATTTCCACCTCCGTCCGTATACGAAAACTGCTGTATGGTCACACCCTGAGGGAATGAAGCCCCCGAGGGCAATCCGGCGGTCTGTACCGGGGGACCCGTTAACACGCAGTTGTCTGTAACCTGTGGAAGATCGAAATATGCCTGACTCGCACAACCCATAATCGTCTGACTGGCCGGACAAATCAGTCCGGGAGCTATGCGGTCGGTTACCACGAGTGTAGCGGTTCCTGTGGCTGTATTTCCGTTTCTGTCGGTGGCAGTGAGGGTAATAACACGGGAGCCCGTCGTTGAACAGTCGAAATTCTGTGGTGATACGGTCCAGCTTGCTATTCCACAACCTGTATCCGAACTTCCGTTGTCAAAAAGGGTATGGCTGACCGATACCAGGCCACTGCTGTCGAGTTCGACTTCCGCATTTTTCAGAAGCAACTGCGGGGGCGTATTATCGGCTGCGCTCAGCTGGCCGGCAGCAACGCCGGTGCATCCATTGGCATCTGTAATAGTACACGTGTAGGTACCCACTCCAAGTCCGGTTTGTGCCGGTGTGGAAGAGCCGTTTGACCAGTTATAGGTGAACGGTGCTACTCCGCCAGCCACACTGGCCAGGACGGAACCATTCTGACTGTCAGGACAATCCGGATTGATAACATCGCTCAATGTCGCGGACAAGGCAGCCGGAGCACCAATCGTCACAGACCGGGTTGCTGTACATCCTCTGGAGTCTGAAATAGTACACGTGTAAGTACCTGCAGGAACTCCGGATATACCGGCACCAGTACTGTTGTTTGACCATGTATAGGTATATGGCCCCGTTCCGCCGGAGGCATCCAGCGTAGCGCTCCCGTTCTGACTACCGAAACAGGAAACAGGCGAATTGGCAGTTTCCACAGCAGTAACGGGCTGAGGAGCAGTCAGTTGTATTGAAAGTGAAATAGTGCAACCATTGGCTCCGGTAGCAGTGACTGAATATGTTCCTGCCAGCAGGCTGGAAATAGTCTGGCTTTGAGATCCGTTCGACCAGATATAGGAAACAGGATTGGGCACCCCGCTCACTGCCACGGAAGCGGAACCGTTATTGCCGCCGCTGCATGTCGGATTGACGGGAGTGATTACGCCAGTAATAGAACACTGCAAAGGGTTAACTGTAGCAGAGGCTGTTTTGGTACATCCGTTTACATCCGTTACAGTGACAGAATACTGGCCTGGAGCCAGATTATTGATTGTCAGCAGTGTGGAACCGGTGCTCCAGAGTATGGAATAGGGGAAATTTCCGCCACTGATACTGACCGTTGCCGTACCATTGTTCACCCCGCTCATGGTTTGTCCGGTAGCTGAAGCACTTACAACCAGCGCGGCAGGCTGAGTAATGGTAACGCTCGATGTAGCGGAACAACCATCGGAATCGGTGACTGTCACTGTGTGGATACCAGCTGAAAGGCCTGTAGCGGTGGCGGCAGTGCTGCCCGAAGACCAGTTGTAAAAGAATGTACCTGATCCGCCACCTGCAGTTACCCTTGCAACGCCGGTTGCAGCTCCATTACAGGTTACCTGCGTCTGTACAGAAGCCTGAATCTCCACCGGCGGATTTTCCGTGACCGTCACACTGTCCATTCGGAAACAACCGCTGATTGTATTGGTCACTTTTAGTGTGTAGGAACCCGGCTCACCAAAACGGGCGAACAGCGTGTTGGCGCCGTCAAGGATCAGACCGTTCCAGGTTGTCCAGGAGTATGTGATAAAATTACCGGTAGATGTACCCACCGGATTTGCCAGAATCGTGGGAAACAAACAGTTGATTACCCGGTCGGTGCCCGCAAAAACGATGGGTGCATTGAAATTGTCGGGTACCCATACATTGACCGAGTTGGTACAGCCGTTGGCCGGATTGGTCACCGTCACGTAATAGAAGCCTGAAACTGAAACGTTCGGGTTGGAAACTCCCGATGTAAACCCGTTTGGACCAGTCCATGAAAACGTTGCACCCTGCGTTTGGGAGGACGCTGTAATCTGCGGCGACGGGTTGTAACAGTTGATTGTGGCAGAAGTGGTTGTCAGTGAGGGCTGGGTGGTATTCTGTGTCACCACCGCAGAAGCCGTACTGGTACAGCCGTTGGCCGGATTGGTTACGGTAACAAAGTAGGTACCATTATTGCTCACCGCAGGATTCTGCTGAAATGTATTCAGTCCGGGGCCGATCCAGTGATAGGTAACACCTGGTGTAGGACTGTTTGCGGAAATGACCGGGTTCGGCACGGCACATGTTCTGACAGCACCGGTAGCTGAGGCGCCCGGAGGTGCCGTATTGGATACAACTGCTACAGTAGCCACAGAGGCGCATCCATTCACAGGATTGGTAACCCTCAGTTGATAGTTTCCGGCTATGGTTACCACGGGGTTCTGCGAGTTGGAAGTGAAACCGTTGGGGCCAGTCCACAGATAGTTGACCATGCCTGTATTGCTGCTGCCCGACAACTGTACCGACGAATTCACGCACGTGAGCTCGCCCGATACACTCGCGGAAGCGCCCGGGGGCGCGAGGTCTTCATCAATATCGGCCACTGCGACTCTGATACATCCGTTGGAAGGATTGGTGACGGTCACCCTGAAAGCGCCGCCATTGAACACCGTCGGATTTTGCAGCATGGACATGAAGTTGGGCGGCCCTTTCCAGAAGAATGTACAATTCACAGGCGTCGCCGCTCCCTGAATGGTAACTGACGGCTGGGAACAGGTAACTGTACCACCAACCGGAACAAATACAGGTTTCATTGTATCGGCATACACCAGCGCGTTCGCAGTATTTATACAGGTAGTTATGGTGTCCGTGGCCCTGAAGACAAAAACGCCGGTTACTCCCACCTGCGGATTCGGATCGTAGGATAGAAATCCGTTAGGACCTGTCCACCACCAGACAACATTCTGCGATGGATAGGTAGAACTCAGTGTTACTGTAGTCTGTGTACAATTGAACGTACCACCTGTAGCCGTAACTGCGGGTGCCTGATGTGTGGCACTCACCAGTACTGTATCTGTTGAAAAGCAACCATTGTTTATATTCGTCACCCTCAGGCTGAACCCGCCGGTATGGCGAATAACTGGTGTCAGGGTATTGGCTCCCGACTGTATGACACCCCCGGAAAATGCCGTCCACAAATACCTGAACTCCATACCCGCCGATCCGGAACCTGAAAGACTGGCGGTTGAAGTACTGCACAGAAGGTTAAAGTCAGCACCAGCGCTGGCAAAGGGAGGCACCCTGTCCTCGTGAATTTCAACCAACAAATTCACAACGTTGCCATCCGAGTCGAAAACGAAAATTTCAACGGCACCTGCTTCCAGATCATCGTCAAAAAAAGTGTCGTTCCCGTTGCTCCACTGATAGCTGTACGGAGCAGTTCCTCCGGTTGTCCGCAGCGAGAGATAGCCCCTGGGCGACAAACAATTTATATGGTGAACAGAGTCAATTTCGACCGTAAACTGAGAACTCAGGTTTGAACTGGAGCCAAAAAGAGGGTGTATGCCCGAAATAATCAGGCAAAACAGGAAGAGCAATCGCATCATGGGATAAATTATAGTTGAAAACAGACAGGATTAAATCAAACAACCAACATTTATCAAGGGAATATCATGCCAAAACGTATCGGGCTGCATACAATAAGAGGATTTGCTGTAAAAATAAGTCAGCAAGGCAGATTTTGTGGAGTCTGCAGAGGCCGGTAACCTTTCGCTCCGACCTCCGCAGTTTCTCGACACAATCACGGTTTATATTCTTGTCTTGACAAGCTTTTTGGTGAACACACCTGTACCTGAAATAATCCGTACATTAAATATACCCGACGGATATTCTGCAAGGTCAAATTCAGCCTGATCAGAACCCGCAGGTATCTTCTGGCTGTAAATCAGCCGGCCACTGGCATCTGTCACCTCCAGACGGCTCTCCGAGCGGGTTACCTCGTTCCACCGGATGATTGCTGCTCCCGATGTCGGATTGGGTGACAATGACCAGCTTTCAGTGTCCGAAAGATCATCCGTACTGCTGATGATAACATTCACGCAAACGGAAACACTGGTGCAACCAGCTGATGATGTGGAAACGACAGCATAAGAGCCGGATTGCGAGGGTGTGAATGAACTTCCAGTTGCACCCTGTATGAACTCATTGTTCGCGCAGTTGATCCACTGGTACGTACCCTGACCACCAGTCACAGTCAGCACACCGCCGGACGATGTAACTACCACCGCCGGAGGTTGCTGATACAAAAGCGTGAGCGTTACCACCGAGTCGCAACCAAAAGCGGTGGTGAAATGGAAGGTATAAACTCCGGGATCACTCAGTATGGTTCCGGCATAAGGATAACTTTCTCCGGGACACAGTACTACCTGAAGAGAACTTGATGCAGCCGGAATCACTGCCAGTTGAAGTATCAGTACAGAGTCGCAGCCTGCAGAAGTGGTGTAAGA
>CAIYFY010000024.1 GCA_903925535.1 uncultured Bacteroidota bacterium | reverse complement strand
AGCGCTCTATGCTGCCGTCTGAACTTTTCATCCGAATTGCTGTTCAAACGCCATGAACCACCTGCTTCAAATCCGCACACTCGGCGAACTGAAAAAATCCGGTTATCAGCCGCGCTCTGTCAAAGATGAACTCCGCCAGAATCTGATCGCGAAACTCAGAAACAAGGAGGAGGTATTCCCCGGTATTTACGGTTTCGATGATACTGTACTGCCCGATGTACAACGGGCTGTGCTCAGCCGCCACAATATCCTGCTGCTCGGATTGCGCGGACAGGCCAAGACCCGCATCGCGCGCCTGCTGATTAACCTGCTCGATCCCTATATCCCGATTGTGGCAGGCAGCGAGCTGAACGACGACCCGATGAATCCCATCAGTCGTTTTGCCAAAGATCTCATCGCCGAACACGGCGACAATACCCCGATCGAGTGGCTGCACAAGAGTGAACGCTACGTGGAAAAGCTGGCAACACCCGATGTCAGTATCGCCGATCTGGTTGGCGATGTGGATCCCATCAAGGCCGCCAACCTGCGCCTGCCTTACTCCGACGAACGGGTAATCCACTTCGGACTCATACCGCGCTCGCACAGATGTCTGTTTGTAATCAACGAATTGCCCGATCTGCAGGCCCGTATTCAGGTGTCGCTGTTCAACGTGCTACAGGAGGGTGATATGCAAATCCGCGGCTTCAAACTGAGGCTGCCACTCGATGTCGAGTTCGTGTTTACTGCCAACCCGGAAGACTACACCAACCGCGGAAGTATCATTACTCCGCTCAAAGACCGTATTGAAAGCCAGATTACCACGCACTACCCTGAAACGGTGGATGTAGGCAGACGAATCACCGCACAGGAAGCCCGTATCCCGAAAGAACAGCAGGATATGGTTTATGTCCCCGAGATTCTCAAGGAACTGGTAGAGGAAATAGCCTTCGCTGCCCGCGAAAGCGAGTTCGTTGACGCCAAGAGTGGCGTGAGCGCCCGTCTGACAATTGCCGCGTATGAAAATCTGTACGCTGCTGCCGAACGCCGCGCTCTGCTGAACGGTGAAACGCATACCACCGCCCGTATTTCCGACTTCTGGGGCGTTATTCCCGCTATCACCGGAAAGGTGGAGATGGTATATGAAGGAGAACAGGAGGGGCCACAGGCTGTGGCCACCCACCTGATCAGCGAGGGAATCAAAAGGTTGTTTGTGCTGTATTTCCCCAATCCCGTCAAACAAAAACGCGGACAGGAGCGCGACCCGTTCGGTGTGGTGAAAGCCTGGTTCTCCGGTGGCAATATCGCCGATGTAATGGCTGATATGACCAGTACGGAGTACAAAGCAGCACTGAACAAGGTCGCAGGTCTCAAAAAACTGGCAGAGGCCAGCAACAGCACAGAAGCCGACCTGGAGGTGTTCATGGAACTGGTACTGCACGGACTGGCCGCCTTTGACGTGCTCAGCCGCGAGCGTGTACAGACTGGTTTGTTCTTCAAGGACCACCTGGCGGGTGAAATGGACGATGACGACGATGATGACGACATGCGCGACCTCCTGAACTAGGATTTTTCAGATACACCCTGATTTCAGCTTATTTCCACCACACTCACGCGCGGATCACTCAGCCACGCAGCTTGTTGCAGTTTCCTGACAGGGATACGCCCTATGGTATAGTGCGTATCACCCGACATAAAACGTTCTGTAATTTCGCTAAAATCTGAATCGGTTATGTTCACGCCTGTGCTGTAACGCACATACAACTGCAGCGCCGTGTCGCTGGTACTGAAAAAAGAACCGTTCTGCTGCCACTTTCTGTACTCGTATTTGTACTGATAACGAAGAGCGGAAATATCTGACAACACGGCGCAGCCGGTGGGTTTGTCGCCCGCTCCTTTTCCCACAAACACCTGCTGTTCTGAAAAGGCGCTCTCCAGGGTAACCGCGTTGTATTCGTTCCGAACGGAGGCATACCGGTGGTTGCCCGGTACAAAACGAGGGATGCAATAGGCCCCAACCTGATCACCCTGCCTGTAACAGCGGGCAACCAGTTTCAGACTCCCCCCGCGCCTGCGCGCAAACTCCGCGTCGAAAGCATTCAGCCGGTGAATACCAAAGTGAAAAACTGACTCCGGCTCCACGAAAACCCCGAAAGCGTGGAGCAGGAGGATGCAGAGTTTGTATTTCGGATCAAAACCTTCCAGATCAAGGCTCGGATCGCTCTCTGCAAATCCGTTTTCCTGCGCCAGCCGGAGTGCTTCTTCAAACGACTTGTTTTCCTCAAAAACCTTGCTGAGGATGTAATTGGTGGTGCCGTTGAAAATGCCTTCCACTGAAGTCAGCAAATCGTTGTCGTAGTATTCTTCAAGGTTCCGGATGATGGGAATACTGGCGCAGCAGGCTCCCTCATACAGCAATGAAGCCCCCGTTTTCTGCTGCAGCGCGTGCAGCTCGGGCAGGTGATGAGCAATCATCTTTTTATTGGCCGTTACCACCGACTTCCCCCGTTCCAGCGCGGCTGACACCAGTCTGAAGGCAGCTGCGGCATCGTCTATCAGTTCCACCACGATATCAATGTCGGGGTCGTTCAGGATGTCGTCGGGGTTGGTCGTGAAGAAGTGTGCGGGCAGGGGACGCGGTTTGTCGGGGTTTTTGATGCAAATTTTGCCAATTTCTGCTTTTACGCCCCGCGTTTCGTGCAATACCTTCCAGAGGCCCTGGCCTACACAGCCAAAACCAAACAGTCCTATTTTCATGTACAATTGATTGTTTTCTGTTTAACAGGCTGTGGATACAGATTCCTGACAGACGGTGAGTGCCTGCAGGATGTCCTGCACGAGATCCTGAGTTCCCTCAATTCCGCAGGAGAGGCGTATCAGGGAGTCGCTCACACCGCTGGCGTGGCGCTTTTCGGCCGGAATGCTTTTATGGGTCATTGTGGCCGGGTGGCATACCAGGCTCTTGACGCCGCCGAGACTTTCGGCCAGTTTGAACAGACTTGTAGAGGTCGAGAATACCCGGGCTGCCTCGATACTGTCATCCTTCAGTTTGAATGACACCACACCGCCGAAGTAGCGTTGTTGTCGGGCTGCCACGTCGTGGTTCTTGTGAGAGGGCAGTCCGGGATAATACACTTCTGCCACAGCTTCGTGCGCCTGCAGCGCCTGCGCGACTGCGAGCGCGTTGCGCGAGTGAGCTTCAATCCGGAGTGGCAGTGTCTCAATCCCGCGGATTGTCAGCCAGCTGTCCCATGGCCCCAGAATGCCTCCACTGGCATTCTGGATGAATTTCAGCCGATCTCCCAGCTCCTGATCTTTGACTGCGAGGAGGCCCGCTATGACATCGGAGTGTCCTGCCAGGTATTTGGTAGCGGAGTGAATCACGATGTCGGCGCCGAGTGTGAGCGGAGTTTGTATGGCCGGACTGCAGAAGGTGTTATCCACTACCAGCAGCGCGCCGGCAGCGTGGGCATATCTGGCAATGGCTTCTATATCGGATATTTTGAGGGTGGGGTTGGTGGGCGACTCCAGCCACACCAGCTTTGTACGGGGCGAGAGTGCTTTCAGTACATTTTGTGCATCAGTAGTGTCGGTATAGGTAATTTTAATGCCGAATTTCTCGTAAACATGTGTGAAAAGCCTGAAGGAGCCGCCGTAGATATCGTCAACGGCTACAATTTCATCGCCTGTGCCGAGCAGTTTGAGTACACAGTCAATGGCTGCCAGTCCGGAGGCAAAAGCCAGTCCGCGCTGTCCGTGTTCGAGTTGTGCGATCAGGTTTTCGAGTACCTGACGGGTGGGGTTGTTGGAGCGGGCGTAATCGAAGCCCTTGTGCTCTCCGGGAGCCTCCTGCACGAAGGTGGCCGTCTGGTAAACGGGAGTGGAAATGGAACCGGTGAGCGGGTCAACGGGAAGTGAGTGGATGATTTTAGTGATTTCCTGCATTTTTTCGATGTTTTTAATGGTGAACCAGAAAAAACTTACCGAAAAAGCCTGGATGCCGGGTTGTTGTGTGCTGCTTGCCTGGAGGAAATAAAAAATCCCCTCCGGCAAGCCGGAAGGGACAATTTCTTGCGCATAGAAACTGGCATTAGCCTTCCGACTTATCTGCTTCCGAATAAACGGAAACGGAATTGGCACCTTAATTTCGCTTGCGCCAAGCGAAGTCAGGTTGCCAAGGCTTCAACGGGCCGGTCCCTCTGCCTTTCTGGATAAGTCTGTGCCTCGTGGGCACGTCTTGTAAAGAACTGGTGCAAAGGTGCATCAACCGCCGGCACCTTTCCAAGCGTTAAATATTGTTTTAACGATCGTTTAACTATTCTGCAGGCTGTTCACACAGCAACAGGCGCTTTGATACCTGGCCACGGATCGTAACCCAACAGTTCAAAATCTTCGTACTTGAAGCCGAATATATCCTTTACAGCAGGATTTATCTTCATTTCCGGCAGTTTCCGGAATTCCCTGGACAACTGAAGCTCTACCTGCTCGAGGTGGTTCAGATACAGGTGCGTATCACCGCCCGTCCAGACGAAATCGCCCGGGCGGAGGTCGCATACCTGTGCGAGCATGAGCGTGAGCAGTGCGTAGGAGGCAATGTTGAAGGGAACACCGAGGAATACATCGGCACTGCGCTGGTACAGCTGGCACGACAGGCGACCATCGGCTACATAGAACTGGAAGAGACAGTGACAGGGAGCCAGCGCCATATCGGGAAGGTCGGCCGGATTCCAGGCGGAAACGATGATACGCCGGCTGTCAGGGTTTTTTCTGAGTGTTTCCACAACCTCGGTGATCTGGTCTATGACCCTGCCATCGGGTGCAGCCCAGGAGCGCCACTGTTTGCCATAAACCGGACCCAGATTTCCGTTCTCATCGGCCCATTCATCCCAGATGCTCACCCCGTTTTCTTTCAGGTATCGGGTGTTTGTATCGCCCTGCAGGAACCACAGCAACTCGTGGATGACACTTTTCAGGTGTACTTTCTTGGTGGTGAGCAGCGGGAATCCCTCCTGCAGATCAAAGCGCATCTGATAGCCGAAAACGCTGATAGTTCCGGTTCCGGTCCGGTCTGACTTCCGTGTTCCGTGTTCGAGGATGTGCCTCAGCAGGTCGTGGTATGCTTTCATGGAAGATCGGTTTATTTCAGAAATCGCAGCAGCAGGACTTCGAGTGCCAGGAAGAGCAGTGCGAAGATAACGCACCAGCGCCAGAGAACGATTCCGCGCTCCTGTTCCTGCACCACCTGTCCGAAATTGGCCTCGGCACTTTCATTGAGTACCCTGAAGTTGGACGAAAGGCCTTCGGTGAGTTGTTCGGGCGATTTGTACGTCAGGTCGCTCTCTTTACGGTCGTAGTTAAAGGCGAATTCTGCCAGGGTACTGTCGGCCTGCAGGCGCAGACGGTACCAGCCTGCATCGCGCACCTGTGTGCCGGGGGTAAGCAGTACCTTGGAGCCGAAAATTCGCTGTTCCGGTATAAATTCATTGGAGGCCAGTCCGTTCTCCGGCTGATTTTGTTGCTGAACACCCGCATTCGGATCCACCTGGGCCAGCTTGTAAATGGTTTCGCCGCGGGTGGAAATCTGGTGCCTCGACTCCAGGGTCTCGTCTCTGCCGATCGTATGGGCTATTTGCTGTCCCTTTGATCCGGCAATTGCCATTTTGAACAGCATGGGAACGAATATCTCGGCATTTCTGACCAGATCGTTTACCTGCTCATTCAGCGGAGAGGCAGAAACGTACAGGTCGCCTTCTCCTGCCTGATAGCGGGCCATACATGCCGAACCATCGCGGTAAGTGATCATCTGCTCGCCGCTTGACGGGGGCAGTTTATAGTTGCCCTGGGTTGCAGGGAGCCTCAGATTGGCACTTTTATTCAGGTAAACATCCCGGAAGATGAACGCATCCGTATTGATCTGGCTTGCCTGCCGCTGCACAGCCTCGTAACCTCCGGCAGCGCCTGCTCCGAATGACTGCAGCAGCGCATTCAGCGAGTTCAGATCTGTGTTCTGAGCGGGGAATACCAGTACGTTCCCGCCGTTCATGGTGAAGTTTTTCAGCTCGGAGGCCAGTCCGGACGAGATAGCGGGTATCTCGTGGAGAATAATCAGCTGATAATCGGAGAACCTGGAATAGTCGAGCGAACGGGCGTCTGCATTGGCAACACTGACGTATCGTGCGCCAAGAAAAGCATTGGTGATGAATTTGCTGGGCTGATTGCCATTGACAGACAGGATGTTGACCCTTTCAGCCACGTAAAAGGAGAGGTAATAATCGTCGTCGAACTGAACGGGGTAGTCGGTGACCGATACTTTTGCCTCGTGCCAGCCTGCGTGCAGGATATTGAACGGAATAGTGTCGAGCCTGTTGCTTTTGGCCGGAATTGACACCGAGCCCACAGGTTTGGTTTGTCCGTCGTGGCGCAGGGTGATGCGCACGTCGTCTGCCTGTTCATTGCTGCGGTTGCTGATGCGCACGTACAGATTGGATGGCTGATTCAGAATCTGGACGGGACTTTCGAACCAGGCGCTGTCAATGGAAATATTGCTTTCCTGCACAGCGCGCATTGGCACCAGGTTCACTTCCACCAAACTGTCGCGGAAGGAGGCCATGTCGCTGATATTCTGCTGATAATCGCTGATCAGGTATGAGATTTTGTTTTCCTGTTTGCCGGTGTTCAGGCATTGCTGTTGCCTGATCAGCACCTTCGACAGGTCGCGGGATGCGGGGCTGATCCTGATTTCCTCAATCCGGCTCAGGGCGTCTTCCTTGCTGACCAGGCGCTGGTCGCGTCCTTCAAAGTCATTGGTCAGCACCTGAAAACGGTCCTCCACACTGTAAGCAGCAATGATGTCGCGGGCGCGTTGCCTGGCCAGCTCCACCAGCGGGGCATCTTGCGACAGCGCGTTCATACTGAAGGAGTTGTCAATATAAACGCTGACAGCCTTCTGGCCCTTTTTCAGACCGTCCTGCAGCGGAATAAAGGGTTGAGCGAATGCCAGTACCATGGCGGCTATCGCCAGTGCACGCATGAGCAGCACCAGCAGGTTGCGCAGTTTTTGCCTGTTACTGGTCTCTTCCTTCACCTCTTTCAGGAAGCGCACGTTGGTGAAGTACACGCGCCTGAAGCGGCGGAAGTAAAACAGGTGAATAATGACAGGTATGGCTATGACGGCCAACGCCGCGAGAAATCCGGGAAATAGAAATTGCATGCTTGACTGGTTTCCGGATGTATGACAATTTCCGGGGGTGCAAAGTTGCAATATTCACCGGGAAATT
>CAIYFY010000023.1 GCA_903925535.1 uncultured Bacteroidota bacterium | reverse complement strand
TCTCTGGTTCGTTTCACCCCTCCGGGACTTTATTTACTTTGTGGGTATGTTTTGCTGGTAACATGCCGCTTCTCCGGAGCCAGATCGTGGTTCATGGTAGATTTTGAGGGTAGTTCCGGTCTGAATACCGCTCACACAAGGCTGGTTTATACACGGAGTTACGCTTCCGGTTTTCCTCGCGCGAATCGGGTGCGCACACGCATGAACGCGATGTTCATCGGGACACTCCCGTTTCAACCGGGAGCAACAAAGGCTAACAGCCTCTCCGATACAGCTTCACGTCGTTATCCGATGGCCCGGGCGTACACTTTACTTCGACATTCCCTGTTCCCTGTTCCAGCAAACCCAAAGCACGGTTACCCGGCGCTGCTCACTGCCGAGCAGGCATCCACCAGTGTTGCAACTGCCACAAACACCATCTCGCGGCCCTCTTTGGTTACGAGTGCTTCCGGATCGTCTTCGTCTTCCAGCACAGCGTCTTCTGCAAAGGCAAGCAAGTCTTCCTGGTCGGTATTTTCAAAGAAAACAGTGAGGCGGTCGCGGAATTTCTTGCCCGTGGAGGCTTCCATCAGCTCGTAGTTCTTCTCTTCGGCAACGCCGATGTGCTCCTCGGAGATCTCGGGGAGTTCGCCGTTTACGTTCGTGATGGAACGCCAGGCGATGAGGCACAGATACTGCAGGTATCCTTTCTCGTCTTCGGTGAGCAGGTCGAACTGCTCGCTGAACAGCCAGGCAAAAACCACCGGCTGAGCCTCGGCAAATTCTTCCATCAATTGCCCGTAATGGCCATCTTCCAGATCGCCCAGTTCGTCTATGACAGCATCTATAATGTCTTCCGATACAAATTCCATCGCGTTGCAGGTTAATGAGGCGGCGCACAGACCGCTACAGGGGTGCAAAGGTACATTTTAATGGGCTTTAAAGGAAATATCAGCCGCCATGACGCACAAAAACCTATATTTGCGCGTCTGTCACCACTTTACGCTCTGATTATGCTCCGCGCTGCCCTGCTGGATATGTATAACGGCGAGCCAAACCGCGGTATTCCCATGCTCCGCGGTATCCTCGGCCGCTATGCCAGTCTCCTCTCTTTCGATCATTTCGATGTGCGCGAGCGCTGCGAAATCCCCGATCTTTCCTATCAGATTTATATCTTCTCCGGAGGCCCCGGTGATCCGCTGGAGGAGGGCGGCGACTGGCAGGTGCCGTTTTACAAGCTGATGGAGGATATCTGGCAACACAACAAGCACGCGGGAGCCGACAAGAAACAGGTGCTGTTCATCTGTCATTCCTTTCAGATGGCCTGTCACCATTTCGGGGTAGGGGAGGTGTCGAAGCGCTTCAAGATGTCTTTCGGGACGTACCCTGTGCACAAAACGCACGACGGTAAAGAGGAGCCGTTGTTCGCTGCGCTGCCCGATCCTTTCTATATCGCCGATTTCCGCCGGTTCCAGGTCACAAAACCCGATCAGGCGCGTATCCGGGAGCTGGGCGCCAAAATCCTGTGTCTGGAAACGCTGGCCCCGCATCACCACTACGAGCGGGCCATCATGGCCGTCCGGTTCAGTCCGGAAATCATCGGAACGCAGTTTCACCCCGAAGCCGATCCCGACGGTTTGCTCACGTACTTTGCGGAGGAAGAGCGCCGGAAATCTATCGTGGATGAACACGGAGAAGCCCGTTATCACCACATGATTCACGATTTGTCGCACCCGCAGAAGATCAGGCTAACGTTTGAAACTATCGTGCCTGCTTTTCTCGATCATGCGGTGGAAGTGCTGTCGGAGGTGCACGCCTGACCCGTGCGGGTTCGCGCCCAAACTCGCCCCTCCTGTCGTTGGGGCTCAAACAAGGGCGCTCTCAACCGCCTCCAATGGGTCAAAATCGGGATTTTTAAAGGGCCGGTTTTGGGAAGAACAGCATATCTGTCGTGTATCTTCAAACATTCAGGGTAGCGGGTTGATATCCGGTTCTGATGTCAAGCGTGTCGTGGTAACCGGAGCGACTACTCCTTCGCCTGACTGTCCATGATAATCGTGACGGGGCCGTCGTTTACGAGGCTCCTGTTTTCGACACCGGGACACCCAAAATAAACATGTTTTTTGACGCAAATAACTGATATTCAATATCTTATATTTTTTAAAAAAATGTGTCGAAAACAGGTGTTTTTTGAGACTGTTCGAAATTTCATCATTATGGTTTTCCGGGTGGACTAAATCTGAAAATCAGCTAATAATGGCATAGAGCTATTACTTTCTCTACTTATTCATGGCACCCCTTTAGTATTGGTTTCTCACAGATTTTACGCAGATGTTTTGCGCAGATTTTA
>CAIYFY010000022.1 GCA_903925535.1 uncultured Bacteroidota bacterium | reverse complement strand
TGGCTGTATCATGCTGCTGCACTGGATCGTGCCATGGTCAAAAGCTATGGTGCAGGCACTCCAGAAGATTGGGTGGAAACAAATATTTACTCCAAATATCCCTGGGCGGGCATTTTGATCATGGTGGATATGGACCGGGTTATTCCCGACCGGAAGAAGAGTATCAACGAGGTCGGTATCGCACCACTGGGCGAAGTACGCGACAACATGATGTTCAAGCAGTTGCGTGCGCTCGCCAAAAAATACGGCTTCAGTTTCAGTACACCCGTCGGAGAACTCCCCGAGAAAGCCCTTCAGGCTATCCTGTTTGGCGGTGAGGAAGATCTCAAGGTGGATGTAACCTGGGGCGGTGACGAGTTCAGCTACAATCTTGCTTATGAGGGCCTGGTGAACATGCTGAAAAGATGGTACACCGAATCCTCCTCCGAAAAAATCCGTCAGTGGGCCGAAGACTTCATGGTGGTGGCCACCTGTCCGGATTGTAACGGTGCCCGACTGAAAAAAGAAAGTCTCTGGTTCAAAATTGCCGACATGAACATTTCCGAACTTTCGGAAATGGACCTGAATGAACTTTACGAAAAGGTTCAGCGTATTGAGCCCGAGCTAACGGACAGGCAACGGGCCATTGCGCGCGATGTTCTCAAGGAAATCCGGTTCAGACTGAAGTTTCTGCTTCAGGTAGGCCTGGATTATCTGGCCCTGAACCGTTCGTCGCGTACACTGTCAGGCGGAGAAAGCCAGCGCATCAGACTGGCCACGCAAATCGGCTCTCAGCTGACGGGTATCACCTATATTCTCGACGAGCCCAGTATTGGTCTTCACCAGCGCGACAACCTGCGCCTCATCGGGGCACTTAAAAATCTGCGTGATATCGGGAACACAGTGCTGGTGGTAGAGCACGACCGGGATATCATGCTGGAATCCGATTATCTGATAGACCTGGGCCCAGGAGCCGGCAAACACGGCGGTGAGGTGGTTGACACGGGCAATCCGACCGATTTTCTTATAAAATCAACTGCTACCAGCGACTATCTGGCCGGCAGAGTAGCCCTGGAAATTCCCAATGTCCGCAGAACAGGGAAAGGTAATCTACTCACTATAGAGGGCTGCACGGGGCATAATCTGAAGGATGTTTCCATTTCCATTCCGCTGGGAACGCTCGTTTGTGTTACAGGCGTTTCAGGTTCAGGGAAGTCATCACTCATCAACGAAACCCTCTACCCTATTTTGCAACACCACTTTCACAGAAGTCTCAAGCGACCGTTGCCATACAGTCAGATCAGCGGACTGGAGTTTCTGGATAAAGTGATTGAAATTGACCAGAGCCCGATCGGCCGAACGCCGAGATCGAACCCTGCGACCTATACGAATGTCTTTGGCGATATAAGAAAACTGTTTGCCGATACACCGGAGGCCAAAATCAGGGGCTACAGCAACGGCAGATTCTCGTTCAATGTGAAGGGCGGGCGGTGTGAAGTGTGCGAAGGCGCAGGACTGCGCACTATTGAAATGAATTTCCTGCCCGACGTCCAGGTGCACTGCGAACGTTGTCAGGGACGGCGTTACAACCGTGAAACACTGGAAGTACTGTACAAGGGCAAATCTATCTCGGATGTGCTGGACATGACCATCCAGGAAGCCGCTGCATTTTTTGAACCGATTCCCAATATTTACAGGAAAATCAAAACACTTCAGGATGTGGGTCTGGGCTACATCACACTCGGACAGCAGGCCACTACTTTGTCGGGAGGGGAAGCTCAGCGGGTCAAGCTGGCGGAGGAATTATCCAAAAAAGACACCGGGCGAACCATTTATATCCTTGATGAGCCCACTACAGGACTGCATTTCGACGATATAAGGCAGCTGTTATCGGTGTTGAACAAACTCGTGGAAAAAGGAAATACCGTTATCGTAATCGAGCACAACCTGGATGTGATCAAAATGGCTGATTACATCATAGATGTAGGGCCCGAGGGTGGTCACCGCGGAGGCAAAATAATAGCCGCCGGCACACCTGAAGAGGTGGCACGTGTAGCGGAGAGCCACACCGGTCGCTTTCTGGTAGCCGAACTGGCGGCGCGTCCACAGAAATAGCCCGGAAACAGTCAAACAGTGCGGAATTAACGGCCAAAGGCTTCCAGCCAGGCCATCATGCCACCTTTAAGGTTGCGGACGTTGGTAAAACCGTTTGCCATCAGCAGGCCCTGTGCCATGGCTGAGCGGGCGCCGGAGCGGCAGTGTACCACAACAGGCTGGTCTTTATATTCTTCCAGTTCCCACATCTGGTTCATCAGGGAGCCTACCGGCATCAGTTTTCCGCCGATGTTAAATTCCTCGTATTCCCACGGTTCGCGTACATCAAGGAGGAGAAATTGTTCACCCGAATCGAGTTTCTGACGAAGTTCCTGAACTGTAATATCCATGTATTGTTTGAGTTAGTTGTTGTCTGCAGGTTTTTCCCTGGTGATATAGAGGTCCACCTGTTCGCCCCTTTTCATGGAGCCATTCGGATCAAATTTGGGCGTTTGCCTGTAGACATATGCCTCATTGTCGTATTTGTCGGTTGTTTCATCGGGAATGACAGAGCCGACGAGCAGACCGTTTGCTTCAATCAGAAACTTGGCGGCATCCAGCGTTTGTCCTACACAATCCGGGATAAAGGTAGCTGTTACCACCTCCTCACTCACCACAAAATCGATCGTGGATCCCATTTCAACCGATACACCCTGTCGCAGTTCGCGCGTAATGGTATCACCGTGGTAAATCACATCAATGATGACATTCGGACCGAGCCGCGGGTCGGGCATGCGCGCCACTACGCGCGGGGTGAGGCCGAGCCGGGCAATTTTACGGCTGTAAAGCTCATAATCATCGCCACCGGCCAGATCCGGCAATTTGATGATATCCGGGTTGCTTTTATTTACCGTGAAATAAATGGTACGCCCTTCCTTGACATCGCTCCCGGGTCTGGGATCCTGAGCGACGATTTCGCCGGCAGCTTTGCCCTGTACATAGACCGAATCGCTGATAGCCACACCAAAGTTGCGGGCGCGAGCCTTGCGGGAAGCATCCCGGATATTCATACCGATATATTCGGGAACTTTCACGCTATCGCCGTGCTGGGTATAACATTTGAGCCACCAGAATGTGAGCGACAGAATAAACATGACCGTACCCAGCATGGCCAGACAGTTCTTGAAAACGAACGGAGTGGTAATGAAAGAGTACAGTTCAACGCCCAGACGCCGGAACATGTCCAGAATGGAATTGTTTTTCCAGGAGCTTCTTGCCATTGGGTATATGGGTGAAATTTGGTGATGTTACCGGTTTTTCGGTAGCAAAATTAGAATAGTCGGACGAATTATCGGCTGTTTTGTAATCTTTGCTGCGATATTCGCTGTTATAAAGGCGAAACTTTCTTCTGAAGTCCTTTTGCCATGTTCAACAATCCTCATCTCATCCTCGATTCCTCTGCAGCACCCGAACCCGGAAGTATCACCTGGCGTTCCCCGAGTAATATTGCCATCATCAAATATTGGGGCAAATACGGCATTCAATTGCCTAAAAATCCGTCACTAAGCCTGACACTGGCCTCCTCCTGTACTGATACCAACCTGGAGTACTCTTTCAAGGACGAAATGCCGGACGGACAGATTGACCTTGCATTCTATTTTCATCAGGAAGAAAACGAAGCATTCCGGAAAAAAGTGCTGGATTATCTGAAAAGTCTGCTGCCTGTTTTCCCGTTTCTGTCTCAGCTAAACCTGACGGTGAGAACCGGAAATTCATTCCCGCACTCCGCAGGTATTGCCTCATCAGCTTCAGCCATGTCGGCACTGGCCCTGTGTCTGTGCTCACTGGAAGACAAGCTGTTCGGAACGCTGAGTGATCAGGAGCTCTTTGACCGGAAAGCATCCTTTCTGGCACGACTTGGCAGTGGTTCTGCCTGTCGATCTGTTTTTGCCCACGCAGCAGTCTGGGGAGAGACAACCCATGTCAGAGGAAGCAGCAATGAATTCGCCGTGCCTGTCGGCGACCAGATTCACGAGGTGTTCAGAAATTACCACGATGATATACTTATCGTTAGCAGAGCGGAGAAGGCCGTCAGCAGTCGGGCAGGCCACGCCCTGATGGATGGCAATCCCTATGCAGAACCCCGCTACGCCCAGGCACGTGTGCGACTCGAAACACTGCTCCATGCAATGAAAACCGGCGACCTGGACACATTTGGAAAAATTGCGGAAGACGAGGCAATGACGCTGCATGCACTGATGATGTGCAGTAACCCGTCGTACACCCTGATTCGTCCGGATACACTCGCCATTATTGAAAAAGTGAGACAATACAGGGCAGATACAGGCCATCCGGTGTATTTCACCCTGGACGCAGGCCCCAATGTTCACCTGCTCTACCCCGGAGAAATCGTCCACGATGTGCGTGCCTTCATTGACGATCACCTGCTGGAACACTGCGAAGACAACTACGTACAGCAGGACTGGGTGGGAGAAGGTCCCGAGGAATTGTAAAAATCATCTGCCGAATCCATCGTGCGAAACCCTACCTTTGCACCCCCGAAAACCAACACAAACAGGAATATGTCCAGAGAATCTGTCACACCGTACGGCTCTGCTGCCGGGAAAAAAGCGGAAGTTGAGCAAATGTTCGACCGCATCGCTCACAAGTACGACCTGCTCAACAGGGTACTCTCCCTGGGTATTGATGTAGGCTGGCGAAAAAAGGCTATCCGGTATCTCAGGGAAAAGCCGCAGCATATCCTCGATGTGGCAACCGGAACGGCAGATGTAGCCATACTGATGGCCCGCATGCTGAAACCCGCCTCCATTGTAGGGATAGACATCTCCAATCAGATGCTCGATTTCGGTCGTATCAAAATCAACGAGGCTGCCTTGTCAGAAATCATTACCCTGGAAACCGGCGACTCTGAACAATTGCGTTTTGAGAATGATACTTTCGATGCTGTCACGGTGGCATTCGGGGTGCGCAACTTTGAAAATCTGGAAAAAGGACTGGCGGAAATGCAGCGCGTACTGCGCCCGAACGGACGGATTGTAATACTGGAATTCTCAAAACCGCATATTTTTCCGTTCAAACAGATATACAATGCGTATTTCAGATACGTTTTACCCCTGATTGGACGTTTAACCAGCAGAGACATGCGCGCCTACACCTATCTGTTCGAAAGTGTACAGGCCTTCCCTGAAGGAAACGACTTTCTTCAGGTGTTAACCAAAACAGGATACAGGAATCCAACATGCGAACGACTAACGCTCGGAATATGCTCTATCTACTCGGCAACGAAATAAAGACAGCCTGCTGCAGCCTGTTGCTGGCACTGTTATTTTTCGCCCCGTTCAATGCGAACGCTCAATACAGCTCAGGCAACAACCTGAACTACATGGATTTTCAGCAAAAGCCATACTACTTTGGCATCACGCTGGGCTACAATTCCAGTAACTACAAGATTTTTCACTCGCAGAACTTCATCCGTAACGACTCCTTTGCCCGGGCTGAATCGGTGACTGGCCCGGGGTTCAACCTCGGAATTGTATCCAACCTCAAAATCGGGGAGTACTTCGATATTCGTTTCCTCCCTACCCTGTCCTTCGCCGAACACTCCATCCGGTACTCTCCGGCTGGCGGAGAAGGTCGTATTCTGACCCGTCCCATCGAGTCTGTGTTCGTTGAACTGCCCTTCCAGGCCCGCTACAAATCAGCGCCATACCACGATTTTCGCCTGTTTATCATCGGCGGAGTAAAGTATTCATTTGACGTTGCCAGCGACTCCAGAACGCGGCAGGCAGCCGGACTGGTAAGAATAGCACCCACCGACTTCCAGGTGGAATATGGAGCCGGTATTCAGTTCTTCTTCCCCTACTTTATCTTCTCCCCAGAAATAAAGATCTCTCAGGGACTGAACAACATATTGATTTACAACGACAACCTTCAGCAAAGTACGATTCTGGACAAGGTAATGTCGCGCACATTCACCCTGTCATTCCACTTTGAAGGATAAACCTCCCTTCAGACATGAAAACGTTTCTGCCCCTTTTTCTGCTTCCGGTACTACTTCCGGGAGGAGATCACTTGCACACTCCGGCGTCTTACCCGGTTGATAAGCCCACTGCACCCGCCCCGGCTGTGTCCTTTCAGCACGGCGAGCAACTGACGTACAAAATTTACTACAACCTGAATTTTATATGGGTACCGGCAGGTGAAGTCACCTTTCGCGTTCTTGACGAGGGCACCCAGTATCATTATCAGGCCAAAGGCACTACATACGATTCGTATGAGTGGTTCTTCACCGTGAACGACGAGTATAACTCCTGGGCAGACAAAAACACGCTGCTGCCCAATTACTCGGAAAGGTCGGTCAATGAGGGCGACTATCACATTTTTGAGAAAATTTCCTTCAACCAGGGAGCTAAAAAGACTACAGTATGGCGCGCTCCTTACCGGGGAGCAGCCGAGACAGTCACACAGCACGCAGTTCAGCCTCCGGTGTACGACGTGCTCTCCACGCTCTATTTCCTGCGTACGCTGGACTTTTCAGCTCAACAGCAAGGCTACAGCCTGCCCTTCAGGGTCTTTATGGACCAGGAAGAATTTCCGCTTCAGATGCGATACATGGGAAAAGAGACCGACAAGAAAGTACACGGCATGGGACGCTACAAAACCATGAAGTTTCAGCCGGAAGTTATTGCCGGAAATGTATTCAATGAAGATGCCCGTATGACCGTCTGGGTATCTGACGACCAGAACAGAATACCGTTACTGATCGAATCGCCTGTCTCTGTGGGCTCCGTCAAGATGGTACTGAAGCAGTACTGGGGACTCAGGTACGATTTTACGGCAAAGGTTGACTGATAACCGGTTTCCTGCCCGCCCAGCCTATACAGAAACTGAGCGCTATATCCGGACGGAATGTAACCCCGGGATTATTCTGCTGCCACAACCAGTTGAAATCCCTGTTTTCAAAATTGGTGGCATCTGCAGGGAAATCGGCCTCCGACACGCTCAGTCTGCGACGACCAACGCCAAAATAGGTTTCCAGCAGAAAACGCTGTTTACTTCCCAGATAGTTCTGAAAACCCACACAAATCAGCCCGCTCCAAAGATTCAGTCTGCGCTCGAGCAATAACCACTCCGAATACTGGTTACCCTGGCGTGTAACGGAACGATACTCGGCATGTAGTATGATGTGATTTTTAATAACCAGACTCAGATAAACATCTTTTTTCTCCGCTCTTCGCAGATAGAATTTGACAGCAGGCCTGATTTTAATACCCCTGTAATACTCATTTTTGAACTGAGCAAGAGGCTCTGAGCCAAGAACAAGACCTCCACCGGCTTCCAGTGCCCACCTGCGTGCAAGCGGTATATCCATTCTGACATCAAGTGACGTCTGAACCGGATTCAGGAGTGGTCCGGGAACAATCTTGAATGTGAGCGGAGGCCGTTCGGGAATAACAGTTGCCGGCTGTGACCACATCACAACCGGCAACTGCAACAGCATGAAAATCAGCAACTTGTGCATATTTATTTGCCAATGGCTCCTATTTTCCTGATTTGAGGAAGCTGACTCACATCAAAAATCTGAAAATCCGTTTTGGTGGATACAATCATGCGCTGTCCGTCTACAATCAGGTCGTAGGGATCAGTCATGGGTACAGACGCCGGAGTCAGCAGGAGTTCAGCGGGATTGGTGATGTCATAGACCACCAGCATATCGCTTCCTTCATCGCAAACAAAGAGATAGTTGTCCTTGTAACCCAGTCCGTTGGGAATACTCATCGGGTAAGTATCCAGTACTTTCGGATTGGACTTGTCGGAGACATCATAAACAATCAGGGCACTTTCAGCCGAGATAATTCCGCATACATTTTCAATTACCTTGATGGTTGAATAGGCGTAATTCCCGTTAACGGCCACCGGATCGCAACCGCTGAACCCCACGGTTGACAACCTGTCGGACTTCGCCTGTATCACAGGAGTAGCCGGATTGCTGATATCAAGAATGTAAAGCGCGGTGGTAGAGCCCAGGAAAAGGGTATTATCGTAAAAAGTGATGGTCTCCAACCCCCAGTCGGTGGTCAGCCTGTGCCTGAGAACAGGATTGGCCCGGTCGGTGATATCATACGTCTGGACTTCATTCTGATTCAGAACGTACATAAAATTCCCGTTTACAGCAAAGCGGGTGATAGAACCGGAAACACCCTGATCAGGTGCTGATTCGCTCAGGAAGTCCTTGGAGCAGGCACCCAGTATAGCCAAAGACAGAAGCAGCAGCAGTTTTTTCATTGCAAATTATTTAGAAAGTGGAACATCGTACATTTTCCAGATAGGCGTCTTCCCAGCCAACAACAGCCCCTCTGGATTCATCCACACACTCAAAAATACCGAAGTAGTTGGGCGGGTAGAGTGCGGGAGTGACTACATCCCGGATTCTGTTGGTTTCCCTGATCTGGTGCAAATCCGAGATATCAATCACTACCAGATCACGCCAGCTGTCGGCATACAGGATATTTCCCGAAATGACGAAATCAGTGACCGCAGGTATTTTGAAAAACGTCAGCACCCGTGTATTCAGGGTGTCGGCCAGACTGTAAACAAAGATTCCGCGCTGTTCATCCAGCAGAAAAAGCAGTGTGTCGCGCAGAAAAATTGTGCCGGATTGCATTACTGCACCGGGCAGTTCATTTCTGATATCGCCCAGCTCTGCCTCCGATACATAGACCGGACGTTTCCCGTCGCCGGAAAAAAACAGCCGTTCGGGTTTTTCACATCCCGATAGCAATATGAGCAGAAAGAGGCTCGGAACCAGACAATTTTTCATTTCGGACGCTAATGTCGCCAATACAGACGTAACAGAACTAAAAAAAGGTTGGGGCCTACTGACATTTTTTTTAGTTATCAGGGGCCGTCGGGTGAATAACGCACCCCGAGGTAGGCAATCTGCCTCATCATCGGAGCCCACACCTGTGCACCGTTGAAATACGGGCTTTCCGGTTCATTGGCTGCTATGATGGCATGGTGCTGCTGGTACCCGGTAATATTCTCGCATCCGCTGTAAATCTCCCATTTTTCACCCAGTTTACGGGTAATCTGAGCGTTCCACAGGGCGAATACCGGTGACTCTGCGGGGAAATGGTGAACATAGTCATGCGGAATATATGAATTATCGGGCAGGCGCTGTACTCCGATAATCTGCATATACGTGTTGATTGTCCATTTCTTGTCAGGGGTTGTGTAGTCCACATTGACGAGTCCGCGCTGCCTTGCCACCAGCGGAATACGCTTGAGTTGTCCGTCGGCGAACTCTGCGCGCACGTCATTGATTTTGTACGCCAGTTTAATATCCAGCCCTTTCAGGAGATTAACCTGAAAATAGGCTAACATACTGTTGCTGAACGACTTGCCGGGGTTATTGTAAAAAGCGAAGTGGAACAGATCGCCCTGCGGGGATTGCACAGGTGCCTGTTCCATATCAACGATAATCTGGCGAACGAAATCGGTACGATACAGGTCCACGCTGAAATTGGCCTGGCGGTTGGCAATTTTAAAATCCTGCGTATAGTTGGCTCCGTAATTCCAGCCCTCTTCAGCGCCGAGGTTGTCGGCAAACTTCAGGGTTCGGTTACTGGCCAGCAGACTGATATTTTCGGCAATCAGGTTGGGTGAGCGGAAGCCCCTTCCGGCGGAGATACGCACCACGCTTTTTTCAGTAAAATTGTATCGGGCGCTCAACCGGGGAGTAGCTTGCCAGCCAAAGCGGCTGTTATGGTCTATCCTTCCACCCAGCACGAGTACAAAATCAGGTATTTCCATCCTTGGAGTCGGACGGCTGAAGGTATATTCTGCCATTATTCCGGCAACAGTTTCCCTTCTGCTGAGATCATCTTCATTAACCGACTCCCTGATGTCATCATACTGAACGGAGGGAGCCACGACAATTTTGTTGTTAGTATTTCCGATGATATTCTCGACCAGTGTCTGCCAGTAGAAAGAGCGTTGTTCTGCCTGATAGCCGTTTTTACCGAAGAGTGAACTGGCGTTGTGCCAGGAAGCACTTACGATGTTACCGAGCTCCAGAAATCGCTGTCCGAAAAGCTGCTCCTTGCCATATTTACCCCAGACTTCCACCCTGTCGTTGCGCTGGTCTATGGGGAAAATCTGGCCGGCCTGGTTTTCACGAATCTGGCCGCTCTGCCGGCGGTCGGCTACCGCATGAATATTGAACTGTGCACATCCAAGCGGGCCGTCGTAAATCGCCCTGTACATGGCATTCAGTTGACGGCGGTTGGGAGAATCCTTGAAGTTATCCTGATTGGTATCCCAGTTATTTTCAACGAAGCTGCCGTGAAGGTACAGGCCGGTGGAAAGCAGCTCACCTTTCTTGTTGAGATGAACATTCAGCTCTCCCCTGCCCTCCGATGAAGAAAACGCATTGACGAACAACGGTTTATCAGTCTGAGGCTTTACCAGATCCACATTGACCTGACCCGTGATACCTGTATTTCCGGTCCGTACACTGCTGGCACCTTTGGCGAGAACAATTCCGTTCAGCCAGGTTCCGGGGATATATTCAAAGGCAAAAGGAGTAGCAATGCCAGTCATGGTCGGACGATTCTCGATCAGGAACTGGCTGTAAATACCGCGGAGACCAAGCAACTGAATTTCTTTCACGCCAGTGAGGGCATTTGGATATGTGACGTCTATGGCGCCGTTGGTCTGAAAACTTTCCGAGAGATTGCAGCAGGGTGCCTTCCGGAGCTCTTTACTGCTGATACTTTCAATATTGCGGGTTTCGATGGTTGAAATACGGTTGTCGAAACCCTTGCCGGATACGGTAACCTCCTGAAGCTGGGTGATACCAGCCACTTCGATCCAGATGTTGTTTTCACCGGGCAGCACTTCTACTTCGGCAGGAGAGTGGCCGGCATACTGAACCACCAAAACGGCTGCATCGGGCCGGCTCTTGAGTCTGAAACGCCCTTCGGCATCGGTAGTGGTACCCTGGCGGGTATCTTTCCAGAAGACGGATGCACCAATCAGGATTTCTTCCTTGTCATTGGTAACCAGACCTGTAAGATCGGATGTCTGGGCATTAAGAGGAGCCTGAAACAGGCTGGTGAGGCTCAGAAGGAGCCAGAATATCTTGTTCATCGCTGATAATTGTTCTTGAAAAATAAAGTTGAACTGCTGCAAAGGGATTGCAGCGCGTGGGAGTACCCTCGCAAGTCAAATATTTAACAGCGAAAAACACCATACCGGATACACATCTGCCGGCCCGACAAGGGTGGAGAATGTGTCAGGGGTGGAAAGGCAGGATAGCCTGATTTTGTAACCTGTGGAACAACCACAGACAGGTACGGCACCTGAACCGGAACCAGATCAGAAGCTGCGGGCAGTGGATCTCCCTTCTTCTCGACAGTGAACTCCGTCTTTAGTTGAAAAACCCGGGTAGTCTTGCTGGTGCAACCGTGACCGGACTCACTCTTTTCCGGTTTGGAACAGCAGGAGCGGACAGATTTTTTGCAACAGGCATCTTCCTCCGGACGGGAGGCGCAAGCATCTTCGGCTTCAAAGATACCTACCGTTGTTTGTCCCATGCAATAGCAATAAATCTGCTGAACGCTCACACCCATCGTGGAGGCGGATAACGTGAGGGCCCAGAGCCAAACGATTGCTTTTAGTGACTTGTTTGCCATTTGCGCCACAAATATACGGGCAAAATCAGATAGGTGCATTAAAAAGTGTTGTATTACAGCATACAAGTCACAGATCCGACAAAAAAATCAATAATCTGAAGTAAAACGGTCGTACAGAGATACGGGTTCTGAGCGTCAAACAGGGCTGATACATACAAACAACACGTTATTTCCCTATCTTGGCCCACTAATCGTACCGATACATGAGTCAGAAAGAGAAAGAATCACTACCACCCTACCTGAACAGGACAGAGGACGTCATCCGTTGCGAAACGGAGCATTACCTGAAGGAGCATCGTCTGGCGAACGGGATTGAGGAGCCCGTTCGCAGAGATAATCTGACCGGTATCTGTATCTCGGGTGGCGGTATTCGCTCAGCCACCCTTGGATTAGGAATGATACAGGCATTTATCAGAGAGGGGGTGATGAAGCGCTTCGACTACATGAGTACGGTTTCCGGCGGAGGATACATTGGCTCCTGCCTGAGCTCACTGTTGAGCAAGGAACCGGCGGTACGCACCAAGAAAAATGCCCCGGAAGAAATCAGGAATAACAACAAGCGCTTCGATGTGTCGGATTACGGACTTGAGGAACACAACTCTCCCTTTACCAACGAGGTGTATGAATATGAAGAGGCAGAAAAAGCCCGACTGAATGCCAGGCAGCAACTGATGCACCTGCGTCAGCACGGCGAATATCTGGCGCCGCACCGAAGCATCAGAGACTGGGATATGCACAGACTGTTAGGTGCTGTTTTTGGTGGTGTAGTCACCAATGTCTCCATATTTCTGCTGGTTCTGTGTACAGTGGTGGTTCTGCACCACTTGCTTCTGTCGGTGATGTCGGGTGGAAACTTCATGTATGTACTACAGGAGCCCGCACCAATGGCCAGAAGATTACAGGTAACAGCGGATTCGCTGCGTATCGCCGAATACAGGATGGACAGTATGCGGTGGGCACCCACGGGCATTAAAATGCCGCAACAGCAGCCAAAGATTGACACCAGCAGATATTACCGGCAACTGGATAGCATACTGTCGGGCAAACAGTCCGGTGAAGTAAGTACATCCGGACAACTGGGACTATGGGTTAAAAACCAGCTGGAGCCTCAGTTATATCTGATATGGATGGGTGTCAGGTCGAACTGGTCACTGGCACTTATTTTCGGACTGGCTGGCTCGTTTACTGCCATTTTCTTTCTGTGGTGGGCACACAGAATTCCTCCCAGGGTCATAAAACAGGAGCAGGATGAGCAAAACATGCAGGAAGGCAAGCCCGAAACTGGTAAAATCTATGAAAGAACACCCGAGCAGGATATGCTCGACCTGCTGGAAAATCCGCTGATCAGGAGCTACTTTATTACAGGGCTGGTTGCAGCGCCTTTCATTGCCTACGTTGCCACTGCCTGCATGACCAGGCTGACGCCGGACTTCAATTATTTTGTGATGCTCGCACTGCCACTCTGCTTCTCGCTCGGTCTGTATATCACACTTCACCCTGTCAACCTGTACTTCATCAACTCGCATAAGCACGAGAAAGTAAGCGGATGGCTGTACCGTTCTTTTTATTCCGGCATGCAGGGAGGTGCACTCCTGATGATACTGGTCACCATCACATTTCCACTGGCAATAGTGCTGTTGTTTGGCGAGCATGGTATTGCCCTGAAGTTGTCTTTCTCACTGCTTCCGGTAGCTGTGGCGTACTATTTCACCATACAGTCGTTTGCAGATAAAAAAGGTGTGATATCGGGCGCCATGAAGCGCCTTCAGAACCCTTTGCTGAACATGACCATATTTCTGTTTACGGGTCTGGCGTTTGCCTGGGTTTCGGTGGGTATCCTAAACCTGGAGGAGTGGCTGTACCTGAAGTTACCCGCCATGGAAAGTGAATTTCCGGGCAACGGACGTACAGTTCTACTGTCATTGCTGTTGCTGGGCGGCACACTGCTGTTGCTGTATCTCGGGTTTGTGGTGAATGCCAACGATACATCGCTGCATTACTTTTACAGAGACCGTCTGTCGGAAGCATATCTGAGAACAATTGGCAAGGTCTCTTCTCCGGTATCATCCCCTGCCGGCAGAAACAGTCTGCAACGGGTAACCATGAGGAACCACGAGGACATCAGACTTGCAGATCTTGGGGAGGGCAGCTACAAGGCCCCCTATCACCTGCTGCTGACAGCGCTGAACATGCAGGGATCGCACGATCTTTCTGCCAAGACGCTGAAAAGTGAACATTTCATTTTTTCCAAGTTTTATATAGGCTCCCGTTCAACTGGGTATGCCAGTACCAGAGCGTACCACTTTGGCTCGGCCAAGCTCAGTACGGCCATGGCTATTTCGGCGGCGGCGGTATCCAGCGGCATGGGCCCACTGGGGTTTGCTGCCTCCAACTTTTACATGACCCTGTTTAATTTCAGGACGGGCTACTGGATAGATAACCCCAAGTCGTTTTTCAAACGGAGTCAGATGGATGAGCAGCTTGCACAAAAAACAAACGATGTCAACTGGAAATTGAAAGTCAGGCGATTCTGGGCCGAGCTGTGCTACCGGAGACCCTTTTGGCTGTACTACATCGGAAAGGAATTGACAGGAAGGCTGGGCACCAACAATCACCGGATTTACGTCTCTGATGGCGGACATACCGGCGACAATCTCGGTTTGCTGCCACTCATTCAGCGTCAGTGCTGCACTATAGTTGTCGCTGATTTTGAAGAAGACGGTGAATTTTCATTCGATTCATTCAATCAGGCAGTCAGACTGGCCAAGTCAGTTTACAATGCCGATATTTCCATTGACCTGACCCGACTGATACCCGTTGAAGGACAACATGGCACATGTTACAGCCCGTCGAGTGTTGCAGTCGGAACGATCACCTATAACGATATTGTACGCACTGCTGACGGTGGTACGAAGGTCAGTATCCGAAAGGGTCAGTTGATTTACATGAAATCATCTATTGGATCACCGGATGCCATACGTGAGGTTTTCAGCGAAGAGAAAGCTGCCTTGCAGCAGAATGACGGCAATGGAGCACCGGTATTTGTGCTGAACTACCACAAAAAGAATCCGCATTTCCCGCATCACAGCACGACCGACCAGTTTTTTGACGAGGTACAGTTTGAGGCGTACCGGATGCTGGGAGAACACATAGGAAAACAGGCAGCCCCGAAAATCAGATTCGACCCGCTTCAGGAAGTTGCCTGATCCTGAAAAGCTATTTGATCTTGCACTGCAGCAGGTGCTGCCCTTCGATATAGCCGTCGAGCGTATCGCCGATTTGAATGGGTCCCACGCCCGCGGGCGTGCCCGTGAACACATAATCGCCTGTGTGCAGCGTGAAATAACGTGAAATATGGCAAATCAGCGTATCAAATGAGAAAATAAGGTCTTTGGTATTGCCGTGCTGCACCACCTCTCCATTTTTCATGAGCTGGAAGTCAATGGCCTCCGGGTTTTTCAGGTCGGCGAGAGGAACAAATTTGCTGAGCGGTGCCGAGCGGTCGAAGCCCTTGGCAATTTCCCAGGGTTGTCCCTTTGCCTTCAGCCTGTCCTGAATATCGCGGGCGGTAAAGTCTATACCGAAAGCCACCGCGTCATAGTATCTCGAGGCGAACTCAGGTTGAACCGAGCGCCCGTTTTTACAGATACGAAGCACAATTTCCCCTTCATAGTGAATATTGTTGCTGTAATCGGGGTGATAGAAGGGCCTGTTGCTGATTAACAGCGCCGTGGGGGGCTTCATAAAAATGAGCGGCTCTGTGGTGGGAACCGGGTTGTTGAGCTCTTTGGCGTGATCAGCGTAGTTTCTGCCAATACAAAATATCTTCATTTCTCTGAAATCGTTTAGAACATCAGTCCGGCCAATGTGGCAGAAAGATAGGATGCCAGGGTGCCTGCAATCAGCGCCCGGAATCCGAGTTTGGCCAGATCGGCCCTTCTGGAGGGTTCCAGCGCGGAAATACCGCCAATCTGAATACCTACCGAGCCAAAGTTGGCGAA
Source organism: uncultured Bacteroidota bacterium (assembly GCA_903925535.1). Lineage (GTDB taxonomy): Bacteria > Bacteroidota > Bacteroidia > Chitinophagales > Saprospiraceae > M3007. The sequence goes on along the minus strand of CAIYFY010000022.1, from coordinate 5,381 downwards.
ACCACAGAGCGCAAAGCTCACAATGGCGATTGTTTTGGGAGAAAGTGTTTCAGAGGCGATGATATCCTTGAGTTGCAGGTAAGCCACGAACTCGTTGGCCACCAGCTTCGTCCCCATCAGCGCTCCTGCCTGTGTGGCTTCTGCCCAGGGTACGCCCATTGACCATGCAAAAACAGAAAAAAGGCTGCCCAGAATGGTATTCAGGCTGAGGGTACACGGATCCCAGCCAAAGAGAGCCTCTTTGGTGAGTCCGAAGTAATTAATCGTTCCGCCGATTTTGAGCAACAGAAAATTAATCAGGGCTATCAGCGCGAGAAAACCTACCAGCATGGCCAGTACATTCAGCCCCACTTTCAGTCCGTCGGAGCATCCGGCTGAAATAGCATCCACAATATTTGAATGCTCCTTTCCCACTTTCAGCCTGACTACCCCCTTTGTTTCGGAGGGCTCGGTTTCGGGGTGCATAATTTTTGCGATGGCCAGTGCTCCGGGTGCCGCCATAATACTTGCAGCAATCAGGTACTCTGCCTTGACACCGAAGAGGATATAGGTTGCCATTACACCACCTGCAATACAGGCGAAACTGCCGGTCATGGAAGCCATGAGCTCAGACATCGTCATACCCCTCAGGTAGGGTTTAATCATAATCTGCGCCTCTACCTGTCCGACAAAAGCACTGGAGATATTACTGAGTGACTCGGCTCCGCTCACGCGCATGAAAAAATTCATACCCTTTGCCAGCACCTCTACCACTCGCTGAATAACGCCCAGGTGATAGAAAATATTCACCAGACAGGCTACAAAAATGATAGTCGGGATAATTTTGAAGAAAAAGATGAATCCACCATAGAACGCCGGATTTCCGAGGCTGTCGGTATTCCAGGGTTGCGGACCAATTTCCGGATTGGCTGCTGTAGCGGTCAGGACATTGCCGAAAGCAACCTGATCGGCCAGAATACCAAATACAAACTGCGCGCCGTCGTCGCTGAAATTGAGTACTTTGGTGACGGCCTGGCCCAGTTTTTCGAACAGCCATTTACCAAAAGGAACTTTCAGAATAAAGATGGCAAGTGCTGCCTGAAGCAGGAGACCCATACCGACTGTGCGGTAGTTGATAGCCTTGCGGTTATTGGACAGCAGATACGCCAGACCAAGAATAAGAACAATACCCAGGAAACCAATCATTGTTAGTTGTGTTTTTCAGGGCGAAAAGTACGCTAACCGATCGGTTATCAAAAAAATTTCAGCAGATAACATACATTCGCAACTGAATTACGTTCAACCAAACAAAAAAGTAATGACTCCATACGTTATTGGCATTTGTGGCGGCAGTGGCAGCGGCAAAACAAGTTTCGTCAGAAAGATAAGGGAACAGTTCACAGAATCGGAGGTATGTATCGTTTCTCAGGACGATTATTACCTGCCCAAAGACATGCAGCAGCAGGATGAGCAGGGCCGGCACAACTTTGACCTGCCACAGTCTTTCGACAAAAAAGGGTTCAAAAAAGATATTCAGGCACTGATTGGAGGTCAGGTTGTGCAGAAGCGGGAGCATGTGTTCAACAATCCGAATGTAGAGCCGCGAATTCTCACTTTCAATCCGGCACCTGTAATAATTATTGAGGGCTTGTTCGTTCTCCACTTCAGAAAGGTACAACCGCTCCTTGACCTGAAGGTGTTCATCAATGCCAAGGAAAACCTCAAGGTCATCCGGCGCATTGTACGGGACCAGATTGAAAGAGGATACCCTATTGAGGATGTCCTTTACCAGTATCAGTATCATGTACTGCCCTCTTTCGAGCGTTATATACAACCTTACAAAGATGAGGCTGATATAGTTATCAACAACAACAGGCATTTCGACAGAGGACTGGAAGTCATTTCAGGCTTCATCCGAGATAAACTTTCATCCATGTAAAATCCCCCTTTTAAATGGTAAAGTACAGCAAATTTCTGCTCTTGCTGACTGTTTCCCTGACTGTTACACTGACAGGATGGCAAACAGGAAAGCCGTCTGACAAGATTGAATATGTGGCCACTGCTGCCGACACATCAGTCTTTCTTGAAAAACACAGGCTGGCGGAGGCCGATGTGCCTGTCGCTGAACGTTGTCTGTCGGTCGCCAGATCATTTCTGGGAGCTCCGTATGTGACAGGCGTACTCGACAGAAGCAAGGAAGAGGTACTTACTGTCAATCTGCGGGAGCTCGATTGCTGGACGTTCATGGAAAACTGTCTGGCTATCTCGCTTACAGATGATGAAAGTATGGAAAGTCTGGCTCGACAGATCAGAGGGATGCGGTACTGGGGAGGTATTATTGACGGGTACGGCTCCAGAATACACTACTTCACAGGCTGGCTTCTTCAGGCAGAAAAATCCGGATTGATGAGAGATCTGACCAGGGAACTTGGTGGCAAACCTTACGAAAAAAAAGTGGGTTATATCTCTGCACGCCCGCACAAATACCCCAAAATAAGCAACGAAGAAACACTCCGGGATATCCGGAATGCCGAGAAGAGGATAAACGCACATCAGTGGTACTACATTCCCCAGCATGAGATCAACCGCATGGAGCACCTGATTCAGGATGGAGATATCATATGCCTGACGTCGGTCAAGCAGGATCTGGATGTGGCTCATCAGGGATTTGCCGTTCGAAGAGGCAACAGGGTTCATTTGCTGCATGCATCCTCACTCGCCAAAAAAGTAATTGTCAGCGGTCAGCCACTCGCCGAATATGTACTTGCACAACCCGGGCAGTCGGGAATCATGGTGGCAAGACTCAACTGAATATCAACACTGAAAAAATGACAAAAATTTCGTTTAATATCTCGATTTTCATTCTTGTTCTGGCCATCTTCTCGGTAGCAGCCTGTCAGGATCCGTTCATTTACAAAGAAAAAAAGAGTATTCCCGGCGGCAGCTGGGCCTATTCGGATACCCTCGAGTACAGGATTACAGTCAACGACACGTCTGCACTTTACAACCTGTACGCCGAATTTGAACACGCAGACTCATTCCCTGCGCAGAACCTTTATATGAAGTTGTACACTACCTTCCCGGGTGGTAAAAGAGTTGAGCGGATGCGTTCATTCGATTTTTTCGACAACCTGGGTAATCCCGCCGGAAAGTGCTCCGGCAACAAGTGTACGCTGCGGACAATGCTGCAAAACAGTGTATATTTCAACGAAAAGGGAACGTATAAAATAACCCTGGAGCAATTTACCAGAACGAGTCCGTTACCGGGCATCTCCGGCGTGACCCTGCTGCTTGAGGACACAGGGAAAAAACGTTGAGCGTCAGGCGCGAAAAGGGGAATTTTCCAGGTGCTCCCGGATGAGCGGTTCGCAATAATACAGACAAATATAAACGGATACGGCTCCCAGCATTGACAAGCCGCCCGACAGCTGCTGCAGGACAAGGAAGTCGTAGGAACCGTGCAGGACAATGGAAATAGCCAGCCCTTTGGCTATCAGATACCACTTCCGCTCCGGCATAAACCTCGCCCGCCCCAGGTAATAGCCCTGCACGATAGCGAACACGAGGTGGGCTGGAACAGCGGTGAAGGCCCGAAGTATTGTGGTATTGATGCCATAGGCGGCCGCATACAGTATGTTCTCTACTGTGGCGTAGCCCATAGCCAGTACAACGGCGTAAACAATACCATCCAGGGGCTCGTTAAAAAAACGGCGCCGGAAAATTCCGAGATAAAAGGCAAGACATTTGAATACTTCCTCACTGACTGCCACCACGCCGAAAGAAGCTCCAATCGTAAAGAGAACACCTGGATCCGGCGGTATCGGTGTCATTCCGGATGAGTGCTGCAGCAATACAGCAGGTACAGTTGCAATCACACCCAGAACAAACGCCAGCACCATGGCCCAAAGTGGTTCACGCTCATATCTGTCCACTCTGAAAATCAGGTAACAGATGATTATTCCGGGCAAAACTGCCACTATATTGAGCAAAAAAGCCAAATCCGATCGTCTATTTCATGGTGTGTATCCGGAAAGCTATCCCTTGTAAAACAGCCACTTGCCTATTTCCCTGAAAGTGACTTTCTTGCCATACATCAGAATACCTACCCTGTAAATACGGCCGGCCAGCCAGACAAACAGGACTGCGGTGGCAAGTACGAGAACAATCGAGAGAGCCACCTCATACCAGGGTGGATTAAAGGCCATCCGGAACGGCATGGCGATGGGTGAAAACAACGGGAAAATGGAGGCAAAAACCATTAAACCACTATCCGGATTCCGCCATCCTGCCATGGAAACAATATAGAACGCAAGGATCAGTGGCAATGTGGCAGGAAGGGTCAGTGCCTGGCCTTCGCCGCTGTCATCGCCCATGGCCGAACCCACGGCAGCAAACATGGATGCATAGATAAAGTATCCTCCGAGGAAGAAGATAATGAAAGAGGTGGTAATCAGCAGCCAGTTCTGCTTGCTCAGCTCTGACATAACGCGGGTGACCATATCCTGTACCATTTCGGGGTCAGCCTGACCAGCTCCTTCCATGGCCCCCGGTGGCGGGGCATCCAGGCCGAAAATCATGGGGACCAGAAATGAAACGGCTCCGCTGAGCACCACCCACGCTACTGCCTGGGTAAGTCCTACCAGTCCGGCACCGACAATTTTGCCCATCATCAGATCGAAGGGCCTCACAGATGACATGATTACCTCGACAATACGGTTAGTCTTTTCCTCCATAACGGAGCGCATGACCATCTGACCGTACATCAATACCATGAAAAAGAGCAGGAATGTCATAATACCTCCGATAGCGAGGCCAACACCGACCGTATATTTGCTCTGATCGTCCTTGTCCTCTCCTGTCAGGGACTCCGGGTCTATCGAGACCTCGGAATCGAGCAATTTGAGTTGCTCAGCGTCCAGACGAAGCGAATCCATTTTAAAGTCACGGATTTTTGTCGCCAGTCTCCGCTCAATCAGCTCACTTTTTTCAGGAGCCAGTTTATCTTCCGAGTAGTAAAAAACCGTATGATCTGTCTGTTTAAAGTTGGACAGAGGGGGCACCCGGAGAACGCCGTCAATTTTGCGTTCCATAACCTCCTGTTTCAGCTGGTCGAGGTTTTTATTCGCCGCAGGAATGAACCTGACACCGCGTTCGTCGGGAATTTGTTTAATCATTCCGGCTTCATCGAGTACCGCCACCCGAACTTCATCGCCTCCCTGATAGGCGGATAGTCCGACGATGACCAGCATATAGATGAGCAGGCCGACCGGAGCGAGGAGCGTACCGATGATGAATGATTTTTTCCTGACACGCGTGAGATATTCGCGCTTGATAATGAGTGACAGTTTTGACATAACTCGGACTTATGGCGTTTATCAGGCAGTCGTTTCCGTTTCTGCCAC
>CAIYFY010000021.1 GCA_903925535.1 uncultured Bacteroidota bacterium | reverse complement strand
GTCTGTTACTGGGGCCCTTCAGGAATTACCCTTATGATATGATTCCTGCGTGTTATTTTGTGTTAAAAGATACGACATGTTATACAGAATGGCGGAAACCGGAAAACTATTGACTATCTTTGGCGTTTGTTAGAATTCCTCTTTTCAGGAGGTGAAAAAGTGTTATGCAGCGATTTTTCAGTTATGTACTGATTGTAGTGATGTCACTCAGCGTGGTGATACCTGCTGCTATTCCTTTCTACGAAATATGTCGCAGCCAGCTCACCGGTGCGGTCATGGAGGACCTTGTGGAAGAGGGTCTTGTTGAGATAGAGAAAGAAACCTGTGTATTGGCCCCCCCTGTGTTAATTGGTCCGGGAGTTGAGCAGATACTCCCGGCTATACTCGTATTCCCTTGCAGCACCCATCCTGCCTCCCAGTTTCTTCCCGGGCTGGTGGATGTTCCTCCGGAGCTCACCTGACTCTCCGTGCCAGCGCGGGTGTTGCACACCTGCATTTTTTTTCATCCTTTTTGCACGACGACACCCCCTCCGGATTATTTCGGTGGTAAAGTCATAGTGTTATTCCACCAAAGTACACTCAAATATGCGATCTTACACATCATATTTCAGGTCTGACATACAGTCGGGCCTGGTAGTCTTTTTAGTAGCCCTGCCCCTGTGCCTGGGTATTGCCCTGGCCAGCGGAGCCCCACTGTTTGCGGGTATTATATCCGGTGTTATCGGTGGTATTGTTGTGGGCATGCTGAGCAACTCACAACTGAGCGTTACGGGTCCGGCAGCCGGACTTACAGCCATAGTGCTGGCAGCCATCAGCAGTCTGGGCTCATACCAGTATTTTCTGGCCGCGGTAGTGCTGGCAGGATTAATCCAGATTCTGCTCGGTATTGCGCGGGCGGGCACCATTTCCAACTATTTTCCCTCGAACGTCATTGAGGGCATGCTCACTGCGATCGGTGTGATTATCATTATGAAGCAGTTGCCGCATGCCGTTGGCTATGATGTTGACAACGAGGGCGATTTCTTTTTCATAGAAAAGGGAACGGGGCACAATACCTTTTCCGCCATAATAGATGCAATTAACTATTCGCACCCGGGTGCCATAGTAGTCACCGCCGTATCGCTGCTCATTCTGATTGCATTCAACAAAATTGCCTTTTTGAAAAATCTGAAGGTAATTCCCGGGGCCCTGATCGCTGTACTGGCCGGAATTTCCATCAACGAGATATTCAGGGCAACAGGCAGCGATATGGTCATACAGCAGGATCACCTGGTCAATCTGCCCGTACCTGATTCCATGGAGGCATTCAGGAGTCAGTTTACCTTCCCTGATTTCAGTGCGATGATGAGGCCGGACGTCTGGATTGTGGCCGTTACCATTGCCGTTGTGTCCAGCATTGAAACCCTGTTGTGTGTGGAAGCATCCGACAAACTGGATCCGCTGAAGCGATACACCAATACCAATACGGAGTTATTTGCTCAGGGAGCGGGCAATATGCTCAGCGGACTGATCGGAGGTTTGCCGATGACATCGGTCATTGTGCGTACTTCTGCCAATATCAATTCGGGAGGACGTACCAAAACAGCCACAGTTGCACATGGTGTCTTCCTGCTGATTGCAGTTCTGAGTATTCCCGCATTACTGAATAAAATACCCCTGGCCAGTCTGGCGGCTGTGTTACTGATGATTGGCTTCAAACTGGCCAGTCCGAAAGTATTCAGACACATGTGGGAGAATGGCCGTTACCAGTTTGTTCCGTTTATAGTGACTGTATTGGCTGTAGTATTTACCGACCTGTTGAAGGGTGTGGCTATCGGCCTGGTAGTGAGTGTGTTTTACATACTCAGAGCCAATCTGAAACTGGCCTATTTCTTCAGGAAAGAGGAATATCATGACGGAGAAACCATCACGATCAAACTTGCGCAGGAGGTATCATTCCTGAACAAGGCAGCCATCAAGCAGACATTGAGTCAGTTGCCTGAGCGGTGCAGGGTGGAGATAGATGCTTCCGATACGTTCTACATTGATTACGATGTACAGCAACTGATTAAAGATTTTCTGCACACAGGATCGGTGGAAAAGAATATCCGCGTTCACCTGACAGGTTTCAAAGATGCATACAGTGTACATTCAGTACCCTCGCATGTGTCTGTCCAGTAACCGTCTTTTAACACCTGAATGATGGAAAGGACGCTGACGCACTCCCGGGCTGATGCAGGGAGTGCGCATTTCGACGAAGAGCATGCGCTGCACGAGTTGTCGCACTACCTGCCCTCGCAGGGTGCGCTCAAGGATTTTATACACCACAATTCATTGCACGCGTATCAGCACCTGAAATTTTACGATGCCATCTTCAGGGCATCGGATATTTTCGGGTATCAGGTAACACTGCAGCTTGACGATTATCGCAGGTTGTATGCAAACGGGAGAATCAGGGAGGAGATTATTGACAGGGTGTTGAAGGAACGAAAGGGTACCGATGAGTCTGACTGGTGGAAGAGGAAAATGTTGCAAGAGGATTATGATATCCGTCGCCAGCCCCGCATCGACAGTGTCCGCTCATGCTGGAAATCGGAATTTGGTCTGGATATGGACTACATGGTGCATCCGTTTTTGTTCCGTCTCCTGAGCAGTTACCTGGATCAGGGAATTGCTGTTTCCCGGTTCCCTACCGACGGACAGGGATTTCTGACCACCCTGAGAACCATGGAGGAAAACGGGTTTGTCAGTTTGTTCCGCACAGAACGAGCCCGAAAGCTGTTTTTATCCGGTGAAGCATCTGTCAGGGCTCTGCTTGAGCAGGTTGTGGGTAACGAGGCTCTGTTTGAACAGTATCTGTTTGATCAGCAGTTCAGTCACCACGGCTGGTCGGGTTTTGTATCTGTAGCAGAGAATACACCGGGCACACTGCTTGATCCGAGGAAAATATCTCTTCGGGAGCTGATTGTATTCGAGTTGATGCTGGAGCTTGACGCACTGGAGTTTCACTTCGGCGCCGGCTGGCAACCGCTGGGCAGCAGGGTATCCCCGCCGTCTTCCGGCCTGTTTGCCGATTCCGTACGGAGTGAGCTGCAGGAAGTGCTCAGTTTATGGCAGGATACTTTTGAATGGAGTTATTACGACAGTGTACTGGCGGGTATCTCGCAGGCGAGTGTGCCCGAAAGAGCCCCGGACAAACCATTTCAGGCGCTGTTCTGCATAGATGAACGGGAGTGTTCACTCCGGAGATATGTGGAACAGGTGGTGCCGGGCAGTGAGACACTTGGTGCGCCGGGATTCTTCGGTGTGGAGTTCTACTTCCAGCCGGAGGGCGGACAGTTTTATGAAAAACTTTGTCCGGCGCCGGTGACACCAGCCTATCTGATCAAAGAAACGGGGGCAAAAGATCTTCATTCTGCCGATTTGCTGTATCACAAACGGTCGCATACCGTACTGGGTGGAGCCCTGTCAGCCCTGACACTCGGCTATTATGCGGCGGTTCGTACCTGTCAGAACCTGTTCATGCCCCGTATGAGTCCGGCGATTTCTGATGCGTATTCCCATATGGATTTCCACAGTACACTCAGTATTGAGAACCGGCATCCTGACGACAGAGAAAATGGTCTTCAGATCGGATTCACCGTGGAGGAGATGGCTGCAAGGGTAGAGGGGTTGCTGAGGAGTATCGGTGCCGTGCGCGATTTTGCACCGGTGTTTTACATCATCGCGCACGGTTCGAGCAGTGCCAACAATCCGCATCACGGGGCGCACGATTGCGGAGCCTGCAGCGGCAGGCCGGGTGCGGTGAATGCACGCGTATTCGCCTTTATGGCCAACCATGCCGGAGTGCGCGCCGTTTTGAAAAACCGCGGACTTGAAATACCCGATACCACGCAGTTC
>CAIYFY010000020.1 GCA_903925535.1 uncultured Bacteroidota bacterium | reverse complement strand
TCGTCTAATCAAGCAGGAGTAGTCCTTTTAAAAGGAAATGGTATGATAGAAGGGGCCATAATCGGCACTGCTGCCAAAGGACATCCGATTTGGGATATACCGGAGTTTCGGGGGGCAGTTATACAAGCCACAAACTTTACTTTCCGGGATTGCCGTAAAGGAGCAGAGTTCATAAAATATGACTTTCCAAACAACAGCAAATTTACAAACGTGCTTTTTGAACGAACTTCCACCGGTTCATCGCATACTGGCGTATCCATTTGGGATACGGATGGAATCGTCTTCGAACAATGTACGTTAAAAAATATGGCTTCCAATGGCATTCGTTCATGGGATGCCATATTTAACGTAAAAAAGAAAAACCGGTTCAGCGGCTCGGAGATCGCTATACTTTCTGGAGCTTCATCGCCGATCAGTGGTCAAATTAAAGTGGGCGTGCTCGGCTTGATTGGGGACGACCGCAACAAATTTGAAGACAATGTTGTGGGTATCAGGGCAACTGCCAACTCAAGGGTTGAAATCTTTAGCAATGATTTCGAAAATATTAACTTTGACGTAGCCATTAACGGAACCACACAGAGCAGGCAAACCGACAACTATTTTGCCTCCCCCACTGCCGGCAATCAGTTTGACAATACAGGGGAGAATTTCAATTATAATCTTTGCAATTACTATCAAGGGAATATTGTAGGCACCAACATTGTTGGAAAAAATACCGGCTTTTTATTCCGCCAGGAGGATTTTGCGACGAATTTTCATGACTTGTTTCTTGAAGGGCCTGCGAACAATCCCGGGGCAATTCAAATGTCTCAAGGTTCTTTTGGCGATGCGCGGTACAATTATTTTTCTGCCGGCAAACTGGAAAACATCAAAACAAGCACCATATTGCCCAATAACAACACCATCCTGTTTTTCTACTTCCACCCTGATCCGGCAATAAACACAAGATTGAAACCGAAGTGCGCCAGCAACGACCAGTGTATACCGCAAAATAATTTTAACAATTATCAGTCTGATGGGTTTGAGATGCCTAATTGCATTGCGCCTGCTCCGCCGCCACCCTCTGAGCCGTGTGCTACTAAACCATGCCTCGATAATGTTCGTATGCAAATTGCTCAAAAAACGGCACAATATGCTGTGGCGCCATCAACAGCCCTTGCCGGAGAAATTCAAAGTTTGGTAACTCAGCGTGAATATATCACAGATATGTTGATCGGGGAGTATTTGGCAACCAGTAACTGGAGCGAGGTCGAAACCCTTCTCAACGAGGATATGAACTCTGCCAACCGACGGCGCATGGTGGGTGCAAAGCTGGAACAATCGCAGTTCAGTGCCGCCGGTGCGTTGCTCCAATCATTTTCACAGAACACTGTTGACGATCAATATTTTGTTCAGACGCAAGGAATTAATGTAGCCAGGCTAAGCATGCCCGGGTTCAATTTGAACAGTAGCCAGGAGGCAGTGCTAACCAGTATTGCCGAATCATCGAGCCCGGAAGCGGGATATGCACAGACGCTTTTAGGTATCCTCAAGGGTATCACTTTTATGCCGACAGTGCCTGATCTGGATCCGCAACGCAACGGCCAGGTGCCTGTCAAACCGAACTTGTCGGGTGCCTTACAAGTATCGCCAAACCCGGTCGGTTACAACCTGCAGGTGGGGCTGCCCGAAGCCGCTGAAAATTCAACGGACAGAGTACTTGAACTCTGCGATATGGCTACCGGTCGATTGATACAGAGTATTCACGTGGGCTATGAAAACAGTATCACGATTTCTGTAGCATCTTTCCCGTCTGGCTTCTATGTACTCTCCCTGAAAGACCAGGGTGCCGTATTGGCCCGCCAAAAAATCGCAGTCCAGCATTGATTTTTCCCAATTCCCGGGCAGCAATGCTGCAACATTGCTGCCCGGTTTCTTCAAATCCATGC
>CAIYFY010000019.1 GCA_903925535.1 uncultured Bacteroidota bacterium | reverse complement strand
GCCCGCAGAGAGTACCCCGTCGGAAGGCTCGGGAGTGCCGAATATTTCCGGCGCAGTGCGCTCGATACGACCTGTGATAACCGTGGAAACCCCGGCATTTTGTCCGCCGAAACACTGCGTAACAGCCCGGATTTCATACTCTCCGTCCTGATAGCCTGTTGTATTCCACTGTACAATCTTGAACACATCATTATCGAGTTGCGCTTTGGGTACCTCCGTGATGTTAATCCACGCACCATCGCCGTTTTTGCGGCGGTATTGCACCCGGATCAGTTCCAGATCCGCATCATTCCGGTTAAATTCGTTGAGTGTAATGAACACGATATTACCGTCTGCCGGTGTCATTACCCAGTTTTGCAGCGGGAAACCGATATCAATCGGACTGCAGGGCTCCAGGAAGTGAACATCCAGCAAAATCTCCTTCCAGAACGGATAGGGTGGCCAATCCCCGTTGCCCAGGGCATCATAACGCGCGCCCTCGCAATCGGAGATAGCATACAAGCTCAGATTTTCATAGTCATAAGCGGTGGGGCCACGACCAATAGTGACCACTACTTCCTGAGACTGGCCGGGAGCAACCAGGAAGGTTCCACTGGATTTGTTTTCACCCTGTACCTTCACCACTGCTCCGTCGGGATTGGTACTGTTGGACAGCGCCAGCGTATAATAACGCCATTCATCCGTTTCGCTGATATTCCCCACATTGAACTTGAAGACCGCCACGTCATTCTCCAGTACGTTGGTGGCGATAGTCCTGTCAACAGTCAGTGTAAGTCCATCGCGTGGCACTGTTTTCTCCTCGTAAGGACAGGAAGAGTTACCGGAGATCGTTTTAAAGACAGGTGTACCATATACCCTGTCCTGCAGTACATCAAGGGTGAACACATCCTTGACATCGTCATCAGCAAGTGTGTATCCGACTGTCTGGGAATTCGACTGAGAGTTACTGAACTCTGTCGAAACACCCATATCAATCTGCATACCCATTTTGAAGGACGCGCCCGCACCGTTGAAGAAGAAGCCCAGATCAGCGCCGATATTGGCAGAAATATCCACTCCGAAACCGTAGGACATACTCTTGGTATTCTCGATAGTGGAAGAATTCTCGTACGAAACACCCGCATCAAACGTCAGGTTTCTCTCGAAAACTGCCGCCGCTTTCAGGTCGCGGTTCCGCTGCAGGATATCGCGCCACTGATTGGCTGACACCGTATCTCCGATGAATTCCAGATTGGGAATGACCACCTTTTTGATCTGATAGCCCGAATACAGGAATGTAGAAGCAAACTTGTCAGGAAATACCACCAGATCAGGCTTGATTTTATATTCGCAGGTTGGTGTGTCAAAACGCAGATCGTCGGTGATACCAAACAACAAATTAAGCGCTCCTCCTACAAATACGTCTGCATCCTCACCCTGTAATACACCATCACCGGATGTAGAAATCGTCTCGTTGGCGGTGAGGCAAACCTCTCCGGACGTGTTAAAGTTGCCTTTGGTGGTAATACTCATACCCAGCTCAAGCTCATTCTTGAGTTCGGTCTTGGTTTCCACCTCCGCACCTACACCCGCAGAAACCACCGTTTCGGTACCCAGACTCAGCTTGATTCCGGTACTCAGCTTAGTCGCAAGCGTAGTTCCCACTCCCCATCCGTTACACACTGTCGTACCCTTGGATATCGTTGCATTCGACCCGTCACCGGGTGGATCTCGCAATATCATCAAGGGTATGGACGGTGAAGTAGAGGTAAAGTTCACCGCTCTCGGTCGCTGACCCAATACTACCGCTGTCGTGGAAATCGAGTTCTGTATGGTATTGGCCTCTGCAGCAATAGTCAGCGTTTTGGTGTACGGTGAAGCTATATTCGGAAAGCTGGCCTTGAACTTGTGTTTCAGCTTGCCCGTGGTCATCAGCGTGTCAAATGATGCCATGTCTGCAATCTGGTTGTCAATTGTCAGCATGGCCGTATCCAGATAGCAGCGCCCCCCGTCGTATGGCTGATACACCTGGATATCGGTGGAGTACGCACTACCCTGCTGCAACATCTGTTGCCCGCAATCGTTGGTATCCAGCACCGACAATTCAATCTGGGGCTGGGAATAGTAAATGAAATCTGTTGTATCACTCACATCCGTCAGGTCAACTTCCTTGCCGCCCTGCAACTGGAAATAGTTGTAAATGATGTTGTTGGAGTGCTCCGTCACGGCAACGGTGAACGGAAGCGGCGGCAGCTTGTCGAACTTGAACTTGCCATTGGCCTCGGTAAGCTGCTGTTCCTTGTAATAGCAACCGTCAAATGTTTCTACTTTGACTTTCACAATGGCACCCTCCGGTATCACGCTCTTGCGACAGATCGCATTACCCGCCATCTGGCCCTGAATATGGCGCTTGACCTGATTTCGGAACAATACGCCCGCTACCGGCGAGGCAATGTTGTCTATCTCCCAGAAGGCCGGATAATAGGTGTGTGTCTTGAAAACAGGCGTAAGTTGTGCCGAAGCACCCGGCTCAAATTCAATGGAGAAATATCCATCCGAATCGGTGAATACAGGAGGCGAAGCGCGTTTGCCATTCACCAGAATTTCCACGCCCGCCTGGTAGCAGTCTGTACCGTCAAAGCGTACGTAACCACTCACAGGTACGGTGCTCTGGTCGGTGAAATCCACCTGATCCACGCTGGTATTCGACGGATTG
>CAIYFY010000018.1 GCA_903925535.1 uncultured Bacteroidota bacterium | reverse complement strand
TGCCTGTAAGTGTTTGAGAGAAAAAATTCCAAATTGTGATACCACACATGTAAAATACCAGTTGAGGCGTTCCATCTGTGGACAGTTTGGCAATGTTGCCGAAAATCAGGGTGTATGTCAGTGTGGTAAAAATGGGACTGATAAAGTGCCACAACGGACCAAGTATGGTCTGCTTGTATTGGGCTACAAAATCTCGCTTTACAAATAATACCAACAGGTCGCGATAGCGCCATATTTCTCTCAGATTCAGCGAAAACAGCCGGTTATTGGCTGAAATAACCAGATCCCACTCTTTTTCTGCTTGCTCGTGGTTCATTTTTAGTTTTTATCCCGGTACGTGGAAATGAGACACTGTATTGGTAGCAGCAACATGCACTATTTACCAGTTTTCCTCTTGCGTTCGTTATCATCATCGTAATATCCGTAGCCATATCCGTAGCCATATCCGTAGCCATAGCCATAACCATAGCCATAACCGTAGCCGTAGCCACCAGATTTTTTCACGCCGTTTAATACCAGCCCCGGACGCATCATTTTACCGTTTTTATACAGTTCGTCCATCATTTTGATGAAAGGCTTGCGACTTACATTAAAACGTGTGACAATCAGCGTTTGATCCACATAGTCCTTGAGCAACAGCGAGTCAGTTACCAGTCCGAGCGGGGCTGTATCCACGATAACATAGTCAAACATCGCACGCATCTGTTCAAACAGCTCACGGGTTCTGTCCTGCAGCAACAACTCCGAGGGATTGGGCGGCGTGGGGCCGCAACCAAGAAAACTGAGATTGCCGTCATAGCCGGGCATTTGCCGAATCAAAGATACAAGTTCCTGTTTCTGATCTACCAGGAAATTGGTAACACCCTTGGTTTCAGGTTGCCCGGTGAGGTACTTCACCATTTTTGGTTTGCGCAGATCCATACCTACCAGCAACACTTTTTTACCTGCGAGTGCCTGCGTAATGCCCAGGTTCACCGTAATAAACGTCTTGCCCTCTCCACTCACACTGGAAGTAACCAGCAATACCTGGTCTTTAGATCCTGCGGCATTGAAAGAAAGGTTTGTGCGCAGCAGTCTGAACATTTCGGAAACCGAGGAGCGACTTCCTTTTTTAACTACAATATGCGAATCCTCGCCTCCTTTTGTGGGCATGCCTATCATGCCGAGAAACGGCATATCTGATATGGCTGCTATATCATTACGGGTGTAAATTTTGTTATCAAATGCTTTTCTGAGAATGATAACGCCGGCCGGAAGTCCGAGCCCCAGTACAAATGCAAGTGCGTAGTCCTGGGAAGGCTTTGGAAATACCGGCCCCTCGTTCAAAGGTTGTGCCAGCGGACGGGCATCAGATGTCTGGGCTGCCACGGTGAGCGCAGTCTCTTCTCTTTTTTCGAGCAGAAATAGAAAAAGTGTTTCCTTGATTTTCTGCTGACGCATAATCTGAAGCAGTTCCCTTTCATTGCGCGGTACTGCACTGATCTGCCTTTCTATGGGCGATATCTGTTTCTGAATCTGCAGCCTTCGTGTATTCAGTTCCTGCTGTGCATTGGCGAGTGCAATACGCATGGTTTCTCTCAAATAGCGCAATTGCTCCTCGTACGTGGCCACAGCGGGGTTATCTGTGGTGGCCGCCTCCAGCAAATTTTCCCGCTTGAACAGAAGTTCGTTGTATTTTTCTATGGAGGTCCCCACCGTACTGCCCATTATGGATGAGTTACCGGGCAGTGGTTTGTATTGTGTTTCAGCATCGCTTATGATACCGCGAACATTGTCGAGCAAAGCCTGCTGCAACTCCAGTTCCTGCAGGTTGGCATCCAGCGTGGTCAATTTGGTTACGAACAGACCTGCAGTCTCTTCTGCTCCGGTGGAAAGTTTGTTATCAGTCTTGAATTTTTCCACATCTGCCTCGACATCGTAAAGCTCTTTGGCGATGTATGACAGGCGTTCATCAATGAAATCGAGTGTTTTGTTGCCCGCAAGATTTTTTTCCTCAATGACACTGGCGTTATACTCCCTGACCAATGTGTTCAGTATGTCACTTGCTTTCTCAGGTACCGGATCCTGTAAACTCAGAAAAATAGCGTCACTCTTTTTGTCCTTCTCAACTGTCAGCCTTTTAATAATTTGACCTGCTACCACATCTGTGGCTGACCGGGAGATACGCATGGGGCCATCCGATACATGGCGGAGGGGAATCAATCTGAAAGACATGGAGTCGAACAGAAACCTGTCGCCGAATAACAGGGTATCTGCCATTTTTTTCTCATTGTCTCTGTAACACAGAAAGCGGTATTGATCCAGCACATTAATTTGAATGGTCACCGGTTTTTGTTTCAGGCTGTCGGTCTGGAGCAAACGCATACACCCATAATCCTCGGAACTTCGGATACGACCTTCACTGATAAAGGTAACATCCAGGTTCAGTGTATCAACTACTCTTTCCATCAGGTTGGCAGACTGAAGTACCTGCAGCTGATTGTCGGCATTGGTTTTGGTTTGATAGCCGAGAGAACCCAGTATGGCTTCCTGACTCAGGGGGCCGCTGCTGTTTGGATCTTTGAGCAGTATTTTTGATGAAACCTTGTAAATCGGCGTGGTATATCTCAGCCGCACATAGACAGCTGATAGAGCAATTACGAGGCCAAGCACGAGCCAATACCAGTAATGCAGCAGTAAAAAAAGATAATCTGAAAAGTTTACGCTCTGATTATCCTGATCTTCCTGGTTAAAAGTGGATGTTTGTATTGTCATTTGAAGAGATATGTCAAGACAGGCCTGTACT
>CAIYFY010000017.1 GCA_903925535.1 uncultured Bacteroidota bacterium | reverse complement strand
TGGAACCAGGACATGTACAGCGTCGAGTTGAATCAGTATTTCAACTACAAGAACCAGTTTTTAATCCAGGTGGACCTGGTATTTTCCATTGCCGGCAAGCATACCAATACGGTTAAGCTTGCGAAGGTCAACTCAGAGTTGAACAAGTTGATGCTCCGCGACGTGATGCGCTCCCTGATGCTTTCGCTCAACCAGCAGTACCACACCCTGTCGAACTTACAGCAAAAGCAGCTGATTTACGAACAGGTTCTGGAGCGCTACCGGCAGGTTATCGAGGCAGGGGAAAATCAGCTTCAGGTAGGCGCCATCGCTGCCAATGAGGTGATTCGCTTGCGTTCAGAGCAGATTGCGCTTCAGACCGAGGCACTTGGGAACTACAATGAAATCCTGGAGGCGATGTCGCAACTGCGCGTTTTGCTCAATCTTAGACCGGATGTTTATATAGTGGCCAAAGAAAGGATGCCCTTCCAGGCAGAGCCCTCGCTCGACTCCCTTTTTTCCCTTGGCCTGCAAAACAGGACCGACTACCTCCTCGCCCAGAAGAATATCCAATACCAGCAGACCAACCTCAAGCTACAGCGCTCGCTGGCGTATCCCGATCTGACGTTTGGATACCAGCCCAAGGACAAGGGTAGTAACTACGTACGTCCCTATAGCGGCCTGGAACTTGGCTTTGAAATGCCTTTGTTTAACCGCAATACCGGCAATATCAAAACCGCAGAGATACAAGTCAAAAAAGCGGAAACACAAAAAGAACAACAGCACAACGCTCTGCTGAACGAAGTGGCAGCGTCGTACTACAAGTTGTTGGAAACCAAAAAATGCCTGGCGAATTACACCTCTTCTCTACAATCGCTCATGGAAGATATGAACGACAACGCGAGCAAAAACTACACCAAGAGGAATATTAGCTTATTAGAATATATTGATTTACAGAGGATTTATATCCAAAATAAAATGCAGTACACCGACTTGCTGCACCAGTACCTGCTGTCGGTGGATTATTTGAATTTTTCAGTAGGTATCAACGCTATAAAATAAGGCCGAAGATGAAAGCAAAGTTATCCATATTCATCGCTGTACTGTTGTGTGCAGTATCCGCTGCAGGGCAGGAAACAGCGCAGGGTCCATCTGCGGGCCTGTTTCAAAAACAATGGCTGGTTGGCGGTTCTTTCCAAAGCAACTGGACGAAAATTGGCGGAAAGAATCTTCCCGAGACGTATTTCAGCAAGCCCAGTGTCAGTGGGCTTATCCAGGGCGAATACTTTTTGAAAGAACGCATCGGCCTGGGGATCGGGTTCGGATACCAGCAAAAAGGGGCCGGTATAAAAAATCCGGACTACGTAAAAGAGCTGGGAGACGCCGATTCCACCAACCGCGAGCGCATCCGATTTCACGGTCTGGACCTACCTGTATATTTGTGCTATCGCGGTCCGGCTCTGGGCCAGACCGGAATGCGATTTTCAGGTCGTCTGGGTGCCGCTCTGTCGTACAACACGCAATCCACCCGCATTTGGCATAGCGTGGAAGATGGCTTTCACGACATACAGAAACAAGCGGATTTATATTATCGGTTCGGCACCCACCTGATGTCTTCCTTTGGCGTGGATGTGAATGCGGGCAATACTACGCTCTTCCAGTTCCAATTCTTTTTCCATCAAGGGCTGAACAACGTGTATCGAGATGCTGCGGTTTTTGGCGATGCGGCAGGGCGGTACAGGGCATACGGCTTTCAAGTAGGTTTCTTCTATTAATTCCTGAAAAACAATCGAATCTATGAAGTACACAATGGTATTCTTGTCTGTACTACTCATCCTGCCGGCTTGCTCCAAAAAGGAGAAAAAGCAAGTACAAGCTGCCGGCTTCCAGCTTTCCGAGACACTGGCCAGCGAGCTGGAGCTGGATACGACATCTGTCCGGACCGTTGAGCGCGAGCTTTTATTGACGGGGAAAATCAGTTTTGACGAAGATAAAGTGGCCAAAGTATTTCCCCTCGCCGGTGGTTTTGTCAAAGAACTCTATGTCGAACTGGGGGATTATGTGCGCAAAGGACAAATCATGGCTATCATCCGCAGCCCTGAAATTGCGGGATTTACGAAAGAGGGGGTGGAAGCAGAGGCGCAGCTGCAGTCAGCAGAGAAAAAGTTAAAAGTAGCCGAAGAACTCTACAAATCGGGCATTATCTCTGAACTGGAGCTTCTCGAAGCGAAGAAATCACTCGAAACAACTTCCGGCGAGACGAAGCGGATTCGGGATGTGCTCGACATGTACGGAGCAGGGGCAGGGGCGGTGTACCCTATCAAGTCGCCGGTTTCCGGTGTGGTAGTCCAGAAAAATATTGCACTGAATATGGAACTGCGCACAGAAGACATCACGCCTGCCTTTGTAGTGGGCAGTATAGAAGATGTCTGGGTTATGGCCAACGTATATGAATCGGATATTCCGAACATTAAGGTCGGCTATGATGCCCAGGTCACGACTATCTCTTATCCCGACCGCGTATTCAGAGGGAAAATTGATAAAATCTTCAGCTTGATGGA
>CAIYFY010000016.1 GCA_903925535.1 uncultured Bacteroidota bacterium | reverse complement strand
TTCAAGTTTTTTATCAAGCTCCTTTTCCCTGACTGTATAGGTGTCATCAATCCCCCGTATCTTCCGGTCTTTATCGCGATCTCGGTACAGCAGTTCACGGTGACGGCTTTCATCATTTTCAATTTCCAGCTTCTTTTTCGCCTTCTCGGCGTTAATGCGCGCGCGTTCGATTTCAATTTCATTGTCAGGGAGCGTCCGATCAAGCTCGAGGGTAAGGATGTCCAGACCTAGGGTCGCGGCATACTGCCGCAACCTGACTTTCGTTCCATCGAGAATCCTCATTTCGAGATCACGAAACCGATCCCTGACCATTTCCCAATCCCGTTGCGCAATGCCACGGCCCACGACCTGATTGATTTCTTCCTGTAGTTGCCAGAGGGGATCCTGATCTCGCAGTTCAGAAATTTTCTTAGGATCTGAGACGCGGCAGCTCAGGTGACAGATCAAGGTAAATTTGTGAAGTGCATCATCCATCCCGATTGTTTTTTCAAACGTAAATCTGACTACCGACTGGTTGACAGCAACGGCAAAATATTTCTGCTGTGAACTCAGAAAAGGGATTTTGATGCGTGGCTGAAACCTTTCTCCCGGATTGACCAGCCGGTGAAAAATAGACCCGCCCCCATCGAGTTTTTCGTATACGACGAGTACATAGCCGGGCAGCGAGTCAAGCCCTTCGTGGTCCCTGACGAGATTTTGTTGTGATGTCAGATTCTTTTTTTCCATGCGCGTACTCCCGATAGCGTTTCGTGCCCCCCGATCCCGCAAAAGCGGTCAGGATCTGCGATTAGTGATTCTGATATTTGATCCGCTGATTTTTCTGATCTTCAACGAGGTTTTTGCTGTGATGTTGTCTGGCGTCTCGGGCGAGCGCGCTTCCACATTAACCAAGTCAACATTGCCACGAGTAGATATTTCACCGATTTCCGCCTCCAGGTAATCCTCAGGTGGTGTTATTCCGGAAGCAAGAGGTCCGCTGGGGCCTGTTTCAGGCAGGACCTGTTCGGGCCCCTGCACCAGCCCGACAGATATGGCAATACGCTTAACACCGGCTTCCCAATCGTCGTATAGTTCCACGTGCTGTAGAGCGCCAAGCGTTTCACCAGGGCCAATTGGATACTCAGGAATGTCACAAGGTGAAAATTTCACCGGAATAAACCAGGCACTATCAATCGGTCGCAGCCGGAGTTCACCGATAGCCAGAAGCAATTCTTCGTTCATCCATGTTCGCATCCGCGCCTGTGATTCCGCCGAAAAACAAGCAAGGAAATAATCGTAGTTTTTGATCGCCTTTTGGATCTCATGCTTCCAGAGAACGCCTGGCTTCAAATCATGCGTGTCCAGCCAGACTTTCGCTCCGCGAACCATCAAATCCTGTTTAAGACGCTGTGCCAGCGCCTGGTTTTCTCGCACGTAAGAAAGAAAAATGGTGGGTGTCATGTTCGTCCCTCCCTCTGGTTTATGCCGTGACAAAACCTCTCTCAGGCCCTTCTACGGTCATCAAAATCTTTTCGCAGTTGTCTGTTCTTCCACTCGTTGATTGTCTCCTCAGCAACCAGTATGCGCGCTTCATTCAGCTTGTCGGGCGCCAAATGCTGAACCGCTTGCATGTTTAGGGTGTCCTGCAGCATTCGCTTTTCTATCTCCAAACGGGCCTGGCTCCGCACCTCATACAGTTCCAGACTGACATTGAGATCGCTGTTAAAATCAGAAATCTCCTTTTGCTTCATTATGTAAACCCTGTACTCGGTAGCCTCCAGCAGGTCGTCATAAGGGCCACGTCGGGCAAACGATTTCATCAACACTGGAATTGTTTCCATCAGGGCG
>CAIYFY010000015.1 GCA_903925535.1 uncultured Bacteroidota bacterium | reverse complement strand
TCCACCAGCTGCCTGCCAGCGAGGTATTTCTCCGAGGAAGCCATACCCGACTGCGATCTGCGTATATTCACCGGATTGATACCATTTTCGTAAAAGTCGAGCGATGTACTCACCGTCATCGGATCTATTCCGCTCCCCGGATCTCCGTCTTCGCGGTCGCTCACCATAATATGATAAAAAAGCGTATCACCCGGATCATAAAAGCTGCCGTTCCTGCCGCCCAGATCCCATGTCACCACCGGCGGTTCGTTGCCAATATGTAACTCAACACTTTTCCGGCCCTCCGCACCTTCGCTGTTCCTGACGGTCAGCACAGCGGTGAAAGTGCCAGGCCTGCGATAGGCATGTACAATACCGGGAATGGTATCACCCGCCGTCTTGCGCGCACGCCCGAGAATTGGTTGTCGGTCGGGAATTTTTTGGGTGTACCTGAATGTGCTCTTTTCTCCGTCGCCAAAGTCCAGTTCGCAGGTGACCGGTCCGCCGTCGGGCACCAATGTGCCGTCGAAATCAAAGGCAATTGTGGCGGGCACTCCGGCCTCTGTGCGACTTGCCTTCATTCCGGCGAGGGGCTTGCGGTTACCGCGCACATAATCAATCCGGCTCAGACGGGCATCCTCGTTGGCAGAGTACCAGCGTGTCCCGTACTCAATCAGCCACAATGACCCGTTTTTGCTGAAAAACATGTCCATAGGCCTCGATATCCTGACGGAGTCGGCGAAGGGCTCGAGCCGGTAGAAGTTGCCGGCACTGTCGAGTGTTACGGCCATCAGCCAGTTGCGCATCCAGTCGTAGATGACGAGCTTGCCATCGTAATACTCCGGGAAACGGGTAGCTGCCGGGTACTGATCGGCGTAGTACACCGGTCCGGCCATGGCGTTCCGGCCTCCGGTGCCCGTAATAGGGAAATCCCTGTTTTTTCCATAGGGATACCATATAAAGGCGGGTTGTGCCGGGGGCAGCTCCCGGGCACCGGTGTTGTTGGGCGACAGGTTAAGGGGCGCCGCCGGATCAAACGCCGGCCCTGCCGTTCGGGCGGCATAGTCGTAATCAGGATACGCCTGATTGTCGGCAATAAAATAAGGCCAGCCGAAGTTACCCGCCGCCCGGGCGCGGTTGATCTCGTCGTGACCGAGCGGACCTCTCTCTGCTTTTGCCTCGCCGGCATCAGGACCAATATCACCCCAGTAGAGGAAGCCCCGCCGGTCGTCGAAACTGATGCGGAACGGATTTCGGCATCCCATCACATAAATAGCAGGATGTTTGACTCCAAACTGATGCCCTGGTCTGATATGCTGATCGCGGTCATTGAACAGGTTACCGGCCGGACAGATATAAGTGCCGTCGTTGAGCGGACGAATGCGCAGTATTTTTCCCCGCAAATCGGCAGTATTGCCCGAGCTCCGCTGCGCATCGAATGCTGCCCGGCCCTGCTGTTCGTCAATGGGCGCATATCCATCGGAAGCGAATGGACTGGTATTGTCGCCCGTTGCCAGAAACAGATTGCCTGCTGCGTCGAAGGTCATGCTGCCTGCAGCGTGAAAGCAGTTTTTACGCCCGACAGGGATGGTCAGTATCACTTTTTCAGAATTCCGGTCGAGGGTATCACCCCTGAAAACAAATCTTGAGAGCTGGTTCAGCGAGTCGGCGGATGAAGAATAGTACAGATAAATCCAGTGGTTGTCGTTCCAGTGCGGATCAACTGCCAGTCCGATCAGGCCGTCGCCCATCTCGGAATAGACTGGTAATTTGATAACTGTACGCAGAAGACCAGTGCCAGGATTGTACAGTTTGATTTGTCCGTGCCGCTCTATGAGCAAAATTTTCCCGTCGGGCAGCTCCGCTATTTCCATGGGTTCCGACAGATTATCGGCGATGACCGTCTTTTCAAAGCGGCTCTGATCCGGTACGCGCTTCGAGCGGCACCGGCTGTAGTCAAGCGACTTCTGCTCCCCGATGGCGTAACGGATGCCGCCGAGCAGGTGCTGCTGAAAAATACTGTCGTTGTACGCCTCCGGTATATGTCCGAGGGCCGTGTAAAATGCCCTCCCGCCGTCGTATTCATGGCACCATGCGAGCGGGCGCGCGGTGGAGTCGGCTCCGGCCGGACAGTTGCCACCCTTGTAGGTGCGGTTATCAACCGTCAGGAGCGTATGAAGGTCCGGCTCATAACTTCTGAAATTATATGGCTCCTCCTTCCAGGGCCATTCCGTACAATGCAGCATTTCCGTGGCGGAATGATTACAATCGGCGGCCTGCAATTTCAGTTCCTGAATGGCTGGATGATCTTTGAAATAGGCTCCCACCAGTCCACCGTACCATTTCCAGGTATACTCGGTGCCGGAAGCAGAGTGCACACCGGCATAGCCACCGCCGGCCTGAATATAGCGTTCAAAATCGGCCTCCTGTGCGGGATTGAGCACCTCACCATTGGTATTCAGAAAAACGACAGCGGCATATCGTTTCAGGTTTCGTTCGTTGAAATAAACGGGGTTTTCAGTCGTATCGGTCCAGATGCCGTTTTCGCGGCACAGTCTGACCAGCACATCCCTGCCGGGTTCTATGCTTTCGTGCCGGTAGCCGTTGGTGCGCGAAAAAATCAGAATCCGGGGCGGCGGCGGGGCGCTGCAGGAAAACAGGGAAAAGAGAACGACAACGGGAAGCATCCACTTTGTCGCACGGTAAATACAACGGGAACGGGGCTTGTCCTGAAACTGCATGAGCGCCTGAAATTTGCTGCGAAAGGTAAAAAGATAGCGGAAGTTCGCTGCCAGAAAGAGTTTTTCGGCATAAACAAGCTGCGAAAAAACCATTCAAATTAAAAATAAAACATATATTAACATGGCAAAAACAGCCTTTCCAGCCTGTTTTTATTAATTACAAAATATTCATTTTCAACAATTTAAGCAATTTTTAGCAATAAAAACCACAAAAACAACCGGGCGAGAATTTTCGATTTTACGTCCTTTCGCAGGGGGGTAAACCGCCGCACCTTTGCATTGTCAATGAGCGAGATAATCAATCTGAAGAGCAACACCAACTCAGTCTCGTTGACATAGTCTGAACTATCTTTCATGAGGTTAATATAAGGGAAAGGCGCTGCGGCACAAAAGTGTGCCGCGGCATCTCTTTTTTTAGTCCATACCCTGTCAGATCAGACTGACGTAACCGAGGTGAAATTTCAGGGCTCTGAAGTCGAAAGCCTCGCCGGTATCGGGCCGTCCGGCCGCCACATTGATACCGAAGATCCCGGTGGGTGTTTCAAAATTCAGGCCTGCACCTATTCCAGCCGGGCGCAGGAATATTCTGGTTCGGGAGGTGATGTTTTCTATGTAGCCCCAGTCGGTGAACACGCCCATGAACGAGTTTCTGCCGATAAGCAGGCGCCACTCGGCTGTGGCCACGGCAAAACGGGTTGCCTGCAGACTTTCCTCATTAAATCCCCTGAGTAATTTGTTACCGCCTACGCGATACTGTTCGTTGCCAAAAACAGGATCGCTGGAGAATATTCCGCCGCCGCGGAAGCTGAGTTTGACTGTACTTCTGGTAAAAACGGGTATGTAACATTCCGCCCTGGTTTCCAGTCTGAAGCGGCTGGACCGCCGGGAAAGGGAGTCGTACAATACAGAGAACCGGTATTCCGGATTTTTGGGGTCAGTGAGTCCTTCGATGACGCTGTTCCGGAGCACCTGATTGAAACCTGCCGAGCCTTTCAGGTTGAAGAGCCACCCTTTCCGGGGATTGAACCGGTAGTCGAGCCGTGAAAAGGCCGATTCAAGACCGAAGCCGTTCTGGCTCAGATCGAGGTTGGCAGGGAGGCGTTTGGTGGAAATAATACTGGCGGTATCAATTTTGAGGAGCGCAGCCGAGCGGTTTTCCCAGAAAAACCTGAAGTAGTTGCCCTGAGAGAGCAGATACTGGGCACCCAACTCTCCGTGTGTGTCCACCCAGGTACTGTCGCGCTTGAAAATATTCAGTTTCCCGTCGGCTCCGAACACCGTTCCGAACAGGTAGGGCACACTCCCCTGCACATCCAGTTTCTGGGTTTCGGGGCGCAGGCGGTCGAGCTCAATGGAAAAGCGTTCACCCAGACTGAGCGCATTCTGAAATGCGGCATTCAGGGACCCTGTGAGCAGCACCTGTCCGGCATCCTGCGGCTGTGGCAGTATTCCGATGATAAAGTCGAACCTGCTGGCCTTTTTTTTCTGTAAAAACAAATTGACCGTTGCATCATTCCCTGCGAAAGTAACTGTGGGGTTGGCTGTACTTTCGATAAAAAGCAGTGAATTGAGCTGATCTTTCAGGCGCAGCAGCCGGTCTCTGCTGTACGGGTTACCTGGTTTCAGTCCGAGGTAATTGGGCAGGAAGTAGGCGGGCAACTGGATATCTCCATTGATTTTCAGTCCCCTGAATGAAATATATCTTTTCGGGTCAACGAGCAGCAGCGCGGAGGCCTCTCCTTCCGGATTGATCATGAGACTGTCCAGCCGGACCGTTGCAAAGGGGTATCCGTTATTTTCAGCCGTTTGCAGCACTGTTTTTTCCAGTGCGAGCAGTGCATCATACCGCAAGGGCATATTTTCCAGCGGATAGTTCCTGTAGCCCGAGTTGAAGAGCCAGAATGCACTGATCTCGTTGGCGGGTCGAACCCTTACCCAGCGCATGGGCGGGCCCAGATGCAGTTGACCAACCCAGTGATCGGTTCCATCGGGCTGCAGACTGTCAATGGAAGCGGCGAGGTACGACCGCTCGCGCAGGTGCGCTATGAGTGCGCGACAGAGCGAGTCGAGCGTAACGGGCGGACTGAGCACAAAAACGGCACCCTGCTCAGCGGGCCGTGGAGCCCTTACCTTGAAATCGCTGATTGCGCCGCTGAAATTGCCTCTTTCCGAGGGGGCAACGCGGAATTCGAGGGCTATATTCTGCGCTTTGCCACAGAGGTGGCAGAGAAGAAGACAGGGCAGTAACCATCGGTATATCCGGGTGCGCATGGCTTAATCATCCGGTTTCAGGTCGAACGTCCTGATCAGATCGTCAATCAGGGGATTGGTTTCCCGCATTTTATCCAGTTTCTCGCGGGCGGTGAGCGGTCGTGCGGGACGGGTTACCGACTGCGTGACGGCCTTCTGCTCGTCGAGGCGCACTTCGAGAATTATTTCGCGGTCGTTGAGGCGACTTCTGAGCACATCGGTAACCTTGAGCAGTTCCGCTTTCAGGTTGTTCTGATCTATCAGCGACCCGACAGTTGCTGTGACAGTTTTCCCGTTCAGCGTCAGTTCCGCGTTGTTGAGCGAGATCCGGGCGAGCCTTGAGTCAATGGATTCTGCGTACAGTTTCCATTCGTTGCGGGCATTTTCCAGCGAGAGCCGGCTTGTCATGGTGGCATTCCGGGCCTCTTCGAGTTCCACGGCACTTTCATAGGCATCGAGGCGCAGGGACACCGACTCAGATTTTCTGAGACCTAGTTTCACTTCCGTGGTGATGGCATCGAATGCATCGCGGCTCAGTTCGGTGGCATTCCCGTTCGCGGGCGGGGGTGAGGCAGGTCGTGCGGGCGCCTGTACGGCAGAAGAAGTGTATCCGGATCCGTTCCCGTTCAGGTCAGGAGTTTTTTTTTCCTGTCCGCCGGCTTTCACCATACGGTTGATGTAGCACATTTTGAGCAGTGCCATCTCCACGTGCAGCCGTTTGTTGCGGGCAGTTTTGAAGTGTATATCGCACTCATTACACAGATTAAGTGCGGTCAGGATAAAGGTGGCCGGGGCGATAGCTGCCTGTTTTCGGTAGCGATCCTTCAGCACCTCGCCGGCTTCCAGCAGGTTCAGCGTGGCGGCGTCTTTGCACACGAGGATATTGCGAAGATGTTCTGCCAGTCCGTTAATAAAGATATCCGGTTCAAATCCTTTGCGCAGAATCTGGTCGAACAGATTCAGGATAGCGGAGGCGTCTTCGGCGAGCAGTGCGTCGGTTATCTGGAAATAGTAATCGTAGTCGAGTACATTCAGATTTCCGATTACCGCCTCATAGGTGATACGACCACCTGCGGCGCCGGCAGTAATACGATCGAAAATAGAGAGCGCATCGCGCAGAGCCCCGTCGGCTTTTTGTCCGATGATGTGAAGCGCATCATCGTCGGCCTGCAGGCCCTCTTTGGCACAGATTGCCTTCAGGTGATTCACCATATCGCCCACCGTGATACGTCGGAAGTCAAAAATCTGACACCGGGATAGAATCGTGGGGATGATTTTGTGTTTCTCCGTGGTTGCCAGGATGAAAATGGCATACGGGGGTGGCTCTTCCAGTGTTTTCAGGAAAGCGTTGAACGCCTGATTGGAGAGCATGTGCACCTCGTCAATGATGAACACCTTGTACCGGCCCTGCTGGGGCTGGAAGCGCACCTGTTCGGTGAGTGCCCGTATGTGCTCCACGGAGTTATTGGAAGCAGCGTCGAGCTCTATAATATTGAAGGAGGCATTTTCATTGAACGCCCTGCACGAGGAGCACTCGTTACAGGCTTCATGGTCGGGGGTCCGGTTTTCGCAGTTCAGGATTTTGGCCAGGATACGGGCACAGGTCGTTTTGCCCACTCCGCGCGGACCCGTGAACAGGAATGCGTGTGCCACATGGTCAGTGGCCAGCGCATTTTTCAGGGTGCCGGCGACATGCTGCTGACCGACCACGTCTTCGAAACGCTGCGGGCGGTACTTGCGGGCAGAAACAATGAAACTGCTCATAATCCGGGTTTAAATCTGATTTTCCGGTAAAGATAGGGGTATTCAGTGATGGTTGAAAGGGTAAGTTACCAACAACTACTGCAGCGACTGTATAAAATTGTCAATCTTGTATTTGAGCATGGCGTCGTTATTACCGGCTGCATCGAGTGCATTATTGGCGGCATCCAGTGCTTTCTTCTTGTCGCCCTGCAGTTTATATATACCGGCCAGCGTCATCCAGTAGTCGGCCAGTCCGCCGGTCTCGGCGGCCGACCTGGCCCATTTTTCTGCCTGTTCCATAACTTTTTTATCTTCAGGAAACGACCTTGTGAGATCAATCGTGAGATCATGCAGGCGGGCGGCGTTGTTTTTTACACTTGCTTTCTGGTAAGCGCGGGCGGCCTTGAGGAAGTTGTCGGCATTTTTCACGCTCTTGTAGAAGTACATGTCGGCTTCATACCCGAACGACTCGGCCCTATCCGGATTGGCGGCCTTCATTTTGGCTTTTGTCTCCTTCAGCAGGTCTTCATTCTTGTATTCGACAGCCTTTTTCAGGGCATTTTTGCAGGCAGTCTCGATGCGGGCATTCACCACTTCGGTATTCGTTACAGAAACGACATTGCTTTTGTACTTTGTCAGGAGGTCGAAAACACGACTGTCGGCATCCACGGCACCCTCCAGGATGAAGCGGAGGTTAAATTCGGTGGTCAGATCCTGCTGGGTATTCAGGTATTCGTTGGTAATCTTCAGCGACGGCTTGCCGGCGGCGTTGAGTGCGCGCACATAGTCGTACAGCATTTTCGGGTCGCGGTTTCCCTCCTTGTATTTCTTCTCGAAGTCGCCGGATTTGTCGTTTTTGCCCTGTGCTTTCTTTCCCGTTTCAATGAGCTG
>CAIYFY010000014.1 GCA_903925535.1 uncultured Bacteroidota bacterium | reverse complement strand
TTTTCCTCAAAAAGGGTGGATGCTGATGGTGAACAGCATCCATAAAACGCCGATCTACATGAGTTCACTCTCCCGGAGATGAACAACAAATGTACGAAAAAAATCTAACACCGGACAGATATTTGAAAAATCAAAGAATATACCTTAGCTTTGTAGAAAATAGTCGGAAATGCCGGTGAAGCCTCCAATCGCTTCATTATGTTCTGATTTCTCTAACCAAACGCTGTTGCCACGTGTCTAAAAATATAGGCTTCCTGTCTGGCAGGAAGGGTCTCGCCGAAAATTTGTTTGAAGAACTGGGGGTTGCCGCCTCCCGTCAGGGTACTGTTTCCACCGATGATATGGAGCAGCTGGCCGATGATTTTCTGGTCGGGAAGGCCAATGTGTACGGCAGTGTTTCCTTTTACGACTTCCTGAAGCCCGAAAACAAGGGCAAGAAGGCGTACGTGTGCAATGGCACTGCGTGCATGACTGCGCGCACGCAGGAGCGCGTGCGGGAAGGCCTGGAGGCTCATTTCAAGCCCGAAGAAATCGGAG
The DNA here is from genome assembly GCA_903925535.1 of uncultured Bacteroidota bacterium. Lineage (GTDB taxonomy): Bacteria > Bacteroidota > Bacteroidia > Chitinophagales > Saprospiraceae > M3007. Next base: position 27,352 of record CAIYFY010000014.1, on the reverse strand, counting down.
AGATGTGCTGTCTGGGGCGTTGCCATGAAAACAGCGCCTTTCACCTCGACGGACACAATTACTCGGGAGATGCTATCCTCAAACTGAATGAAATCAGGGCCGGAAAAACATACTGGGAAGATCAGTACAGGATGATTGCCCTGGGCACTCCGCTCCTCACCGCTCCTTTCCCGGGTCTGGAAGCGTACTATCTGACGCTGAAAAAGGCACTGGGTGTTACTCCCGACGATCTGCTCGCAGAGATCAAAACTTCGGGCCTGCGCGGGCGCGGTGGTGCTGGATTCCCTGCCGGACTAAAGCTGGAATCGTGCAAAAATACGCCCGGAAAGCAAAAATTTATTGTCTGTAACGCCGATGAAGGCGACCCCGGCGCCTACTCCGACCGCTACATCATGGAACAGCGCCCCCACAGTCTGCTGCTCGGCATGATGCTGGCGGGATATATCACCGGTGCCAGTGCCGGCGTACTGTACATCCGGGGCGAATACCCGGAATCCATTTCGGTGATGTCGGAAGCCATAGATGCAATCAGCAGCGCGGGTTTGCTCGGCGACAATATTCTTGGTTCCGGCTTTTCGTTCCGGTTCAAGGTGATCAAGGCCCAGGGTGCCTATATCTGCGGTGAAGAAACAGCGCTCCTCAACTCCATTGAAGGCCAGCGCCCGGAAGTCCGCACCCGTCCGCCCTATCCCACACAGCAAGGGCTTTTCAACCTGCCCACTGTGGTGAATAACGTGGAAACACTGGCCAATCTGCCCGGTATCATGGAGCACGGCGGACAAGCTTTCGCAGCGCGTGGTCGCGGTCGCTCCACCGGTACAAAACTGCTGTGCCTCGATGGCTACTTCAACAACCCCGGACTCTATGAGGTGGAGATGGGCACCCCGCTCCGGACGGTCATTGATGAGCTCGGAGGAGGTTTCAGGTTGCCGGTAAAGGCCATGCATATCGGTGGTCCGCTCGGCGGACTCGTACCGGTGAGCAAGATTGACGACCTGACAATTGATTTCGAGTCGTTTGCACAGAACGGATTCCTGCTCGGACATGGCTCTTTTGTATGTATTCCACAGGATTACCCCATGATTCAGTACCTGGAACACCTGTTCGAATTCACTGCTCACGAAAGTTGCGGCAAGTGCTTTCCCTGCAGACTGGGATCCACCCGCGGCAAGGAGCTGCTCGCACGCGCGCGCAATACCGACTACAAGATCAGCAGGACGCTGTTCGACGACCTGGTGGAGACCATGGAAACCGGATCGCTCTGTGCACTTGGCGGCGGGCTGCCGCTGCCGGTAAAAAATGCCCTCAAATATTTCCCCGGCGAACTGGAAGCCTTCTTTACCAGCGAAGTTTAAATCTGACCAAACTCTAACCTCTGCAACACTATGGGTACCGGACTCACAGCGTATATCAACAACAAGCCCTACGATATCAGGGAAGGTGAAACCGTTCTGGCATTTCTGAAACGCCACCTCGGTAAAAATTCAGTGCCAACACTCTGCGATGCTCCCAACCTCGAGCCTTACGGCGCCTGCAGGGTATGCAGCGTGGATGTAGCCCTGTCGCCCGACGGTCCGGCGAAAGCCATGGCGTCCTGCCATACACCCATGATGCCCGACTATCATATTTTCCCGGATTCGCCGCGCATTCAGAAACTCAGGAAAAATATCATCGAACTGGTACTCACCGATCACCCGCTCGACTGCCTCACCTGTGAGGTGAACAACAACTGCGAACTGCAGACTGTGGCAGCACAGGTAGGCATCCGGAAGGTGCGGTACCCGGAAGGGAAAAATCACCTCGACCGGCAAAAGGATCTGAGCCATCCATACATGACCTCCGACCTCAGCAAATGTATCAACTGCTCGCGCTGCGTACGCGCATGCGACGAGGTACAGGGACAGTTTGTACTCACAATGGCTGGTCGCGGATTCGACAGCCATATCGCAAAGGGAATAAATCAGTCGTTCTTTGAGTCGGATTGTGTAAGCTGCGGTGCCTGCGCCCAGGCGTGCCCCACCTCCGCTATCTCGGATATTTTTGAGTCCAAGTCGGTTGCAGTTGACAAAAAAGTGCGTACAGTGTGCACCTATTGCGGTGTGGGCTGTAACCTGGAAGTTGCCGTGGATGCCGGAAAAGTCAAGTCTATCCAGGCACCTTATGAAGCCGCTGTCAATCAGGGACATACGTGCCTGAAGGGACGGTTTGCATTCTCGTTCTACGATCACCCGGATCGCATACGCACACCGCTGATTCGCAAAAACGGCGAGTTGACACCGGCAACCTGGGAGGAATCGTACGACTACATAGCCAACAAACTGACCTCCATCAAAACGGAACACGGTCCCGACTACATCGCAGGTATCTCCTCTGCCCGCTGTACCAACGAGGAAAATTACCTCATGCAGAAATTCATACGGGCGGTGGTAGGAACCAACAATATAGACAGCTGCGCTCGTGTATGCCACTCACCTACAGCACTGGGTATGCAGCGAACTTTTGGCACCGGCGCAGCTACCAACTCTATCATTGACCTGAAATACACCAAATGTATTATGGTCATCGGAGCCAATCCGACCGATGCACACCCGGTAACAGGAGCCAAACTGAAACAGGTAGCCATGAAGGGGATCCCTTCGATTGTCATTGATCCGCGGCGGACAGAGATGGCGAAGTATGCCACTTACCACCTGCAGCTCCGTCCGGGCACCAACGTCGCCCTGCTTCAAATGATGCTGTACTTCATTATCAGTGAGGGACTGGAGGATAAAAACTTCATTGACAGCCGCACGGAAGGGTATGAAGGGTTCAGGCAACAGATACTCGGACTCAATCTGGACGAACTGGAAGCGGTGACAGGCGTTGACAGGAATCTGGTCAGGGATGCTGCCGTTACTTATGCAAAAGCCGAGGCCGCCATGTCTTTCCACGGACTCGGTGTAACCGAACACTCTCAGGGCACCCTGACTGTCATGCTGATTTCCGATCTGGCCATGATCACAGGCAATATCGGCCGCAGGGGTGTCGGAGTGAATCCGCTGCGCGGTCAAAACAACGTGCAGGGTGCAGCCGACATGGGCTGTCAGCCACACCAGGGCGCAGGGTATCTGGATGTGACCGACAAAGATATGCAGCGCAAATACGAGCAGTTTTACGGCGTAAATCTGCCCGGACATATTGGCTATAAAATACCGCAGATGTATGATGCGGCACTCGACGGAAAGCTCAAGGCGCTGTGGGTCATGGGTGAAGATGTGGTACAAACTGATCCGAATACCAACAAGGTACTGGCAGCACTGGGCAATCTGGAACTGCTGGTCGTACAGGAATTGTTCATGTCAGAAACCTGCAAACACGCGCATGTGGTACTGCCGGGAGCTTCTTTCCTTGAAAAAAGCGGTACATTCACCAACGGAGAACGCCGGATTCAACGGGTAAACAAGGTTGTGGAACCCCTGCCGGGCACCAAAGCCGACGGACAAATCATCGTGGATATCATGAACAGAATGGGATATCCGCAGGCCGACTACAATCCCGACACCCTGCTTCGGGAAATTTCAAGCATTGTTCCGTTCTTTGCAGGAGTAAAATGGGAAGAACTGGGTGAAAACGGGAAACAATGGCCCGTAGCTCCCGGAGGAGCCGATACCGAAGTGCTGCACACCGAAACGTTCAAGCGCGGACTGGGCAAGTTCCAGTTCGATGAGTTCAGGGAAACAAAAGAGCGGGTTGCCTGGGAAAAAGACTATCCCTACATACTCACCACGAACCGGGAACTGGAACATTACAACGCCGGCACCATGACCCGAAGAACGAGAAATGCCAAAATTCTGACAGAAGACGTCCTGCTCATCCACCCGGATGATGCAGCAAAACACTTTATCTCGGAAGGCGATATGGTGTGCCTGGAATCGCCCAGAGGCAAGGTAGATGTGAAGGCCCGCCTCTCGGATCAGGTTAAACCGGGTGTACTGAGCACCACGTTTCACTTCCCGGAAGTCATGCTGAATATAGTTACATCCGATGAAAGAGACTCGGACGCTCTTTGTCCGGAATACAAGGTAGTATCGGTCAGAATCAGAAAAAGCCGCGGAAAAGTACTTTCCGTATAGTTTGGTCTGAAATTTGAGGAAGTAAAACCACCGTCAATAATCCGTTTCGTCTGACTAGTCGGACTTTTAATCCTGTTGATGAACAACATCCGGAAGTAATTCGGAGGGTGCAACTCCTGTGAGTAACCACCCCTCAGGCACGCTGAATTCAGTCTGCACAACCTCTGAGTGGCATCCGGGTATAACCTTTTATTGACTTTTCCATGATCCGGTTTCTCACCTGCATCCTGCTGGCATGCACCCCTGTGTTATCTTTTGCCCAGACACTGTTCTGGACTACAGACTGTACCGACAAAAGTTTCTGCTACAATAATGGCTCCTGTGGTCAGGGCGCTGTCTTTATGGTGGAAAAGGCTTTTACCTACTGCGGAAACGGCAATATCAATTATTCCTACAGGATTGATCTGGACAACAACGGCTCCATTGATGTCAACTCCTCTCTGGATACCGTATCGGGTAACTTCCCTACAGGCACCCACAAGGTACTGTGGAGAGCCACCGATTACTGCGGAAATGCAGTAAACTGCTCATACCTGTTTACCATCAAAGACTGCACTCCACCCAATTTGCTCTGTATCAATGGCTTGACACAGACTATCGAGCGCCCCCTGTGCGATGCACACTTTCTGGCCAACCAGTTTATACTCTCAATGAGCGACAATTGCACGCCAACCAACCAGCTGGAAATTGGCCTGAAAAGATCGGGCGACGGAACCGGATTCCCTGTTTCCGATTCACTGGTGTTTTATAACTGCGATGCCGGTTTCAACCAGGTTGAAGTGTGGGTGCGCGACAAGAACGGACTGATCAACAAATGCTCCAATTACGTGCTGGTTCAACTGGCCGACCCCGAATGCGAATGTAATCCGGATGCTGACATCAAAATCAATGGCTGTATAACGACTGTTGACAATCAGATAGTGACGAATCACAAAAGGCGGCTCAGGTTCTACTCCACTGCCGGGGTACAGCCGCCTGTTGACATACCGGATATTGACGTATCATCGGATTCCTGTTACAGCTATTCATTTGGCACGATACCCTTCGGAGGCAGCTATCAGATCGAACTGGCAGCCGAAAAAACAGGTCCGCCACTCAATGGTGTGACAACATACGATCTGGTGCTCATGTCAAGACATATCCTCGGTATTGAAGCCCTCGATGATGCCTACCAGATGGAAGCGGCCGACGTGAATAATTCCAACTCGCTGACGACGCTCGATATCGTGGAAACACGCAAACTGATACTGGGGCTGTACGACACCTTCCCGGGTGTACCTTCGTGGAGGGTAGTTCGTCCCCTCCCCAATCCGGCCAATCTGGCGAGCTACACCGCAATCAAGGACACCTATCTGTTTGTGTTCAATAACATACAGAAAGACTACAAGAACCTGAAAGGGAGTTTCGTGGCTATTAAATATGGCGACCTCAATCACTCTGTTTCAGGCTTTGCGGCACCACCCGACGACCGATCGGCGGTACTGCTGACAGCCGAAGATGTATTGCTCGCAGCAGGGGAGGAAACAGATATTTCTTTCCGGCTGAGTGAGGATACAGAGCTCACAGGATGGCAAATGGAGTTGCTCTGCAATCCGGCGCTGGCCGAAATAGTTGATGTGACCGGTATGCCTGCCGAGGATTATCATGTTCGTCCGGCGATGCTGAGGGCGCTCTGGTTTGATGCAGACTCCAGAAATTTCCGCCGGGGCGACGTGTTGTTCACTGCAAGAGTCAAGGCGCGACGCGACATACCCGCATCAGCAGTTTTCAGCCTCGGGCATTCCGATATGCCGTCTGAAGCATATCGTCCGGGTGGAGCTGAAAGGAGTTCCATGACACTTCAATTCGGCAATAGCAATATCGGGAGCGCTGTTTTTCTGGGAGTATCCCCCAATCCGTTCGCATCCCTGGTTGACTTTGAACTGATGGTGAAAGACGGCGGAGATGCCAGTCTTGATCTGTTCGACTCAGAAGGAAAACTTGTTCATTCCTCTGTACACACACTGACAGCAGGAAAACAGCGCATTACTCTGAGGGGAGATATGTTGCCTTCCGGACGTTTTTTCTTTTTTCGTCTGAGAGCGGCTGAACAAGTATTCACCGGAAAACTGACCCGCGGATAAATTGTGGTAACTTGCCGGCAGTTTTGAATCACCGCACCATGCGCTATCGTTCTGCCCTGCCAATTCTGTTTGCCCTTGTGGCCTGCGTAACCAACGCACACGCACAGCTTGACTCCATCCACTGGCTGCCTCCCATGCACGGGCGCTCGGAACTGGGGCCTCAGTATCTGTATATCTCCACCCCGGAAACGACGCCGTTTCCGGTAGAGTTGCGCGATCCGGCAGGAACGGTGATTACGACGCTGACGGTATCGAATGCTGCCCCGCAGCGATACAGCCTGGGAAGCACGAATGCCACCCAGGTACTTACAGCGGAAGCGGAATTACACAAGGCAATTAAAAACAAGGGACTGATTCTCGTTGGGGACAAGAAGTTCTATGTCAACTTCAGGTTTCACAGCAGCTCTCAGTTTCAGGCTGCCGACCTCACCTGCAAGGGGCGCTCGGCACTCGGCACCGAATTCAGAATCGGCCATGTGTATCAGTCCAATGATGGCGGGCAACGGTCGAATTTCATAGGAGTCATAGCCTCTGAAGACAGCACAACAGTCACTTTTTCCGAGTATGACCCGACTGTCAGGTTTCAGATCAATGGTGTACCGACTGCTGTAACCGGCAACCCGGCTTTCACGCTGATGGCAGGCGAATCGGTAGTAATCAGTCAGTACCTGACGGGCACCGGCAATGCCAACGGTCTGATCGGATCAAGCGTGAAGGCCACCAGACCCGTTGCAGTCAACTGCGGTTCGTGGACAGGCTCCCCGGTTGACAACTCCAACGACGTGGGCCTCGATCAGATTGCCCCCTTCGACAAAGTGGGACAAGAGTACATACTGTGCAAGGGCAATGGTTCTTCAGATCTGGAAACACCACTTGTTATTGCGCACTTGAATAATACAGCCGTTTACCTGAACGGCGAGGCCTCCCCTACCGTTGTGCTGAATGCCGGGCAACACCTGAGAGTCCCGACCAGCCGCTACTCTGCAGCGGGCAACATGTATATTTTTTGTTCACAACCGGCATTTGTCTATCAGATTATAGGCGGTGTTCCGGATGGCGACGATGCCAAGAGAACGGCCGGTCTTATTTTCGTGCCGCCCGTTTCCTGTGCTATTCCCAATTCGGTCAACAATATTTACCTGCCCAACCAGATCGGCGGTGTTACCTACGACGGCGGGCTGATGATTGTAGCCATGAAAGACTCCACCGTGGATGTGCGCGTGAACGGAACACTGGTAGCACTCGGCAGCGGAAGTCCGGTACCCGGCAATCCGGACTTCGTCACTTACCGCCGGCTCGATCTGTTTGATGCCTCCAATCCGCCCAATACCGCCAGTGTGGTAGCCGATGGAGCTGTACAGGTCGCCCTGTTCGGCCGGAATGGTGCCGCAGGCTTCGGTGCATTCTACTCGGGATTCAGCAAAACCAGCGAGGCGGACGTGGCACTGAGCCTCGTTGGCGATGGCGTCTGTCCGGATACACTGATTGCGTCCGGAAAATTCGATGGAGTACAGTGGTATTACGCCGATTCACTGCTTTTTTACGGCCCGGATACGTTCTTTGTAGCCTATGCTCCGGGAAAATACACGGCCAGGGGGTATCTGGGTGTTTGTCGCAGAACAGATTTCTCGGAAGATACGCTTTCCGCATTTTTCAACTCTCCTGTCTTCCCTTACGACGTTACCGATCCGTCGTGCTTCGGTGCTGCAAATGGCAATATCCTTTTCGGACAGCCATCGGGCGGACTGGCTCCATACCAGTATTCCGTGAACAAAGGCAGCAGTTTTTCAACCAATCCGCTGTTTACAGGACTCAAATCGGGAGCATACAACCTGGTGGCGAGAGACTCTACCGGCTGCTACAACCGTCCGCTCGATGTATTGATTGGTCAGCCGGACAGTATGTCGGTGCAACTGGAAATTGTCCGGATTGAAGAGCCTGTGAAAACCGGCGACCGGGTGTTGTTACAGGGCACCCCCAGTCGCGACATCGTTAACACGTACTGGTCACCCGACGATGCCGGGGTGGCTGACTTCCTGAATTTCACGGCATTGCCTGTCGAAACAACGGTTTACACCCTCACGGTGGAAGACTCGGCAGGTTGCACGGCTTCCGATCGGGTTCGTATCATACTGGAGCCGAACGTCTACGTACCCAACGTTTTCAAACCGGAGGCGAACAACCTCAACGACCGGTTTATGCTGTTCAGCAAGGAGAATGTACCAGTAAACTGGCTGCGCATCTACGACCGCTGGGGCAGCCTCGTGTTTGAGAATACCGGTTTCACCACCAATGACAGATCTGCAGGCTGGGATGGTACTTACCGGGGAGAGTTGCTGGGCCCTGCGGTGTTCGTCTTCATGGCGGAGCTCGAATATGAGCCGGGCAGGAAGATAACACTGAGCGGAGACATCACACTGGTACGCTGATCGGCCGACAGCCTGTTTTCGTCTGTTTTTACACCCGGCAAGTCAACCCTCCGGGCTTTCATCCGTTTAGGTTTCTGAAGAAAGCCTTCTCAGAAGCAATACCATCATGCGATTTATACTCAAAATGGCCTGGCGCGACAGCCGCCGGAACCGCTCCAGATTACTGTTATTCATTTCAGCCATCACGGTCGGAATAGCGGCACTCACTGCAGTGCGCTCTTTTTCTTTCAACCTGATGAAGGATATTGACCGGGAGGCCAAAACGCTGCTCGGAGCAGACTTGCTCCTCGATGCCAACCAGCCGGTATCCGATTCTCTGCTGGCCCCCTTTGACTCGGCGGCCGTATCACGGTCTGAAGTGCTGAATTTCATGAGTATGGTGCGTTTCCCGCGCAACGGAGGCACCCGGCTCTCTCAAATTCGCGCGCTGGACGGAGGTTACCCCTATTACGGTATATGGAAGACCGTTCCGGAAGATTCCTGGAAAACCTTCCGTACCCGCAAGGCGGCCCTGGTTGATCACGCGCTGATGCTTCAGTATGATATTCATCCGGGCGACAGTATTCAGGTAGGAAATGTGACTTTTGTAGTTGAAGGTGATTTACTGTCTTCACCGGGCAGGGCCGGCATTGCAGCGAGCATTGCGCCGGTGGTTTTTATCCCCGGCACCTGGCTCGACTCCACCGGACTGGTACAGCGCGGCAGCAGGGTGGACTACCAGTATTTCTACAAACTTCCGGAAGGATTGTCACCAAAGCAGCTCACCGACCCGGTAGAAAAACGCCTTGAAAAAGCCAACGTAGATTTTGACACGGTGGAGAGCAGAAAACGGGGAATCGGCAATGCTTTCGGAAGCTTTGGAACATTTCTGAACCTGGTTGGATTTATAGCCCTGCTACTGGGCTGTATTGGTGTTGCCGGTGCAGTACACATATATATAAAGGACAAACTGCCTACCGTCGCTATCCTGCGCTGTCTGGGCGCCAGTGGCAGGAAAGCATTTTATGTTTATTTGGTACAGGTAGCCGGCATCGGACTGCTGGGGGCACTCGCAGGCGCAGGCGCGGGCGCGCTGATACAAAAAATGCTGCCCTGGTTGCTGCGCGACCTGCTCCCGCTCGAGAATGTGAGCACCGACATTTCACTGCTGGCAGTCGGACAAGGCGTGGCGCTTGGAGTGGCCGTAGCTGTCCTCTTTGCCCTGTTGCCGCTGGCAGGCATCCTCAAAACATCGCCTCTGCGAACTCTGCGTTCCTCTTTCGAACCCGAGCAGTCAGACCGTCTGCTACGCTGGATGGTGTATTCCCTTATTCTGGCAGCCGTCTATATATTTACCTGGCAACTAATCGGCAGCTGGCTGGAGGCACTGTACTTCATTGCTGGAATTGGCGTGGCATTTTTGGTCCTGTGGGGAATTGCATCCCTGTTAACCACACTGCTGCGGCGATTTTTCCCGAAAAAATGGAGCTACCCGGTACGTCAGGGTATAGCCAATCTCTTCAGACCGGAAAACCAGACAGTACTGCTGGTAGTCACAGTAGGCCTGGGTACCATGCTCTTGTCCACCCTGTTCCTGATTCAAAGTCTGATTTTGAAGCAGGTAGAATTTTCGGGCAGCGGCAGCCAGCCCAATATGGTGCTGTTTGATATACAGTCGCCGGAAAAGGCTGAAGTAGCGGCACTGGTACAGCAATCGGGTATGCCGCTGATGCAGCAGGTGCCCATCGTCACTACCCGGATTGAAACCGTTGACGGATTTACCAAGGCACGGTATGAGGCAGAGCATCCGGAGGATACCACCGGGCGCAAACAGGGCCGCCGGCGATTCGGGCCGCCGCAGGATGAAGTGGAGCGCATACCAGGCTGGGTATGGGACCGGGAATACCGGGTTACCTTCAGAGATACCCTGATTGACACCGAATCCATTGTGGAGGGCACATGGACAGGTACGCACACGCCAGGTGGCCCTGTGAAGGTCTCCATTTCAGAGAGTCTGAAAAGATTTATGAAGGCGCGGATAGGCACCCGTGTCTCTTTCAATGTGCAGGGAACCGTGATGGAATGTGAGGTGGCCAGTGTAAGAAAGGTGGACTTCAACCGGGTACAGACCAATTTTATGGTGGTATTTCCGAAGGGCGTTCTGGAGCGCGCGCCCCAGTTTCACGTCATAGTGACGAAAGTACAGGACGCCGCCCAGTCGGCCCGTTTTCAGAGCGAACTGGTGCGCCGGCACCCCGGTGTTTCGGCGATTGACCTGACGCAGATACTGCGTTCGGTGGATGAAATCCTGAAGAAAGTATCCTTTGTCATTCGGTTTATGGCCCTTTTCAGCATTCTGACAGGCCTGCTGGTACTCATCTCTTCCATTTATCAGAGCAAGTACGCGCGCATACGCGAGAGCGTGCTCCTGCGTACGCTGGGCGCGAGCAGGAGGCAGATACTGCTTGTCAATGCAACAGAGTACTTCCTGCTCGGGGCACTGTCGTGCTTTGCCGGGGTGGGGCTTTCCGTTGCCGGAGCCTGGGCGCTGGCGCGATTCTCCTTTCAGATACCCTTTGAAGTGAACTGGCTACCGCTGGTATTCACCTTCGTATCCATTACCTCTCTGACTGTTCTGATCGGACTGTTTAACAGCCGGGAGGTAGTGAGCAAGCCGCCGCTGGAGGTTTTGAGGGAGTAAGCGGACCATCAATCAAATCTGGAAAGCACCCATCAATTGCCTGCCAGTTATAGCTTTCTTGAGATAAATTATTACCTTTGTTAATGAAAACTGGTAATTTAATTTCAGGCTCGTTATGAAAAAACATAGATTAGCTCTTTTCGCAAGAGTGTTAATATCTGCATTATCAATCCTGTGCAACAATAATTTGTTCGCTCAGGGAGAGATTATATATGAAGACAACTTTTCAGATAATAGTGGAAACTGGGGCACGAATGACAACGAAAATATTCTTTTGAACATCCAAAACGGCAAATATTTCTTCGATCACAAACAACTCCAGAATGCTTGGTTATCATGGAAAACTGTAACCATAAATAGTAAAAGGAATTTTAGAATTTCATGTAATAGCTTATGGGTAGGTGGAATAGATAATCACTCATATGAACTTGTCTGGGGGCTTTCTGATGTTAATAATTACTGTTCATTTGGGATTAGTGCCAATGGAAGCTATCGCTACTCGATTAAGGCAGGTGGTACATTTATTAATCCAATTGACTGGACGAAATCAGAGTTAATCAATAAAAATGCCAGCAATAAAATTGAAGTGAGAAAAACCGGTGGAATTATTGAGTTTTACATCAATGATATCAAAGTAAACCAATCAAACTTTGAAGATTTCTTCGGAAATAATGTAGGCTTTAATGTAAATAGAAATCAAAAAGTACTTTTTGACAATCTTTTAGTGGAATACACCGATAAAGTCAATACCCAGCCCGACGATTTGGGTCTTTCCAGTACTGCGACCACTATAACAGACCAAAATCCTCCTCAAATCAATATTCTGCAACCTGCTGTTACCCGAGGGATAACCATGTCAGAAAGTCAGCAGCAAATTCTGGTCAGGGGTATAGCAGAAGACAAAAGCGGTATTCGTGAAGTTACCATTAATGGCGTTCCTGTAGAAACCTCACCAAACGGGAATTTCCAGCAGTATATCAAACTGGCAGACGGAAGTAATATTATTTCAATAATTGCCACTGACAATCAAAATAACACGGGTACCTTCTCTTTTTTTGTTAACAGGCAGGATAATATACAGACGCCCAAGGACGGGTCGTACAAGCCCGAAAGACGTATAGCGCTAGTGATAGGTAACTCGGCATATGGTAGTAATCAGACACTGAAAAATCCGGTAAACGATGCCAGGCTGATGTCAAAAACACTTCGAGGACTTGATTTTGAGGTAATTGAAGAGACAGATGCCAGCAAACAGAAAATGGAACAGGCCATACGTGACTTTAGCAGAAAACTTCCTGACTTTAATGTGGCCTTATTTTATTTTGCTGGTCACGGCGTACAAGTTGATGGGCAAAACTACCTGATTCCAACTGATGCCGTATTGACCACAAAGAGCGACTGCAAGTTCGAAGCAATTCCTGTCAATTTTATCGTTGAAGAGTTCGAAAAATATCCGGATAACGTGAACATAGTCATCCTTGATGCCTGTCGAAATAACCCCTTCAGAAGCTGGGTTAGAGGAGGTGAGCAAGGATTCAGATATATCGCTCCTGCGAGTGGTACTATTATCTCTTTTGCTACTTCTGAGGGGTCAACTGCCTCGGATGGTGAAGGCGATAATGGTCTCTTCACATCCCAGCTTGTCAAACAGATATCGAAGCATGCTCCAGTCGAGAGTGTTTTTAAGAGAACCCGAGTAGAAGTTGAAAAAATGACGAACGGGGCACAGAGCCCTCAGGAATGGAGCAAACTGAAGGGCGAATTCTACTTCCAGAGGAGTAACTGACAACAAGTCTGCTTTGAAGGAAATCTCGCAGTGCCCGACAGAGGCGATGAACACCGAGGGATATAATGTGTAGCACACACACGAAATGCCGCGAACATAACTATGGCGTCAGCGTCAATTCCCCACAACCAGCACCTCGCCCGTCATTTCCGCAGGCTTGTCAATTCCGAGCAAGTAAAGGATGGTGGGAGCCACGTCGGCCAAACGGCCGTTTCGCACAGATGCAGGCGGATTGTTGCTCACCAGAATACAGGGCACCGGATTTTTGGTGTGTGCCGTATTGGGTGTTCCGTCTTCATTGACCATAAAGTCGGAGTTGCCGTGGTCGGCGATAACCAGGCAGGAGTAGCCCTTTTCCAGTGCGAGCGGAATAATCCTGCTCAGGCAGCTGTCAACCGTCTCGGCTGCTTTCATGGCGGCTTCAAACACACCGGTATGCCCTACCATATCTGTATTGGCAAAGTTCAGACAGATAAAGTCGGGGGTGTTGTCCCGGATATCTGTCATAATTGACTCGGTGATACCCTCTGCGCTCATTTCGGGCTGCAGGTCGTAAGTAGCAACCTTGGGAGAGGGTACCATGAGACGGCGTTCCCCCTCAAACGGAGCTTCACGACCGCCGGAAAAGAAGAAGGTGACGTGCGGATATTTTTCCGTTTCTGCGATGCGAACCTGCGTCTTTCCCGCCTTCTCGATGACTTCACCGAGCGTCATGCTCACATCATCCTTTTCAAACATGACATGCACATCGCGGTATGTGTCGTCGTAGCGGGTCATGGTGACATAGTACAGCGGCAGCGTGGTCATACCGTGCTCCGGCATATCCTGCTGAGTGAGCACCTGCGTGATTTCCCTGCAGCGGTCGGTGCGGAAATTGAAAGACACCACCACATCACCCGGCTGTATGGCTCCCTCGTTTCCGGAGAGAGCAGCACTGCTCATGGGCATAAGAAACTCGTCGGTAACTCCGTTATCGTAATTCTGCCGGATAGCGGCGGGGAAATCAGCAACGGGCCTTCCGGTCTTGCTGACAAGCAGATCATACGCCAGCTTGACCCTTTCCCATCGTTTGTCTCTGTCCATGGCGTAATAGCGGCCAACGACCGAGGCAATTTTCACGTTTTTCCCGTTGATATGCTGCTGCAGCTCTTCCATGAAGGCTGCACCACTTTTCGGATCGCAGTCGCGCCCGTCCGTGAACGCATGCACGTACACGCGTGCGCAACCCTGTTCCTCAGAAATATCGCAGAGTGCTTTCAGGTGATCAATATGCGAGTGAACTCCACCGTCGCTGACCAGTCCCATGAAATGCAGGTTTCTGTTATTTTCCTTTGCAAACCTGATGGCAGCGAGCAGCGTTTCATTTTCATGCAGCTCGCGGGTGCGGATAGCCTTGTTGATACGGGCCAGCTCCTGCCAGACCACCCTTCCGGCACCTATATTCAGGTGCCCCACTTCGGAATTACCCATTTGTCCTTCCGGCAGGCCGACATCCTCACTGTGCGTTATCAGTGTACTGTGCGGGTACTTTGCCATCAGGCTGTCGAAATACGGTGTATTGGCCTGAGAAATGGCATCAGATGCCGGTTTCGGGCCGAGTCCCCAGCCGTCGAGGATAATCAGAAATGCTTTGGTGTCTGCAGACATTGTTCTTGTGTTATTACGGGTCGCAAAGATACGGGTTAAAGAGCCCCGTTATTCTTCCATCACCATTTTCCTCGTTGCGGTTTGTTTTTCAGTTTTGAGTTGATAGAACAGTACACCCGGATTGCCGGTCAGGTTTCCATCGAGCAGTACCGAGTTATAGCCCTTTGGCCAGGAAGCCGTCTGGCTGAATATCAGTCTTCCGGTCTGATCGTACACCTGCAGGGTTGCCGGTCCGGCCTCGGGCAGATTGAAACCGATGGAAGTTCTGCGCGAGAATGGGTTTGGTACGTTCTGGTACAGTTCGAAACCAACCTCAGACACCGTCTTGTCGTCAAAACGAAGTGCCATTTCGAGCGGGTTTCCGGCACCATCATAACCAATCGAGCGCGTAATACGATTCGAGAGTCCGAGCATTTCACTGAGTTTACCGGCATTTCTGGCGGTAAAGGTCAGGGTGAACTCTTCGGAGCCATCAATAGATGCCGTGAGTGCATCGGAGAAAACACCAAAGTTACTTTCTGTCACCTTGCCCGATGGCGGTATTGCTGCCAGATCCAGACCGGAAAGATTCATGGTGAACTGATATCCGTCGGCGGGAGCGGAAGTCCTGAAAGTGACGCTGAATTTTTCACCGGGCTGCACCTCCCTGTCCTCAACATCCAGGAACAGCGTTCCGAAGGTACGATCGTCGGGAGAAACTGCGTTACCCGGTTCCGTGCTCGCATTTACATCACCGATTTTGATACCCACAAAGTTGATATTCCGGTTAAAGAGTGCACTGTCAACAAATACCTGTTCATGGATGGAATCGAGGAACGGATTCAGCGGATTGGTGAATACCTGTTCCGAATCAACAAAACGCCAGGAGGTATTATTGGGTATCGTCTGGTAAATACCGAGAATCAGTTTTCTGAATTCTACGATATCGAATGTAGTGACCGAATTGGAGCGGTTGGCATCGGCAGCGATGAGCCTGTAGGGCGAACCCAGTGGTGCCACACCCAGAATATGTCTGGAAATAAGCACCAGATCATACGTTGTGATACCATTCAGGTGATTGATATTCTTGGAAGGCGTAATCAGGAAATCGGATCCGCGCGGTATCTGATTGATGATCTCGTAATTGCCGAGTGTGTCGGTCATGTCTGAATAATTGAACATGCCGGTAACACCGTTGGAACCCTCAGCCTTCACATTAACCACACCTACGCCCCTGCCAATTTCAGTCTTGATCATACCCGTCAGGTTGACATTGGGTCCGCCGGGACAAACATTGTTGAAGTCGCGTATCATCAGTTGTGTTTCACAATTACTGCTGTTACCCGACGGATCAATTGCCCATGCTTCAACGCAGAACACTCCTCTGTTGATACATCCGAACGTATCTGCACTGGCAGGCTGCCCCCACTGGTTAATCGGGAAACCGCTGCCGAACCCGCAAAGTCTGAAGGCGAGTTCGAGATCATCGAGACGCGAACAGTTGTCGGTGGCACTGACAAGCAGACTGACAGCCTGGACAGCTACCGATCCGGATGAGTTCAGTACAGCCACAACCGAATCGCGACAAACGAGCGTTGGTCCTGCTCCGTCGCGTATGATAACCGGGTAATCGCATACAGTGTCATTGCCGCAGCCATCGCGGATAATCCATCTGATACGGTGACTGCCGTGCGGAAGCATGGGATCGGTGAAGGTAGTCTGGTCGGCCTGTGTATTGAATCTTACACGCGCAGTTACCTGCTGTCCGCTCACCTCCTCCTGATAGGCAAAGCCCCATTTCTGGTTGGGCGCAACAGGGCGCTTGTCGAACATCCTGGGGTCGCCGGGACCGGTTCCGTTGCCGTAGAGCACGGTATTCCATCCAAGGCCTCCGGCACCAAGGTCCTCACTGTCAATAAATGACTCCGTGGTTCCGTTGCCATCGAGATCCAGATAAAGGATGTATTTGATGTCCAGATCGGTACCGCTGCAACTGTCTGTTACAGAGATAGATATATCTGAAGGTGCTTCACACAGATCGGCCATTTGAGAATTGCTGTTCCACCAGTAGGGCTCATTCCACAGGAGTGAGTCATTCTGCGTCATATCCCTGATGGTATCCGATGCTGGATATACTGGTACAGGTGGCTGATCATCAGAGACTTTTATAGTCTGTGTGTACGTGTAACAGTTGGCGCTGGTACTATAAAACACAGAGAAATTGGTGGCCTGCGTGGAGTTTGTTGTGATTTTCAGTACAGTTGACTTCCAGGGATCTCCCTGGGTCTGTACCGGGGAAACAATTGGCCCAAGCAGGTTCAGCGGGTGATTGATAACCGCCTCCGGCGTTGGATTTGGAACACTGATGCAGGTGATGGTTGAATCATACGTACACTCGTTCAGAATTTTCCAGCGGCGGTTGATCCGATAGCATGCATCGGGCACCTGACTGGAAATTTCGTCCTCAAAGGTTACCTCCATATTCTCGCAGTCAACACCAAAGAATGAGGGTTCTCCCAAATTACCTGATCCGCTACAGTTTGTTACAATCACATCATCAGGGAATTTAATGTAGTAGTCCTGCAGGTAATTGACCTGTATCTGCTGTGTACACTGCGCCTGATTGCCTGCACAGTCGAGCACCCTGAATGTACGCGTGATAGTACCGCGGGTACAACTGCTATCAAACTGACTGTAATTGGCCGATACAATCACTGTATCAACACAACATTCGTCAGCCACCATAGCCAGTCCGTACACCGACAAATCCTCATTGAAATCGCTGCATGCCACCGTGGCATCTGCCGGGGGAGTGCAAACAGGCTTGTTCTGTTCTGTCACAAAAATACGGGTCTGGCAGTCGGTATAATGCCCCTCAAATGCTGTGGCTGACACTGTATCAGAAGGAATCTGTACGTCATACACGCGCACGATGGCCTGCACCGTATCACCGATATCAGCACAGCAGAATTTGATATCATCGTCGAAATAAACACCCGGCTCGCAGGCGTTGCCCTGGGTACGCCGGACTTTGAATCCCAGACTGGCTGCACAGTTATCGGTTGAACCATTATTGAACGAAACTGCTGTCAGTGTCTGTGTTCCGCTCACGGGCAGATTTACCTGGGTGAATGCGCTGCACTTTGCCACCGGTTCAATCAGGTCTCCGATTTTGAGTTCATAGGTACAGCTGGATGTATTGCCGCAACTGTCGGAAGCCGTACAGGTAACAATGTAGGAACTTCCGTTTGGCAGACAGGTGAGATACGGAAATACCGCCATGGTATCGGCCAGCTGGTGGTTATTGCCCGGGAAATCAACCAGGAAACCTGTTACAGTAAACAGCGGCGGAACACCCGGCTGGGGGTTCTGCGATACCACATTGGCAACAAGGTCTATGATGCCTGAGCAACCCTCACTGATAATCAGCGGTGCCAGTCCGTTCGTGGAGCAGCACCCGGCAGAATCAACGGAAACAGTCGCAACAGTCGGGCAGTCGAACCGGGGGCCACCCTCATCCTTGACCTCGATACGCTGGGTATCATTTCTGGGGTTGGTGGCGCTGAGGGGCAAACAGCGATTGAGTACCTGCCAGTTGCGAAGGATTCCGTACGAGCCGCCGCAACTTTCATATCGCGTTTCGTCGTATGTTACCAGTACGTCACACAGGGTACTCTCTGACACAGGATAGCCGTTAATCGAAGGCGCTCCGGTTGATGAAGGACTCGTAGCGTCCGGATCTCCGTAGGAATCGTCGCAGGAAATCGTGATATTGTCCGGGAAAACAATGTCGTTGAGATTAATTACTTTCACCGATATCTTTTGCTCACAGGATGTCTGACGACCCTGATTGTCAACAACCTTGAATCTGCGCAGTATTAATCTGCGCGGATTCTCGCAGAAATCGTTTTCCGTAACAATATCCTCTACTGTCTTGGTAACCGACAGGCAATACTCAATGGTAACATCCCCTGTGTTTGTAATGTCGGATGGCTCGCTACAGCCGATGGTGACGTCTGCAGGACAAACAAGTACGGGGGGCTGATCATTTCTGACCTTTACTATACCATTGCATCTGGCTGTACCTGTGATGGCATCCACCAGTCTGTACCCGTAAGTCTTTCCAATATCGGACGTATCTATTTCAGGGCTGCTCCAGGGTCCGTCGCCGGGCGGATTAACGCGGTCAATACTGACCAGATAATCCTCGGGGCATCTGTATATGCCGGACAGTACATCTTCTCCAGTCAGCGTTACTTCACATATTGTATCAAGACGAACTGTAATGGTGTCTTTGCAGGAAACAACAGAAACTGCCGGGAGTACCACTACCGATTTGTTCACAGTGTACTGGCAGCCCGGATCTGATTTGGCCTGCGCCTCCGTACCGTCGAGGGCAACACCATCAACAATGCGGTATGGACGTGCATCGCCCGCATTAAACGAGGCCTGTACCTGATGGGTTCCGGCTCCCAGCTGCGCCGCATTGATCTGGGTGGCAGGCGAACCATTGACCCTGATATTGGACACTGTACCATCTGCTCCGTTGACATCTTCCACCTCGATATCGAATACGGGCGTACCCAGACACAGCGTGTCGGATAAACCTGCAAATCGGGGCTCAGGATAGAAGCACTTGTTGCTCAAAACCACCTCGTCGCCGTTGGAGGCCCTGATTGTTGCCGTAAAGCCAATGCCTTCCACGTGACGGGCGCGAAGGGTGTACCAGGTATTTTCGTCGGCCTCATCGGTTATGTTGTCTCCATCGTTGTCTATTCCGTCCGAGACGCCCAATGCCAGCAGCGCACCATTGGGCACCGGTATTGGTGCTGCCGGCGGCGCAGGACTGTTGGGCATGAAGAGACCTGTTGATGTTTTTACAGTGAGCACAGCTCCCGCCTTGGCCTCCATCTGAATAACTTCTCCGAATTGTCCGTTGGTGGCTGTGGTCGCATTGTCCAGGCACACGCATGTTTCCGAACCAACCGGATCATATACAGGATGACACTTGCCGGAACCTTCCAGTATGGTCAGTATCGAGTGACAAGTATCCGTATTACCGCATGGATCCTTGACGGTGAGTACAACCAGTTTATCACCAATATCATCGCAGTTGAATGTCGTTTTCGACAACTGGAAAGACAGACGACTGCCCGCGGCGCAGTTGTCGTACGATCCGGCATCCAGATCGGTGAGTCCGAGCATATATTCTCCCGATCCGCCCAGCGATACTGTTTCGTTTTTGCATACAGCAACGGGCGGAGTGGTATCGTGCACATTTATCTTCTGGGTGAAGACCCTGGTGTTGCCTGCACAATCGGTAACTGTCCAGGTTCTTGTCAGGGTGTAGTTGTAGTAGTTGCAGCCGGCAGGATCTGTACTCTTGTTGCTTGTTTCTACTACCGAGATGTCCAGATCAACCGGACCGGTACAGTTATCAGTCACATCCGAACTGGTAAGCGGGATACACTGACCTGTGGAACGGACGATGCATTCCGGCTCTACCTGACTGCATTCAATATCTATCTCGTTCAGCGCTGTGACCGACGGATTGATAACGGGTGACTCCGTATCAACCGCAGACACGTTGAAGGAACAGGTCCTGCTGTTGCCGGCAGTATCCGTCGCCCTGTAAACAACCGTTTCTATGATCGGCGGACAACTGACTGAAACTACCGATCCCTGCGTCGGACCGGATACGTGAACTACAGTCGCCTGTGAACAATCGTCGCTGGCAGATGGGGTTGCCCAGGTGAGTACGGTGCCGCATAACCCGGGAAGGTTGCTGACAAATACCGTGGAAGTCGGACAATTCTGAAATACCGGTGGAGCGGTGTCGGTTATGGTCAGCACCGTCTGACAGGAGCTTGTGTTGCCGGCATAGTCAGAAACAACAAATGTGAGGTTTGTCGAGCTGCCAAAGAAGGGTAACAGACTGGCACCAACCTGCGGATTCTGTGTAATTTCCGCCACACCGCAAATATCTGTGGCGGTAACAAGCTGGGTCAGATCCGGCATGCCTCCGCCACAGCCATTCAGCGTGTGGGCTGGCGGACAGCTGGTGATTGCAGGACTATTGATATCCAGTACGGTTATCTGGGCGAAACATGAGTCAATATTACCTGCCTCATCGCGCACCCGGAGCGTTACAGAGCGCTCACCCACATCTGTACAGTCAAACTGGTACGATGATGGTATGAATTCCAGGTCAGATGCGAATGTACAGTTGTCGTAGGCACCACCATCAATTTGCAAGGCAAGAATTTCTGCTGTGCCTGTACCTGAGAGATAAACAGTTTGGTCTGTACAGAATACCGTCGGTGACTGAATATCTTCTACTGTGACAGTGAACAGACAGACAGCTGTGTTACCCGCCGAGTCAGTTGCCTCGAAAAGCTGTGTGGTTACACCGGTCGGGAAGAATGTATTCCAGGCAAGTCCCTGCGTTTGTATTACGGTGACTTCCGTACAGTTATCTGTTGCCTCCGGATCATCCATGAAAAATATTGCGCCACATTCATCATAGTCATTTCCTATGGTCAGATTGTCCGGACAACTGATGAACGCAGGTGGAATGGCATCTTCAATGGATAGTCTGGCCGTACAGGTAGCGGTGTTGCTGCCCTGGTCGGTAACCAGGAATGAAATTATACGGTCAGGGCCCAGATCGGCCTGCTCGCTGCCGGCAGCCGGGAATTGTTCCACACTGGCCAGTTCGCAGTTGTCTGTTGCTGTCAGCTGACCAGTGAGATCAGGGATCAGGGCATCGCAGCTGTTTACGACCACATTGGCCGGACAGGTTGTGATAACCGGCGGCAAATTATCTGAAACTATTACCGTGGATACGCAAGTCCACGAGTTTCCGGCTTCGTCAGTGGCCTGTACAACCACTACGTGTTGTCCGGTTACATCAGCACATTCGTAGGTAATGAAGGCGGGTTCGAAAACCAGCATACCGGGTGCCGTGCAGTTGTCGGTAGAGGTTGGAGCCAGTTCTGCACCGGTAACGGTGACAGTTCCATCACTTCCCAGATTCAGGAAGGCACTCTGGCAGTGCGGGTGCGGCGCCTCGGTGTCCTCCACTGTTACGGTGTACACACAGGTTGCCGTATTGGAAGCGGCATCTGTCGCCTCGAATATCTGTATGGTTGTACCAACAGGAAATAACGCCATCCCGCTCAGTCCGTCTGTCTGTACTACGGTAGCTGCCGAACAATTGTCGGTAGCCTGCGGCAGGGTCACATTGAAGGTCTGCTCACAGGTTCCCGGATTGTTCTCCAGCGTGACATCGTTCGGACAGTTTGTAAATACCGGCGGAACAATATCATTCACCAGAACCACAGCTGTACAGGTCGAGCTGTTTCCGTGCTCATCTGTTACTATGAAAGTTACCGTATTGCCGGGCCCCAGATCATCCTGGCTGCTTCCGGCAGGAGGCACCTGCTCATAACTCATCACACCGCAGTTGTCTTCTGCTTCAAAGCCGGCGAGCATGTCGGGCACCTGAACGATACAATCACTCACTCCGGCATTATCCGGACAAAGAACGATCTCCGGTGCATTGGAGTCTGTGACCTGTAATACTGCCGTACAGGTGGAACTGTTGCCTTCGGCGTCTGTTACCGTCAGCGTGACTGTATTGGGACCTATATCCGAACAAAAATATTCTACCTGTAAAGGAGAAAAGACAAGGTCTGCAGGCTGGGTGCAGTTGTCTGAAGAGTTGTCGTCCAGCATGAAAGCGGGTATCACAACATGCCCCGTATTGTCAAGGTGTACATCCTGGCTGAGGCAGCTGGCACTGGGCGCAGTGTCGTCAAGTACCGTGATGATTGATGTACATGTTGATGAATTACCGGAAATATCAAAAACTGTCAGCGTAACCGTATTGTCTCCGATATCATCACAGATAAAACTGGTATTGGAAGCGGAAAACTCCAGCAGGGCTGCACTGGTACAGTTGTCAGAAGAGTTTTGATTCAACTCGTATGCGGAAAAGGATGACTGACCGAAGAAATCCAGCGGCAGACTCAGGTTCCTGCAGGAGGCCACCGGCGGAATGGTTTCTGTAACCGTCACCACGGAAGTACAGGTAGAAGTATTGGAGCTGGCATCGGTGACGGTGAGTGTCACTGTGTGTAACCCGATATCGCTGCACTGATAGGTGATTGTTGCCGGCGTAAGTACCAGACTGCCCCCCGATGTACAGTTGTCGGATGAGTTATCGTTCAGAAGAGCCGTTGAAACAGTAGCTGTACCTGTGTTGTCAATATTAACCTGGAGATTTTTACACCTGGCCTGCGGGGCGGTTACATCCTGTACCGTAACCACTGATGTACAGGTGCCGCTATTTCCGGATTCATCTGTCACTGTCAGGGTGACTGTGTTGGCACCGGTCTGCTGACAGGTAAACAGGGTAGTCGCAGGCGTGAACGAAAGGGCACCGGCACCTGAACAATTGTCTGAAGAATTATCGTTCAGCGATGTACCCGATACTGAAACCATGCCAGCGGCATCAAGCGATACTGTCAGGTTTTTGCATACTGCTGTCGGAGCCGTATTGTCTGTTACTGTAACCACGGCTGTGCAGCTACCTGTATTGCCCATGGCGTCTGTGACAGACAGCGTCACGGTGTTCGTTCCCAGATTGGCACAACCGAATGTAAGACCCGTTCCGCTGAATACCAGATTGGCAGCCAGGGTGCAATTGTCGGAAGAACCGTTGTTCAAATCCGATGCATTCACTGTTACACTGCTTCCTGACAGACTTCTTGTCAGATTGCCACACACGGCCACGGGAGCCGTCAAATCCGCGACTGTAATGACTGATGTACAGGTAGCTGTGTTGCCGGCAGCATCGGTTACCGTAAGCGTAACGGTATTGGTACCGATATCTGTACAGGTAAATGACATATTGCCGGTGGACGAAAATACCAGTTGCCCCGATGCCGTGCAATTGTCAGAAGATCCGTTATTCAGGTCCGCAGGCAGCAGGCTTCCGGTTCCCTGCGCATTCAGCGATACCAGCGGAGAACCACAAACTGCGACAGGTGCCTGTGCATCAGAGATGGTTACACTGAATGAACATACAGACGTATTCATACCGAGATCCGTAGCCTGGTATATCTGTACTGTTGTACCCACCGGGAACAAATCGTTTTCCGCAAGCCCGCCTGTGCGCACGACGGTGACGGTACCGCAGTTGTCGGTGGCGGTGGGTGATGTTATCATTACCTGTGCCCCGCAACTTCCTGTCTGGTTATTCGCTGTTATGTTGGCCGGACAAGCGGTGAACTGAGGCGGAACGGTGTCGTCAACAGTGACTGTATTGGTACAGGTGGATGTATTGCCAGCCTGGTCGGTCACTGTGAAAGTAATGGTATTGCCGGTACCAAGCAGATTCAATCCGCTCCCGGCAGGAGGCACCTGTATAACAGATGCGATGCTGTTGCAGTTGTCGGTGGCCGTCAGTCCGGAGGTGAGATCGGTCACCAGCGCGTTGCAGTCGTTTACCGTCACTCCCGGCGGACACTGTGATATGACCGGCGGGGTGTTGTCCGATATGGTTATGGTGGAAGTACAGGATGCTGTATTCCCGGAAGCATCCCCTACCGTCAGTGTTACCGTGCGCGATCCGATTTGAGTACAGGTGTACGACAGCTGTTCAGATGTTGTAAGTACCAGTGAAGATCCCGCCGTACAGTTGTCAGAGGATCCGTTGTTCAGATCAGCCGGAACAGCAGTAGCCTGGCCCTGTGCATTCAGCTGCAGGGTAATGTTTTTACAAACAGGTAACGGCAGTGTGACGTCCTGAACAGTCACGACCGACGTACAGGTTGCCATATTTCCGTTGAGGTCGGTTACCGTGAGTGTCACTGTCTGCGGGCCCACATCGCCGCAGTCAAAACTGACGGAAACAGGGTCAATCGCAAGTGTACCCTGACAGTTATCGGTAGAATTGCTGTTCAGTTCAGCTCCGGTCACAGTAGCTGTTCCACTGACGAGCGGCACGGTCAGGTTCTGGCAATTGGCCGAAGGAGCCATATTGTCCTGTACAGTTACAGTGGCAGTACAGGTGGATGTATTCCCCTGTGCATCGGTGGCAACAAGTGTTTCAATGTTGTCGCCCAGATCGGCACAGGTATAGCTGAATGATGCCGGAGAGAGGACAAGCCCGCTCTGACAGTTGTCGGTGGAATTGTTGTTCAGTTGGGAATTGGTCAGTGTGGCTGTACCACTGCCATTCAGTGATACAAGGCGGTTCTGGCACCGGGCCACAGGCAGTATATTATCAGCTACCGTCACAACCACGGTGCAGGTGGCTGTGTTGCTGTGCTCATCGGTGACACTCATACTGATTGTGTGCGGACCCAGATCGGCACAGGTGTAGTTCAGTGTCTGCGGCTCAAAATCAAGGTTGGCTGCACTCGTGCAGTTATCTGTTGTGCCATTGTCTATCTGCGCGCTTGTAACGGATACAGTACCCGCAGCATTCAGGTAAACGGTCAGATTCTGACATACTACTGCCGGCGCTGTTACATCCTGTACGGTAATCACGGAAGTACAGCTCGCTGTATTGTTTTCAGAATCAGAGACTATGACCTGTATGGTGTTGGCACCGATATTGGAGCAGTTGTATTCAATATCCGGAGTAAAATACAGGGTTCCCTGGCAGTTGTCGGTCGAACCGCTGGCCATCTGTGCGCCTGTAACATTCACAATGCCTGATGCGTCCAGCGAAAGGGTCAGATTCTGGCATACTGCCGTCGGGGCGGTGTTGTCCTCTACACTCACAACAGCTGTACAAGTATTGGAGTTTCCGTACGAGTCGGTAACGGTGAGCACAACGGTGTTGGTACCCAGGTTGGTACAGTCGAAAGTATAATCGGCAGGGGTTAAAAGGAGGGCTCCCTGACTTGTACAGTTGTCGGTAGAGCCATTGTTGATCTGTGTGTTTAATACGGTTGCCGTTCCGGCAGCATTCAGCGAAACAGTGACAGGGGCACTCTGACAGACTGCAATCGGATCTATGGTTTCATTGACGGTAACTTCAGCGGTACAGCTTGATGAGTTGCCCTGTCCGTCTGTCACCGTGAGAGTCTCGGTATGTACCCCCACGTCATTGCAACTGTAGCTGATTGTTGCCGGTGAAAACGTCAGGGGTCCACAGTTGTCGGTGGAATTATTGTTCATCTGGGCGCTGGTAACGGTACCCATACCGTTACCCCCCAGAAATACAGTGGCATTTTTACATTGGGCAACCGGAGGTGTTACGTCCTGCACCGTCACCACGGCTGTACAGGTGGCGGTATTACCTGCCACATCAGACACGGTCAGCGTGATGTTGTTGACCCCCAGTTGGGTACAAGTGTAACTAAAGGAGGCTGGCGTAAAGCCGAGTGTTCCCCCGCATTCATCCGATGAACCATCATTTACCTGCGCAGCAGTCACAGTTGCACTGCCCGTAATGTCCAGCTCTACCGTAACATCCTGACAAACCGGCAGCGGATCTGTAACATCCCGGACAGTAACGCTTGCTGTACAGTTATTTGAATTTCCGTTTTCGTCTGTCACTGTCAGGGTCACTACCTGCGCCCCTGCGTCGCTGCAGTTATAGTTAATGGTGGCTGGTTCGAAGGTCAGCGAACCTGTACCACTGCAACCATCTGTGGAGCCCCCATCCAGCTGGGAACCCGTAACGGTTGCCATACCCATACCATCCAGATCCACCACCAGATTTTTGCACACCGCTATCGGGTTGCCATTGTCTTCCACGGTAACGGTTGAGGTACATACCTCCTCGTTTCCGCTGGCATCGGTGACGGTCAGTGTAACGGTCTGAGCGCCAATCAGCGCACAGGTAAATGTTGCGGGCGATGCAGAAAAAGTCAGGGCTCCCGGACAATTGTCAGAAGAGCCATTGTCCAGTTCGGCACCGGCGATGGTTACCATGCCATCCCCGTCAAGTGAAACGGTGATATCCGCACACGACGCAGTTGGAGGGGCTGTGTCTTCAACTGTCACAACGGAGGAACAGGTGGCCTGATTGCCATGAACATCTGTTACAGTAAGTGTAACTGTATTGGCTCCGGTGTTTGAACACGTAAAGTTGGTAGTTGAAACTGAAAAGGTCAGTGCTCCGCCACAGTTGTCGGTGGAGTTGTCGTTGATCTGTGCCCCGGTAACTGTTCCCGCACCCATGGCATCCAGGGTAACGGTTACGTCCTGACAGTCAGCAACAGGTGCGGTATTGTCCTGCACAGTCACGGTAGCCGTACAGGTAGCAGCATTGCCGGAAGCATCACTCACCGTTAGGGTATATGCGTTGGCGCCGGTTTGACTGCAATTGTAGGTGACAGACAGCGGTGAAAAGGTGAGCCCACCGCCGCAATTGTCGCCCGACATATTGTTGATCTGTGTGTATGACACCGTCACCATGCCTGTGTTGTCCAGAAAAACTGTCGGACTGGCACACATGGGCGTCGGCGGAGTGACATCCTGCACCGTGATGGTGGATGTACAAGTGGAGGTGTTGCCGTTTGAATCGGTGACAGAAAGGCTCACTGTTTGTGCGCCCAGGTCCGCGCAGGTGTACG
>CAIYFY010000013.1 GCA_903925535.1 uncultured Bacteroidota bacterium | reverse complement strand
GCTGACAGTGTACGACGAGACAGGCCGCGTGGTATTCACGCAGAAGGGTGACTTTGCGAAGGGCTACAACGCCATCGCACTGGATCGCGCACTGCTGAACACTGTAGGCGTGTTGTACTACACACTGGCCACGGAGAATGCTTCTGCCACGAAGAAGATGATCCAGACGAAGTAATTTGACTGACAGATCAGTTCCGAATAACCCGCGGGCCGGGTTATTCGGACTGGTTGGTCGGGCGAATGCCTTCGAATAGAGTTCCAGAGACCGGTTTACATACTTTGAAATCGGTTTTTGGGATGGCCTCTCTCCTGAAGCAGGAGGGGGGCTTTTTTATTTTACCTGACCCGTTCAGAGAGGATAAAGCTTCTGATTAGCCCATTCCACTTTATCTTTGCAGGGTGCAAATGAAAGGTAAACTCTTGTTCGGAATCCTGGGAATCATCCTGTTCGATGCAATCGGCGTGCCACTCGGCGGATTGCTGGGGTTTCTTGCCGGCACATGGGCAGGGCATCATCTTTTTGATATGCCCAGAGAAAAGCTGGAATCAGAAAAAACCTATGATGCGTACAAGAAACGTCAGGGGAGATTTCTGTACCATGTATTTTCGTTATGTGCTAAAATAGCCAGGTCGGATGGGGCAATCACCAAAAGCGAAGTTTCCCTGATGGAGAATCTCATGCGCAACCACTTTCATATGAGCGACAGAGGGCGGTCAGAGGCGATTGGCGTGTGGAATCGTGCGAAGAATTCACAGACAACTTTCGACGAGTATGCCCGAGATTTTTACGGTGATTTTGGTCGTGAAAGACATCAGATAATGAATATGATGGACTTGCTCTTTGCAACAGCGGCTGCGGATGGCAGTCTCCACCCCAGAGAGGAGGAACTGCTGCTCAGGGCTGCCGGAATCTTTCATATAGGCAGGATGCAGTATGAACGGATAAAAAGCAGATATTATCACGCACAGTCAACTCAGTATAACCGACAGGCCGCATGGTCGCCGCTGGATCCGCACTACGCTATTCTGGGTGCATCTCCCTCAGACAGCCTGGATGAAATAAAAAGAAAGTACAGAGCACTTGCCGTTAAATGGCATCCCGACAAGATGGCAGCGGCGGGCGCCTCACCGGAGGCACAGCGCCACGCCAAGGAGAAATTTCAGCAAATCAACGAAGCTTACGAAAAGGTGCTGGATGCCAGAAAATGAACGAGATATCCGACATATCACCTGATTACAAGCGATATTTCCTCGTGCTGGCGTACAGGGGAACCAGATATTGCGGCTGGCAGATACAGCCGAATGCCCCTTCAGTGCAGCAAACACTTGAGGATGCCCTGTCTGTAGTGCTGAGGGTAAAGACATCCGTTACAGGTTGCGGGCGCACCGATACGGGTGTGCACGCGAGTTACTATACAGCGCATTTTGACAGCAGGGAGGAGCTGCCTCCGACATTTGTCAACGGCCTGAACAGCCTGCTCCCTGACGATATCGCCATTTATACCTGTACGGAGGTACATCCGAATGCACACGCACGGTTTGATGCATTCGAGCGCAGTTATGCGTACCATATCACATTCAGGAAAGATCCGTTTCTCAATGACAGAGCATGGTTCTATCCGCAATTCAGGCAACTGGATATGGATAAAATGGATAAAATTGCCGGTTTTTTAACGAAATTTGGTGATTTTAAGCCATTTTGCAAATCCAACAGCGGACTGGACCATTATCAGTGCGATCTTCGCGAGGCTCGCTGGGAATATCTCCCGGATAATACAGGACTTGTATTTCATATCTCTGCCAACCGTTTTTTGAGGGGTATGGTGCGGCTTGTTGTCGGAGCCTGTATTCAGGGAGGAAAGGGTCAGCTTGCCCCCGAAGAAGTATATGGCGCGCTTGAAAAGCAGAGGCCACTTGCTAAAAACCTCAGTGTGCCTGCACACGGTCTGTTCCTGACTGCCGTCAGATATCCGTATTTAAATCTCTAACAGATGCAATTTTCATCCAGACTGATAGAAAAGGCAGTTGATGCCTTCTCAACACTACCAGGGATAGGCCGCAAGACGGCGCTGAGGCTGGTTTTACATCTCCTGAAACAGGAAAAAAGGGCTACCGAGCAGTTCACGGGTGCCGTCGCAGCCATGCGTGAGGGAATAAAGGAATGTACCACCTGCCATAACTATTCGGATAGCGATGAGTGCCAGATTTGCACTGATCCGAGACGGGAGCGAACAGTTGTGTGTGTGGTGGAGGGTGTAAGAGACCTGATGGCTATCGAGGATACATCGCAGTATCGCGGCTTGTATCATATCCTTGGCGGAGTAATATCGCCGATAGAGGGTGTTGGTCCGGGGGAGCTGAACATTGACTCACTGGTTCAGAGGGCACAGAAGGGTGAAATCAAGGAAGCAATCATGGCTATCAGTCCGACCATAGAGGGCGAAACGACAATCTTTTACCTGACCAGGAAATTGCAACCCCTGGGTGTCCAGATAACAATGATTGCGAGAGGTGTAGCCTTTGGCGGAGATCTTGAATATGCTGATGAGGTGACACTGGGACGCAGCATCGTGGCCAGAATCCCCTACGAATCAAAATAGAGACTCAGGGCCTGTTCAGGATTGTCTCGCCAAGTCAAAAATGGCTCATTCCTGCCATTTTTCAGTTACGTGGCTCCGGCTATGCGCCCTCAAAAACTGACAAAAAATCAGCCTGTTTTTGCCACCGGCAGAGAATCCTGAACAGGCTCTTACTCATAA
Source organism: uncultured Bacteroidota bacterium (assembly GCA_903925535.1). Classification (GTDB taxonomy): domain Bacteria; phylum Bacteroidota; class Bacteroidia; order Chitinophagales; family Saprospiraceae; genus M3007. Next base: position 10,888 of record CAIYFY010000013.1, on the reverse strand, counting down.
CGGAGCGACTCGATGGGGTCGAGTCTGGCTGCCTTCATGGCCGGATAGAAGCCGGAGACAATTCCTACAATCATACACAGGGTAAAGCCAAGCAGCATCCATCCCCAGGGAATGAGAAAACTGCCACCCAGCAACAGCGTAACGATATTGCCAATCAGAATACCGAGAATAATACCTACCAGTCCGCCAATCTGACAAATAATAATGGCTTCGGACAGGAACTGCATAAGAATACTCTGACGTGTGGCCCCCAGCGCCTTGTATATCCCAATTTCACGGGTGCGTTCGGTGACACTGACCAGCATAATATTCATCAATCCTATGGCGGCACCAAGCAGGGTCATCAACCCGATAGCAACTGCCGACAGGCGCAGGGTCACTGTGTTGTCTTTCAGAATAGCCACCAGACTGTTACTGGCAAAAATCTCGAAGTCGTCGTCCTGGCCGGGTCTCAGACCGCGTATCTGCCGAAAGAGTCCCGTCGCCTCCGACTGGGCGGCATCCATATTGGCTGCGTTTTCAACGGCAACCAGCAGGTAGTAGTCTTTTTCGTCTCCTGCGCCGTAGAGTGCTTTTACTGTGGCCAGGGGAGCGAAAACCCTTCTGTCGCTGGATTCATTCATGGTAGATCCCTTGGAAGCCATCACTCCCACCACGCGAAGCCGGGTGTTGTTTACGGTAATAATCTGGTCGAGTGCTTTTTCATCCTTGCCATTGAACAACGTCTTGACAATATCGGAGCCAATCACGGCAACAGGCGCCCCGCTTTCAGCCTCTGCTTTCGAAAAGCCGCGTCCAAGTGCAATTTCCACTCCTTTTACGGGCATATAGTTTTCGTCAGCGCCATCGAACCGAACATTGGGATTGGTCTTGAGCTCTCCGAATTTGACGGTGGCTCCACCGCTGCCACCACACCCGACAGCCACCCTCGCAGGAAAATCGAAGCGCTCCTTGAACTCGATTGCCTGCCGGTAGTTTATTGCTTCAGCGGGCCGATCGGCACGGCCACCACGCCGGCTGCGTACTTCGTTCCACTTTCGTTCAATACTGAAGGAGTTGGCTCCCAGGCCCGAGAAGTTGTCGTTCAGCGAATATGCAATGGCGTCAATAGCGGTCAGAATACCAACCAGTGCCATGATACCGAAAGCAATTATAAGCAGCGTCAGTACCGCACGCAGCATGTTGGTGCGGATATTCTGAAAGGCCATGATGAGTATTTCTGAAAACTTCATTCCCGGGAACCTTGTTTTGCATCAAATGTACAGCTCCACAGTCATGATCGGCACTGATTTAGAAGCAAACATTCTATTATTCGATGAAATCAACGCAGGAAACTACAAACTTTGCAGTTGCTATGGATATCTTTTCCCAACCTTGCATTAAACCGGTCATTTTCGATGACATCCCCGGGCTCGTCGCGGCACAGAGCACCCGCCACGGCGGAGTAAGTGATGCGCCCTTCGATACACTGAATCTCGGAAAAAGCACCGACGACATTCCCGCGCACGTGCAGGAGAACCGCCGCAGATTTTGTGACTACCTGGGCTTTGTTCCCGAACAAATGGCCTGGTCAAAACAGGTGCACGGAGATGAGATCAGAATTGTTGAATCGCCGGGTGGCTCGGATGGTCACGACGCACTGGTTACCAATGTCCCCCGGATACTGCTCGCTGTTTCAATAGCAGACTGTACCCCCGTGCTGATCTGCGATCCGGTAAATAGGGTAGTGGCAGCTGTTCATGCGGGTTGGAAGGGTACTGTTGCCCGACTTGCAGCCAAAACACTGTTGAAAATGAAAGAGCACTACGGTACAAATATCGCCGATTGCAGGGTATTCATCGGTGCCTGTATTGATGAATGCTCATTTGAGGTCGGTAACGAGGTAGCTACCCGGTTCGATGACCCTTTTAAAAGATTTGACTCCGACAGGGGGAAATATGTGATTGATCTGAAAAGAGCGAATGCTCATCAGTGTATTGACCTGGGTGTGCCCGCCTCCCGGATAGAGATATCTCCGTTTTCCACTTATATCCATCATGAGCACTTTTTCTCTCACAGATACGACAAAGGGGTAACAGGCCGGGGACTGTGTGCGATTGCACTTAACGGGTGAACCTGTATATTTGTCATTGATATGACGGATTCATTTTACACGATCGGGGCGCCGGTTACCGGAGAGTTCAAGGACAGAGGAAGCAAATTCATTGCGTTTGCATGGCCGGTTCAATCGGAAGAGGAGGCACTGGAACACCTGGAGCGGCTCAGAAAGGAGCATTTCAAGGCAAATCATCACTGCTTCGCCTGGAGATTCGGAACAGACGGAACCCGGTTCAGGGCAAATGATGACGGAGAGCCGGGGGGAACTGCCGGACGCCCGATTCTCGGTCAGATAGATGCTGCCGGTCTCACCGATGTAGCGGTTATCGTTGTCAGGTATTTCGGAGGTACCCTGCTGGGCGCATCCGGACTCATAAACGCCTACAGAGAGGCTGCTGCCGATGCACTTCGCCAGGCTGTGGTGGTACAAAAGATAATACAGGATCGTTTCTTTCTTGATTTCGACTATGCACTCATGCCGGATATTATGCACGCGCTGAAAAAATTTGAAATTGAAATTATCAGCCAGGAATTCGGAGAACGGGGACTGATGGAAACAGGTATCAGGAAAAGTGAAACCCGCGATAAACTGCTCAGATTCAGGGCTTACCTCTGGAAGGTCAGTCTCGAGGAAGCAGAAATGCTCGACTGGCCCCCGGGTATGAAAGTTGGCAGCGCAGAAGACTGACCTGAAAACCGGCAATATGTACAGGCAACGTGCGTTAACTTTTTGTTCACACTATCGGGCTTCTTTTTTGAGTTACCTCTTTGTGAAGTTTCGTTTCAATTACAGAACAAAATTCAGGGAAACCCTGACAAGACTATGAAACACTTGATTTTTGCCTTCCTTCTTGTTCCGTCTTTCCTGTTTGCACAGGCCTCCCCGGCTATTGATGCCATATCTTCAGCACTGGGCTCCGGCGATGTGGAAACACTGTCGAAGTATTTTGCAGATAACGTGGAGATTTCCATCAACGAGAAGGAGCAGAATTATCCCAAAGCAAGGGCCGCAGAGGCGATGAGGTCTTTTTTCAGCAGTAATCGCCCGGTATCTTTCAGCCAGAAGCACAAAGGCACCAGCAGAGGCAATGGCGACCAGTACTGTATTGGAAACTTCGAAGCTTCTACCGGAACCTACCGGGTGTATCTTTATCTGAAGATATCAGGTTCGAATGCCTTTCTTCAGGAAATAAAGTTCGACAAGGAGTAAGGGCTTGTTCAGGATTCTCTGCCTTTGGCAAAAACAGGCTGATTTTTTATCAGTTTTTGCGTTTTTGAAGGCACATAGCCGGTGCTGCGTAACTGAAAAAAAGTGAAAAAAGAGGTGTTTTTGACTCGGTGAGAGATTCCTGAACAAGTTCTGACACGCCGTGCGTATTTCCGGCAAGGCCTGCCGAAAATTACCGGCTGTCAATTTTTCAAAATTTCCCCCCTGAACCGCACAAATCACGGCTCGTGAACTGGAAGGCAGCAATCTCATCGTTCAAGTCATACCTGCTGCTGGAGCGGTCGCTCAGTGCCAATACGATTGAGTCGTATCTGAGCGATGTACACAAGCTGACGCAGTATCTGGATATGTATCATCCGGGGAAAGGGCCGCTGGCTGTACGGAGTGATGACCTGGAGCAGTTCATAAGGTGGGTAAATGAGCTCGGTCTGGAAGGAAGCAGTCAGTCGCGCCTCATATCCGGCCTGAGGGCCTTCTATAAATTCCTGCTGGTGGAAGATCTTGTTGACGAGGATCCCACAGACTTGCTCGAGAGCCCCAGACTCAGAAGAAAAATACCCGAAGTGCTTGCATACAGCGAGGTACAGTCCATGATGGCAGCCATTGATTTGTCTGAGCCGAACGGCCATCGCAACAGGGCAATTCTCGAAGTATTGTATGCCTGCGGACTGCGCGTCTCAGAGCTGGTCGGACTGCGAATTACCAATCTGTTTCTGGATGTGGGCTTTGTCAAGGTGCTTGGGAAAAACAACAAGGAGCGACTGGTACCGATAGGTCCCGAGGCGGTGAAATATCTCCGTCATTATCTCGAACATGTGAGACCGCTTGTTCCTCTTGTCAAAAAAGAGGACGAGAACATTGTTTTTCTGAATCGCCGCGGCGCACGCCTTTCGCGGGTGATGGTTTTCCTTATTGTGAAGGAAACTGCGTTCCTGGCCGGCGTCCGGAAAAATATCAGTCCACATACCTTCAGGCACACATTTGCCACACATCTCGTAGAAGGCGGTGCAGATCTGAAGGCGGTGCAGGATATGCTCGGACACGAGAGTATTATTACCACAGAGATATATACCCACCTTGACTCGGAATATCTGAAGGAAACGATCTATCTGTTCCATCCCAGGGCAAAGATGCACACCTAGCGCTTCATCCTGCGGAAAGTCACGCAGTCGTTTTGTTGATAACTTTCAGGTGTTGCCGGTACGATATTCCGAATTTCCATACTTCGGATAGCGGGGTAGGGCTCACGCCTTCTCTTTTGAGAGCCCGGTGCAATCTGAAAATGATTGTCCAGTGTCGCCAGAAATCTCTGTAGGCGCGGAATCCACCGTGTTCCGGGTCGTAGATATGTGCCGGGTCGCTCGTAATACCATTCAGTTCCATCACCTTGAACTGGCCGCGACGAAGCGATTCTTCCGAATCATATTTCAGGTCAAAGCGACCGTAGAAAACACCGTCTATCTGGCGGCAGTGCGATTCGAAAGCCTGTTTCATCAGATTATCTGCCAGATGGTTTCCTGAAATGAATTTGGTGCCCCTGGCATGGTTCCCTACCGGCTCCAGCAGAATATCCTCCCCGGGTGCCGGTATCAAGGTCAGTACCCCCGGGTGGCTCACCTCAAACCGTTCTATATGGAACAGATACCGGATGTCCTTTTCCATCAATTCCCGGACGCTGGATGTTCCGTCTCCGCGTACGCGCATAAATTCTTTCAGGCATACGGAGGTGATATCAAATCGGCCATCGGTACCCGGGAAACGATGAAAGAGGACCGCCCCTTCATTGGGGAGTGTGAGAAATTCCTGCAAAATAAAGGGGATGGCATATCGGCCGAGGTGTGCGGTCAGTTCCTCTGGTGTATTGATCTTCCTGACAAGAAAGCCGCGCTCGCCGATATCCGGTTTGGCAATGAGCGGGAACTCGATACCTGCTTCCTTTAATTGTTGCAGTATGTCGCCTGCGGGCTGGTCGGGTCCGACGAGTATCCAGCCCGGCACTATTTCGGGCGGGAGGAGGCGCAGAATGGCACTTTTGGATTCGCCAAACGCCCCGCCAAGCGGAATAGAGGGATTCACATTGGAGAAAAAGAAGAGATGTCGGGCCCGCAGCGCGTACCACAGCCAGAAGCCGACAACAGGGAGGTTGGCGACACTGGCCGGGAGATACTCGAAACGGGTCCAGCGGGCAACAATCAATCGCAAAGAGTTGTAGAAGGTCATATCACATCAGACGCCAGAATTTCCGGCGGGCAGGTACAATTGAAAAGTGTTGTTTCTCCCGGAAATCGGGGTTGATGAATGCCAGCGATACGTCGAACAGGTCAACGGTGAGTGTAACCCGCGGGTGATCCTTTATAAATGACCAGGCCTCTTCCATCTCCGGCGACCAGTGAATATCGTCGAAAATAAATACCGTACAGTCGTTGGCGTATGGCAGACAGGTTTCGAAGTATTGTACAGTGGGTTTTTTGCGATGGTTCCCGTCAATATACACCATATCAGGGGATACCAGTTTCTCCAGTGCCGGTATCAGGGTATCCTCGAACGGGCCGGTGACCAGTTCTGTGCGTCTGCTCACGCCGAGCAGATCCAGATTGCTGCGTGCGACACTGACTGTCTGCGGACAGCCTTCCAGACTGATCATGCTGGCCAGCAGATTTCCCGCGCGCAGATACATGGTGCCAATACCGACAGAAGTTCCGAGTTCAAGAATGGTACGCGGAGCCAGCCAGTCGGCCAGCCGGAACAGCATCCTGCCCTGCGAAGAGGAGCTTGCAGCGTTGCGGGTGATTTCAGCCAACTTTCGCCGGCGGTTTCTGCCAGTTCCGAAATCTGTGACATCTATTTCCAGACTGCTTCCGAGCATTTCCCGGCGGATTCGTTCAATCTCACCGAAAGCCTGAAAGAAGCGTTTGTCCTCAAGCACAGCTTCGGTGAGCCTGAAAACAAACGGGGAATGAATCTGATACCGTGTGACAGCCGTGCTGTAGAACCGGATCCACTGCCTGACGCGGAACCAGGCTGCTGATTGAATACCTGACATTTATTGACCTGGCAGTTGGATAACCGCTATTTGCTTCACAGATGGTGAAAAACCTGTGAACCCGACAGGAAATTTCGCCAGGGATGGAGCCAAAACGGTTACTTTATGGTTAAAATACATTTAAATCGGCAGTTTAGAGAAAATCTGCGGAATATTGGGCCGTTAAAATGCAAACAAAACGAGACAAAACCGAACGTAACATGAAATATTGCATTTCTGTCATCACAATGGCTGCATTCGCGGCTATTCTCGCCCCCGGAAAATCCAGCGCGCAATCCTACAACACTGCGGCAGGTATCCGTGTTGACAAGGGTTTCAGCTTTACTGCCCAGCAGTACATCGCTGAAGGCTGGACAATCGAAGGAATGTTGCATACTCCGATAGTTACTAAAAATGTGGGAGTGACTTTCCTTGCTGAAAAGCATTTCAAGGTGATTTCAAGGGGCTTAAACTTTTACGCTGGTGGCGGACCGCACTACTACTGGCAGAAGGGAGCCAATGGAGAGGCTGCCGAGCCTTACCGGGATGTATTTGGTTTGTCAGGTATAGCCGGACTGGAACTTTCCCTGGGCCGGCTCAATCTTTCGGCAGATATCAAGCCTGAATTTCACCTGAGTGGCGATATCTCACGCGTGTTCTCCTGGAATGGTGTGGGGGTGTCGGGTCGTTACATCATAAACAAGCGGGAGCGCAAGAAAGACTGGGATGTCAAGGTCAAGATCAGGAAGCGGAAGGCCTGATCCCCCTGAGAATATTCTTTACCATTGCAGGTCCCTGATATACAAGTCCACTGTACACCTGAACGAGGTTGGCTCCTGCGTCCAGCTTTTCGCGGGCCGAAGCGGCATCTTCAATACCACCCACACCGATAATCACGGATTTATCGCCCAGATTTTCGCGGAGCCGGCGGATAACCTGTGTAGCCCGTTCCCTGAGCGGGGCTCCACTCAGTCCGCCGGCTCCGATTTTATCGGTAACCCCCGGCGGAGTATTCAGGTTGTTTCTCGAAACAGTCGTGTTCGTGGCGATTACGCCCGCAATCCCGGTTGACCTGACTATATCGGCAATATCATCGAGTTGCGTATTGGTAAGATCGGGCGCAATTTTGAGCAGAACGGGTTTTGGTGTGCCCTTTGAGCGGTTTTTTTCCTGTAACAGCAGCAAAAGTCTGGTCAGTGGTTCCTTCTCCTGCAGTTCGCGCAGACCCGGTGTATTGGGAGAGCTGACGTTCACCACAAAATAGTCAACCCACGGGAACAGCGCCTCGAAGCAGGTCAGATAATCCTGTTCGGCATGTTCATTGGGTGTGACTTTGTTTTTTCCGATATTTCCTCCGATAACGAGTTTGGTGTCCCCGTTCATTTCGCGCCATTTTTTAAGGCGGTGAACCAGTGCGTCGAGGCCATCATTATTGAATCCCATTCTGTTTATCAGCCCCCTGTCGGCTGGAAGCCGGAAGAGGCGGGGTTTCGGATTGCCATCCTGGGGAATCGGAGTGACGGTTCCTACTTCTATAAAGCCGAAGCCGAGACTGGCGAGCGATGAAATATGCTTGCCATCCTTGTCAAAACCTGCGGCCAGTCCTACCGGATTGGAGAACCTGAGCCCCATGACATTCGTTGACAGGGATTCATCATCAGCGCGAAACATCCGCTGTAGAACGAGGCGAAAAGGTGGAATGGCACAGGCTGTATCGAGCAGGGCCATGGTTGCCTTGTGAGTTTTTTCGGGGTCGAAGAGGAAGATAAGCGGCTTGAGTAAATGGTACATCGGTATAAAGTTATTCGTAACCCTTGGCTTGCAGCCGGAACAGTTCAGCGTATTTACCGCCTTTATTCAGCAGTTCTTCGTGAGAACCTATTTCCAGCAGCTGTCCGTTTTCCAGGAAAAGAATCCGGTCGGCCATCCTTACAGTTGAAAACCTGTGCGAGATAAGAACGGCCATTCGGCCGTGCATCAGTTCTGAAAATCTGACAAACACTTCATGTTCTGCGCGGGCGTCGAGGGCTGCGGTAGGTTCGTCGAGGATGACCAGCTGGGCCTCCCGCATATATGCGCGGGCGAGGGCAATTTTTTGCCACTGTCCGCCGCTCAGGTCAATACCGCCGGCGAATCGTTTGCCGAGGATTTGTCTGTACTTTTCGGGAAGCTTCTCGATAACGTCATTGGCCAGACTTTTATGAGCGGAGTCCTCGATGCGCGGGTGATTGAATTGCTCTTCAATATTTCCAACAGCGATATTTTCGCTGGCGGTGAACATAAATCGCACGAAATCCTGAAAAATGATGCCGGTTTCTCTTCTCAGGTCATCCGGGTCGTATTCGCACAATCGGACACCGTCGAGCAGAATTTGTCCTTCAGAGGGCTCATAAAGGTGTGCCAGCAGTTTTACCAGTGTGGTTTTTCCGGCGCCGTTTTCCCCCACCAGTGCCAGCTTTTCACCCGGTTTCAGCGTGAATGACAGATTTCTGAGTGCCCACTGACTGGTTTCAGGGTATTTGAATCCCACATTTTCGAAGCGAAAACCCTCCCTGATTGGTCTGGGTGTTTTTCTCAGGCCCCGGTGAGTGGCTGAAATGGGCTTGAGTGCCAGAAAATCGAAGAAATCCTGCAGATAAAGGGCCATTTCAGCGATTTTTGCGAAGCGGCCTACAATCTGCTGAAGCAGCGACTGGAGTTTGCTGAAGGAGCCTGCGAGGAAAGTGAGCGTTCCAAGCGTAATCATGCCCGCTACAGCTTGTCCGGCCACGAAAAGATAGGCAACATAGTAAGACAGTGCGCTGATGATGGAGAGAACGGCCCCCCACGATGCACGTTTGATAGCGAGTTGCTGATTGGCCAGGTAGTACCGCTCGGAGATACTTTTGAAGCGATCGGCGATAAAATGTTCGAGGCCGAATATTTTGATTTCCTTGGCTGTCTCATTGCTGGCGCCAATATACCGGAGGTAGTCAATCTCCCGGCGTTCGGGTGTCCATGATCTGGAGAGTGAATAGGACTCCTGATTGAAGCGCGTTTCACTGATGAACGAGGGAATCACTGCGACCACCAGCATAAGCAGAAGCCAGGGATTTACAGAAATGAGGCCTGCAGACAAGACTGCGACGGCAATCAGGTCCTGGGCCTGAGACAGGACCATACTCATGAGAGCTGTGCGGCCGGCAGTTTGTGTTCGGGCCCTTTCGAGTTTATCGTAGAAGGCGGCATCTTCAAACTGAAAAAGATCGAGTGTTGCGGCGTGTTGAATAATCCTGACCGATGAGTCGTTATTCACCAGGTCGCCGAGCAGGCTGTCGGTGAGGGTGATAGCCCTTCCAACAAGGCTGGAAAGAATGGCGAGCACACATTCGACACCAATCCAGAACAGGAGTGGCGCCGGCACACCGGGGAAAGGGGCCGTCTGCGGGTTATTCCGGATGATATTCAGGATTTCATCAATAATTTCCTTTCCCGCATAGAGCAGTCCGAGCGGGAGAGCAGCCTGAATCAGGCGGAAGAAAATATTCCACAGCGTGAGAGAAGGACTTACATCCCAGATCATCCTGAAAAATCTGGGGAGATTTGTCAGCGACTGGAACTGCTGTTTTACGGACGAGGGGTCTTCTTTTCCCATATTACAGCATTTTCCGCTTTTGCATGAGCCAGTACAGTACACCGGTGAAGATACCGGTGAACAATATTGTGGCATAGAATGCGGTGGGGTGTTCGGGGATACCGTTGGGGATATTCATGCCAAAAAATGATGAGATAAGCGTTGGTACCATCAGTACCACCGTTATGACTGTCAGTCGGTGGATGACAATATTCAGGTTATTTGAAATAATACTCGAGTAGGCATCCATGGTGCCATTGAGGATGTTGGTATAGACATTGGACATAGAGAGTGCCTGCGAGTTGTCGATAATGATATCTTCGAACAGGTCAGTCAGGTCTTCATCGCCGTTGATGTGCAGAAAATCGGTCCGCTTCATCTTCATTTTCAGCAGTTCGTTGGCGTTGAGCGAGTTAACGAAATAAACCAGGCTTTTCTCGATAGAGAGAAGTTGTTTCAACTCATTGTTGCGGCTGCTGTTGAGCAGTTCCTTTTCCATTCTGTTCCTGCGCAGGTTCAGTGTTTTCAGGCATGACAGGAAGTGATATACGTTTTGTTCCAGTAGCTGAAGGACAAAGCGTTTTTCATCAGCCGGGTTGAAATCGCGTATATTGTTATTGAGGAATTGCTCGAGTACGGGCGATTCGAATGCAGAAACAGTAATAACGTGTTCAATGGTGAGGATAATGCCAATCGGGACAGTAATGAAATAGGCTTCGTTTTCTGCCGAGGCATTCTTGTTTTTCACGGGCGTGTTGATAAGGATGAAGCGGATATCTTCATCTCTTTCATAGCGTGCGCGCTCGTCCAGATCAAGCGAGTCGGTCAGGAATACCAGATCGAACCCGAAGCGCCGGGCGAACTCTTCCAGTTCATCGGGGTTGAACGGGGGCGACAGATGCACCCAGCAACCCGGATCCGGTTCTGT
>CAIYFY010000012.1 GCA_903925535.1 uncultured Bacteroidota bacterium | reverse complement strand
AGTCCCAGATAAGTTTCAGGTCTCTTTTTGATGTTCTGATCCTGAATCAGATCGGCTTTATGACATTCCCTGCAATCAATCGTTTTGTGTTTGCCGGTGAGTTCGAAACCCGCAGTGAGGTGGTTGAATCCCTTTTCATCAAAGCGCACCATATCAAAGTTTCTGCCATGGTGATCGCTGTGGCAGCTGGCACACTGTTTCGCACGGGCCTCCTGAGACGCATGGAAACCTCTGTTCCAGTTGATGAGATTCTGAATGTCCTGATGGCAGGAGAGACACTTGTTGTCGGAAATCTTGGCGCCTATATCGTGGCACTTCGTGCAGTTGAACATGCCCTCAAGGGCTGCGTGACTTCTGGAAAGTTCACCGGGCGAAATTTGACCCCAAAGGAAACAGGCCCGGAGTAGAACTGCCAGGACTAAAAGGCCTTCAAGTGTCGCTTTCCGCAAACGCACGATTAAAAATTTACAGTTTAACAGGCTTTTCCACCGAATTACCCCCTGAAACTTCAACGGGGCTTTTCATTGCTCAAAGGTATGTGAGACAGGGTTAATTTGTCAACTAAATGTCATAAAATATATCTATAAATTTTTTTTATGAATAATTGTGAACTGCCGCCTGCCATTCAACACTCAATCCCTTCCTGCCAGGGAAGAAGTGTGCCGCACTCCAGTTCTGCCTTCCGATCTCCTGCGTAGACCAGAAACTGACTCCCGGAAGGGTTGCCCGACAATTTCTGCCACAATTTCAGTCCCGACGTCATTCGTGTGTTGTACGTCTGGCCAGCCTTGATTTCAATGGCTTTTATCCCGAGATCTTCTTCTATCAGTAAATCAACTTCATTTCCGTGCTGATCCTGCCAGTACCAGAAAACAGGCCGAAGTGCCTTGTTTGTTCTTTTTTTGTACAGTTCGGCAATGATGGCGTTTTCAAAAATATTTCCCAGAAAATAATGGTTATCCAGTTGATCTTCAGCGGTAAGACCAAGCAAAAAACACAGGATTCCGGTGTCAAAAAAGTAGATCTTCGGTGATTTGGTAATCCGCTTGCAGTAGTTGACGTGATAAGGCTGCAGAAAAAACAGGAAATAGGACGCCTCCAGTACTGAAAGCCACGCCTTGACGGTGTTGACAGATACGCCTGTATCAGATGCCAGAGCCGACATGTTAAGTGGCTGACCCACTCTTCCCGCGCAAAGACGCAGGAAACGGGCAAAATCTGTAAGACTGCCCACGTTCTTCAGCGTGCGCACATCGCGCTCAAGGTAAGTCTGGATATAATTGTTGAAAAAAATAATGTGAGGCGTCTTCCTTTCATACAGGGCCGGAAATCCGCCGGTGAACAGGAACTGGCCCAGTGTCTGATCTCCTGCTTTTTGTCTCTCTGAATAGGATAACGGATAAAGATTCAGAATCCCGACTCTCCCAGCCAGAGACTGGGTAATGCTCTCCATCAGCAAAAAGTTCTGCGATCCGGAAAGAAAGAATTGCTTTGACTTGTCCTGATCAACAGCTACCTGAATGTATGAAAATAAATGTGGTACACGCTGTGCCTCGTCAATAATACCTCCCGAAGGGAACTGATTCAGAAATTTTTTAGGATCGTCAATGGCAAGCAACTGGTTCTCCGGATTTTCAAGGTTACTGTAAGGCAGTTCGGGAAACTGATGCCGTAACAGAGTGGTCTTGCCCGACTGTCAGGGACCGCCCAGGTAGATTACCGGGAACCACTGGCGATGGCTGATGAGCGTTTGCGTTATTTCTCTTTCCAGGTACATTCCGAGATAATTTTAATTTCAATTGCAAATATACTCAAATTTCCGGCTGTTTGTCAATAGGCAGTACAAAAAAACAAGGCCGCCCCCTTGCAGGAGCGGCCTTGCCGTAACACTATTGAAAGTGTGTATGTTACTTCTTGCCCTTTTTGGCTGTTGCTTCAGCAGCAACTGGCTCGGCTGTAACTACGGTACCGGAGATGGTCTCTTCTTTCATCAGGTCAACCACCAGTGAAGACGCGATGAAGATTGAAGAGTATGTACCGAAGAAGATACCCATAAGCATACCGAATGCGAAGCCCTTGATGGCGCCACCACCAAACAGGAAGAGAAGCAGTACCACGAGGAACACGGTACCCGATGTGATCAGGGTACGGCTCAGGGTGGTGTTGATAGCCATGTTGAATACTTCGTACTTGGATTTGCCCTTGAACGTATTCATGAACTCGCGAATACGGTCGTAAACAATAACTGTATCGTTCACCGAGAAACCGATTACCGTCAGGATACAGGCAATGATGGCCTGATCAATTTCCAGTGAGAACCAAACCTTGCCGTGCAGCAGGGTGAAGAACGTCAGGGTAATCAGTACGTCGTGGAAAAGGGCGAGTACGGCACCAAGCGAGAACTGCCAGCGGCGGAAGCGAATCAACAGGAACAGGAACACGAAACCAAGCGCCCAGAGAGCGGAAAGGAATGAGGAGTTCCTGATATCGTCGGCCACTGTAGCACCTACCTGGCTGGATGATACTATATGTGTGCCGTTTGATTCAGTGCGTTTGAGGCTTTCCAGATCAACATTGACACCTGCGGCCTGAATTCCTTCATGCAGCTTGGTCACTACGCGATCCATCACATCACTGCCCGACTCGTTAATCAGGTATGGAGTAGTGATGCTGAATGTATTGCCACCGCTCACTGTCTTCACAACGGTATTGCTTCCGAATGAAGTATTCAGTGAATTAATCAGCTGATCTGTTGTTACGGGCTGGTCGAACTTTACAGTAAAGGTGTAGCCACCCTTGAAATCAACACCCAGCTCGAAACCGCGCATGGCATAGGACGCAATGCCTATTACAATGATTGCTGCGGAGAACATGTAGGCGAAACGGCGCTTGCCCATCCAGTCGTAATGGAAACCAACGAGCCACTTGTCTGACCACGGGAAGCTGTACGTGAGCGTGTTGCCGCGATCGAGCCACCACTCCGTGATGTAACGACCCACCAGTACCGCTGTGAACAGCGAGGAAATAATACCCACAATCAGTACGGTACCGAAGCCCTTGATCGGGCCCAGACCGAAGTAAACCAGTACGGATGCTACCAGCAGGGTAGTGATGTTTGCATCGAGGATGGCAGGAAGTGCACGGGAGAAGCCGGTGCCGATCGCCTTGTTGAGTGGCAATCCGTTGCGCGCTTCTTCTCGTATCCTTTCGTAGATGATAACGTTGGCGTCAACAGCTGCGGCCAGCGTCAGTACGATACCGGCAATACCCGGAAGTGTCAGTACTGTGCCCATGGAGGCCAGGGTGCCGAGGATAAAGAACACGTTGGCGAGCAGTGCCACCACACTTACCCAGCCGCCCTTGCTGTAGTATGCCACCATGAAGAGGCACAGGAAGGCCACTGAAAGCAGCATGGTCAGCAGCGACTTGTTGATATTGTCGGCTCCCAGTGAAGGACCAACCTGGCTTTCCTGCACGATACGCGTACCTGCAGGAAGTTTACCAACTTTCAGGATTTCAGACAGGTCATTGGCCTCGTCGAGGGTGTAGCTGCCTGTGATGGAAGAGTTGCCGCCGGTAATCGGATTGATTACACGCGGAGCACTTACTACTTCGTCATCGAGTACAATGGCAATTTCGCGGTTACCGTTATTGGCAGCCTTGGTGGTCATTTCTGCCCACACGCGCGCACCATCGTTGTTCATCTGCAGGCTGACCTGAATATCGCCGCTGTTCGGATCAGGATCAGCGCGGGCGTCCTTTACCACCGAACCATCGAGCGGAGCCTCATCGGATCCGGGACGCTTCTTGATGGCATAGAGCTCATATTTGCCACTCAGCGAAGAAAGGGCAGCATCAGTCTGCTCCTTGATGGCGCTGCGACCGAAACGGAACTCCAGATCTGCCGGGAACTTGGCTTTTACATCCGCACGGGCGAAGTACTCGCTCAGTACACGGATTTTGTTTTTGTCAACATAGCCCAGAATGGCATTGCCACCCTGCTGGTTGATAGTGATTTGTGAAAGCAGCGGGCCACCGCCTGCAGCAGGAGCCTTGTCCACCAGCTTCATCACTTTGGCCTGTGTGGAATCGGGCTGTCCGTTGGCACCAAGCGGATACTCATAAACAGTATCCTTGGCAGCGCCGGAAGTGTCGATACCTGCGCCGAGCAGAAGATCTGCGTTCTGCAGTCCGCTGAACACACCTTCATCGGTGATGCGGTACGTCTCCCAGAATTCCAGTTTGGCCTGGCTGGAGAGCATGTTGCGGGCGCGCTGCGGGTTGTCAATACCCGGCAGCTCTACCTGAATCAGGTCGCGCGCAGCATCGAGGCTCACGTTTGGCTGTACCACACCGAGCTTGTCAATACGTTTCTTCAGGCGGTCGTAGGTCTGGTTGACCGTACCATTGGCCGCCGTGCGGATGATATTGATAGCGTCGGCATCAGGGGTGTCAAATTTGATACCACTGGCTTCGTTACGGGCGAAAACAGAGGCGAGAGGCTGTCCTCCGCCGTTCTCTTTCCACGCCTGGGCAAACAGCGTGATGTAGTCGCCCTGCTGGGTTTTCTGCAACTCGCTGGCCCTTTCAAGAGACTTCAGGAAGGCAGGATCGCTGTTGTTGCCGGAAAGGCTCTTCAGGAAGTCCCGCAGGTCCACCTGAAGCAACACGCTCATGCCGCCCTTCAAATCGAGACCAAGCGCAAGTTGGCT
>CAIYFY010000011.1 GCA_903925535.1 uncultured Bacteroidota bacterium | reverse complement strand
TTGATGAGAAACTCATGGTCTTTAATGACCTGTGTAAGGTTTTGCAGGTTACTGAACAAGTCAAAAGCCATATTCCCGCACAACAGGTACACTACAAAAGGAATTTCACCTCCCCCTGAATTGTTGAATCGCGAACTGAAGATCAGGTACAGGATTCCAACAAAGGCAATCGGATCGACGATCGCCCACACGATTCCCAGCGTGTTTTTTACGTATTTTCGCCTGAAATCTCGTATCCCCAGCGACCAAATTATGTGCCTCTGGCTCTTTACTTCCCGCAAGAATTGTATGATTGGTCCCACTTGTTCAGGTTTTCCGGAGGCAGACTCTTGTAAATTTATACACGGCTTCGCCTTTCATAAGTTACAGTTTCTTATGTCAATTCCATTCTGTACAGACCTGCCAACACGAAATATTGCCAGTTTGCGTTAAAATGGTAAACTACCCACATGGGTGCAAAGCTATGCAATTTTGCGGCTATGTACTGCGTAATCATGTGGCTACTGTTTTTCCACCGCATCCAATTGAGCGATGTTACATATTTTTACCGCACCTTTGAGGTAGCATTCACCAGCGCCATCCTGCGCCTTTAATCACATCACTTTAACCGATTGCGATGAAACTACTTTACGTTCCCTTCGTCTTGATTCTGTTCATCCACTCCTCCGTCATCAGAGCACAGAACTTCACCTTGTCCACTCAGGTAATTGATGCTCCGTGCGGCTTGTGCGAGGGAAAAATTGACCTTACTGTTACAGGTGGCTCCGCCAATCTGGTTTACCAGTGGTCCAACAATGCAACCACTGAAGACCTGAGTGGATTATGCGAGGGTACATACACCGTGACGGTATCTTCTGCCAACGGTGTTTCCAAAACAACTTCGGCGACTGTCGTTTCCCAGCAGGGTGGTATCGAGCTCAGTGTCTGTGTAACAGATGTTCTTTGCAACGGCAGTCAGAACGGAGCAGTTGATCTGTCTGTACTCAGCGGAACGGCTCCTTTTACTTATCAATGGTCAAACGGTGCCACTTCTCAGGATTTGAGCGGTCTCTCTGCC
Organism: uncultured Bacteroidota bacterium; assembly: GCA_903925535.1. GTDB lineage: Bacteria > Bacteroidota > Bacteroidia > Chitinophagales > Saprospiraceae > M3007. The sequence goes on along the minus strand of CAIYFY010000011.1, from coordinate 11,243 downwards.
GGTACGTACATCCCTACTGTAACTGATGCAACCGGCTGCACCAGCACGACAATTGCTATAGTCGGCACTCCTGATGCCATCAGTCTGAACGCGACCACTACCGGCAACTCTATTGATCTGGATGTGGCAGGGGGGACTTCTCCTTACACGTATTCGTGGTCAAACGGTGCCACTACGCAGGATCTGGTCGGCCTCTCGGCCGGAAGCTACTGTGTCACTGTGGTGGATGACAACGGTTGCTCCAGAAATCAATGCTTTACGGTGCAGGGCGGTGGAAACGCCAATCCGATTCTGATAAATGGCGTGGTAACAAACACCGGGTGCGGTTTCCCGTGTACAGGCTCTATTATTCTGAATATCTCCGGCAGCTCGGGTACCTCGGGATACAGCTACCTCTGGTCAACAGGAACTACTTTACAAAATCTGACCGGTCTGTGTGCCGGTACTTATTGCGTAAGTGTTACCGGACTCAATGCGAATACTTTCGTTACCGAATGCTTTACGGTCAAGGAAGGACAGTCTCAGGCTGTTGAAATTCAGTCAACCAATGCTTCATTCTGTAATATCGGCGCGGGTAATGATCTGTGTGAGCAGGTATGTCCTGGCTCGCCTGTAACCTATTTCATTGAAACGCCTGTAATTTGCGGCTCAACACCACTCCTGCAAGGGGTAGAGTGGATAGTATCTGGTGCGAAGAGTTATTCAGTGAATTCAAATGGTCTGGAAGTGAGTGTGGAGTGGGGCTCCTCCGGTCCGGGACTGGTTCAGGCTTCTTTTTCAAGTCCCGACTTCTGTTTCGAAAGCAGTCGCTGTGTCACTATTGTTGACGAGCCGGTGGCACAGTTTGCCTCACTCCCGGCAGCACAGAATGGCATGCTTCAGGTTTGCAAAGGACAGACGGTCTATTTTGAAAACCTGAGTATTTATGCCGATTTGTACGACTGGTTTTTCAGTGACGATTTATCGTCATTTTCGACTGAAAATACGCAGCATACATTCAATTCACCCGGTAATTTTACTGTTACACTGATTGCCAAAAGCAGTTGTCTTTGCTCTGATACTACTGTCATGGTGGTTGAGGTGCTCGATTCTGAGCCACCGGTGCTCGATTGTGTGGGGGCAATTTGTCCGGGTGAAACCGCTACCTACACTACATCCTCATCATGCGCCTCCTATGTCTGGCAGGTTTCTTCCAATGGAACGGTGGTCAACGGTGGCGGCAGTTCAGACAATAATGTCTCCGTTATCTGGAATGACGGACCCGCAGGCACTATTTCTCTCAGTGCTGTCGGTTGCAGCGGTGCAAGTTGTCCGCAGGCCAGTATATTCACCATACCTGTTATTTCAGATAATGCCCAGATTTCGGGTCCGCAGGAGGTATGCAAAGACAATGAAGAAACCTACACCGTCCAGTTGTTCGATGGAACTCAGTACAACTGGACGCTTTCCAGTGGCGGCTCAATTCTCGGCGGACAGGGAACGAATCAGGTTGTGATCGGATGGAATGGTTCCGTTGATCCCTTTACCAACCACTGGCTGGTAGTCGAATATGAAAATTGCTATCTGGGTTGCGGTGGCACCGACAGTATTCCTGTAAAAATATTGCCGCCCTTTCTCATTGAGGGCGATGTAGAGCTGTGTGAGGGCACGGCGTCATCTTTCAGGGCCAGGTGGCTCACCCCGGATGTGAATGTCTTCTCAAACTGGATAATTTTTAAATCCGATGGCAGCGTTTTCTGGGCATCCTCTGCCCCGTCCGCTTTACTGAGTTTTCCTGCCAATGCTCCAGCAGGCTCCTACCGAATCTATGCAGAACCCGCCCAGCCGGGCCAGACATGTTCGGAAAGTGCTGAACTCACTGTAAACGTAATCGCCCGCCCGTCAGTACCGGCGGCAATTTCGGGGGCACAACTGATTTGTCCGGGTAACACCTACACCTACGAGGTATCCGGCAACGCACCCTACACGGTGGAATGGCAGGCAACGGGTGGCTTTCCTATATCCCAAACGGGTGATCCGGTGGCTGTGACGTGGAATGCCAGCGGTCCGTACTCGCTGACGGCAAGGCATATTTCCGTTGATGGCCTTGGGTGTCCTTCTGCTCCGGTTACCTACAATATTGGCGTTCCTTCCAGTCTGGTCATCACAGGTACACCTGCACTTTGTGAAAACGGAGTGGGTGCCTATTCAACTGCGCAGATAGCAGGACTGGTTTATCAGTGGGAAATTGTACCCTCCTCGGCGGGTACGGTCAGCTCTGGACAGGGTACAAATGCCATTGAAATATTCTGGGATGAACCAGGGAATCATCAGGTTCGTGTAATCGCCTGCGGCTACAATGCGCAACAGCAGGTAGTGGTACACGCCAATCCAGAGCCGGCGATTGATGGTCCGGAGGGACTGTGCGTCGGCATATCAGCTACTTATATGTCTGTTCAGTCCTATACTTCATATGCCTGGATGACAGCGGACGGAGGTTTGCTTGCTTCAACTTCCACGACGGATCTCACTTCCGGCTCTTATGTACTCGAAGTTACTGACAACAACGGATGTGCCGGTGCTACAGATTTTTCGGTAGATAATCTTCCACCGCCCAATGTGAGTGTGACCACCGCCAATCCAACCGGTTTTTGTAACAACGGTGCTTTTGTCACCATGACGGCGCTGGTGCCGCAGGGAGGTACATTCACCTATGAGTGGTTGCAGGACGGAGTTCCGCTGGGTGCAACCGGACCAACCTATACTACCAACCAGTATGGTTTGTTTACTGTTGTGGCAACCAACGAGACTGGATGCAGTGCAACGGCTTCGGGATTGTTGCTCTATAATTATTGCAATGGAGGCGGTGGCGGATATGGAAGCGGGTCGCTCGGAGGAGCTACTGCCTGCAATGCCGGCGATCTTGAAATTATCATAGATCCCTCGGAACGCTGTGATTCCATCTCTTTCAGTATCGGTGTAAATGCCGGTCAGTACAACCTGCCTCAAACGGGCTGGTGGACAGGTATTTCAGGCGGTGCAACCGTGGGAAATACCACGGGAGAGACTGCCAGTTTCACCTATCCCGACCCGGGCAAGTACGTTGTGCAGGCGATAGTGTATCTGCAGAGTTTCGGGTACTGTGAGCTGATAGATTCGGTGGACATACTCGCAGTTGCAGATTTTTCCTCGATACCCGGTTGCCCGGGTGATTCGACGCTGTTCTCAGACGAGAGCACAAAGCTGCCTCAGGCAGAAATAGTGGCCTGGGCCTGGGATTTTGGTACAGTATCCAACTCTGATACTTCCTCCCTGAGTGATCCCGCATTTATTTATCAGGCTTCGGGTGTTTATACGGCTACACTGACAATAACCGAGGCTTCCGGCTGTTTTTCATCCATATCACGGGACATCACCATACCTGATGTACAACAGCCATCATTTGCAGCTCCACAGGCCAATTGTGCCGGATCAGCTACCGAGTTCGCTCTGTCGAATTCTTCAGGAATACTTGAATCGCAGTGGACTTTTGGTGATCCGGCCTCCGGCGCCCTGAATTCCAGCGATGGAAATCCTGTTTTTCACAACTACACTTCACAGGGTACTTACACAGTTTCCGTTAGCACAGTGAACAACTATGGCTGTCTGGCCACCTTCTCGCTGCCAGTCACCATTCAGGGCAATCCTTTTTCCGGAGAAACAACCCCTGTCAGTCCCGTTATATGCGAGGGCCAGTCGGTTACACTCACAGCGCCGGGTGGCCCTGGCGCCACCTGGCTTTGGTCGAACGGATTTAATTCACAGACGCTCGTTGCCGACCAGGAGGGTGTTTACTTTGTGACGGTGAGCAACAGCAACGGATGTGTTTACACACCGTCGGGAGCCACAGTTGAGGTCAACCCGGCGCCAGTAGGCGTAATCAAGGCCCTTGAACTCAATGAAATTGGTCAGATAATAGGTGTTTCATATCCGACGCTATCGGTTTGTTACGGTGATGATGTAAATCTTCAGATCCAGGATAATGGCGATTATTCGTATTTGTGGAGTGACGGATCAACCACCGCCACACTGCAGTTCACGGAAACAAGGGGCAATCTGCTGGATGCTGGAACATATACTTACACAGTCACAGTGACCAATTCGCAGACGGGCTGTACAACGGTACTGGATCCGTTCGAAGTAACGGTCAATCCTGTTCCTGAGGGCTTCAGTGTAGCTGGTGACAATCTTTGTGCCGGAGAACCAATCGTACTTACCTATACAGGACCCCAACCTGCCAACTGGCAAATCGTATGGAATACAGGTGATACCGGGCCCGTACTTGCAACAGAGGAGGCGGGACTGTATTTTGTGCGGGTATTCAACGAGTTTGGGTGCTTTGCGCAGAGTAATTCGGCGGTGATTTATCCCGGACCAAATGTTGCGGCAATTCCGGCAGGCTGTCACGAGCGCTGTAATCCGGATACCTTGTGCCTGCCTGCGCTGCCGGGAATTGCGGGCTGGCAGTGGTATTTTGAAGGCAATCCGATACCCGGAGCTGATTCAAACGAGCTTATTGCCACGCAAAGCGGGACCTACTTTGCCGAAATGACAGATACCCTTGGCTGTACAGCACGGAGCGGAGACCTTACACTGGCCCTGTTTGACGGGTTTGGCAATGTTTACGGACAAGTATGGTCAGACGTCAATCATAACGGACAAATTGATGCCAATGATACACTGGTTGGCCAGATACCTGTCAATCTTGTCAGGAACACTACGGTGCTGAACACCGGGCTTTCAGACTCCAGCGGTTTCTTTCAGTGGCTACTGGTACCCCCCTCTTTTTATACAGTTCAGCTCGACACCGTTCAGCTTGATTCTGTATGGATTCCTGTAATTGTTACAGATACCGCTCAACTGACCGGTTGCGGGGGCTCGGTTTTTGCCGATCTGCTTGTAGATACAGCACCATGTCCCTCACTGTCCTCGTCACTATTACTCTATGCCTGTCAGGGTTCGACAGCGCTTTACAACGGAGAGCTGATTCCGGCAGGGGTTACACAGGTATTCAATCTGGTCAGTATCAATGGCTGTGACTCGTTGGTCACAGTGACAGTAAATGAGCAGCCACCGGCAGACTCCACATTATTTGTAAGCGTTTGCGAGTCGGAGGTCTTCAATTTCCAGGGTACAAATCTCTCTCCGGGTGATTCACAGACCTTCACGCTTACCAGTTATCTCGGCTGTGATTCACTGGTTACGGTGGTGGTTAGTGGCCTTCCTGTTTCAGGTAGTTCGCTTAATCCGGCAGTATGTCAGGAGGACGTCTTCACGTACGAGGGAGTTGAGATGGCGTCGGGTGAGACAAGAACATTCATATTGACCAATTACCTCGGGTGCGATTCCATTGTAACGGTAACTGTTGGAACCATACCTGCCCCATCCTTCACGCAGTTTGTAAAGGTATGCCCGGGCGAGGTGTACACATTCCAGGGAGTTAGTATTGCACCGGGTCAGACAAGAACATTCAATATCCCGTCTCTGAGCGGTGGTTGTGATTCGATCCTGTATATCCAGGTTTCCGAATACGAAATACCCAAAGACACACTTCGGGCAAGGGTGTGTCTCGGGAGCACCTATTCCTATGAGGGGGTTGAACTGGCAGTAGGAGATGTGAGGAGTTTTACGCTCACCGGATCACTGGGTTGCGATTCTATAGTTACTGTGTTTGTGGATGCTATTCCAAGTGCATCCGGTACACTTGATGTGACAGCCTGTGCAGGAGATGTCTACAATTTTATGGGTGTTAATATTCCTGCCGGCCAGACGCAGAATTTCAATCTGACCAGCGTGGCTGGTTGTGATTCAACACTCAGGGTCAATGTAGTGGCACTGGATACACTGTACAGTCTGATACAGGTGGAGGTATGTGCAGGGGGTACCTATAATTTCAACGGGACCGAAATAGCTCCGGGGCAGTCGGCAAGTTTTGTCTTCACTGCTTCAACCGGGTGCGATTCGGTAGTGCAGGTGCTGGCTACCCAGGCTCCTCCCATAACATCCATCTTTAATGTTAGAATTTGTCCTGGATCAGTGTACAATTATCAGGGAACCAATCTGATTATCGGGCAATCTCAGGTATTCCAGCTTCAAACCCCGGAGGGCTGTGACTCACTGGTAACTGTGAATGTAGGTGCTCTGCAGGTGTTCAACACCACACTTAACGCCGGTGTTTGTCTTGGGGAAACATTCTCTTATCAGGGCGCCGAACTGGGGGTGGGTGAGTCTCAGACTTTTACCCTGGTATCACAAAGTGGCTGTGATTCCATAGTAACCGTTTATGTTTATGGTTTGTCACCTACATACGGGAGCGTAAATGCCGAAATATGTGTCGGGACAGTCTTTAACTACCAGGGTGTTGAAATGTCCATCGGTGAAACGAGAAGTTTTATATTGACAAATCAGGCTGGATGTGACTCTATTGTAACGGTTTCAGTTTCAGGATCGAATGTTTTTTCCGAAACGGTAAATGTAAGAGTGTGCCCGGGTTCTTTTTACAACTATCAGGGTGTAAGTCTGGCGGTCGGACAGTCACAAACATTTAGTGAACCCACCCAGAGCGGCTGTGATTCGCTGGTGACAATTCTGGTTACAGCATTGCCAATATCTTCGGCAAATCTCGATATAACTATTTGTCAGGGGGGGTACTATACGTATCAGGGAGTCAATATACCGGCCGGACAGTCCAGAACTTTTACCCTGACCAATTACCTTGGCTGCGACTCTCTGCTGACAATTGCAGTAACAAGTCTTCCGCCATTGAGTTCCTCTTTCACGGTCCCGGTATGTCAGGGAGAATTTTACAGCTATCAGGGTGTTCAGATTGGCGCCGGGCAGACGAGGAAATTTACACTGACCTCACTGAACGGCTGCGATTCGGTTGTGACGGTCACTACAGTGCCATTGCCTGTTTCATATTCGGAACTCAATGCCCAGGTTTGCCCGGGAAAACTGTTCAACTATCAGGGTGTAAATATGACAATCGGCCAGATGTACACATTTACGCTGAATAACTACCTCGGTTGTGATTCTCTGGTAACTGTGTCCGTCTCCGCTCTTCCGCCTGTAACATCATCGTTTGAGGCAAGGGTATGTCAGGGACAATTCTATCAGTATGAAGGGGTAAATCTTGCTATTGGCCAGACACAGACTTTTCCGTTGAAAACCCCGCAGGGTTGTGACTCGCTTGTAACGGTAAGCGTTTCAGCACTTCAGGCAAGCACGGGCAATTTGAATGTCTCGGTCTGTGAGGGTGGAAATTTCATCTACCAGGGTATAAGTATGGCCCCCGGGGAAACAAGAAACTTCATCCTGACCAATTATCTGGGCTGTGATTCTGTAGTCACAGTTAATGTCAATACTATTCCCCCGCCAGCCACATCACTGAATGTTAAAGTCTGTCCGGGGGATGTTTATGGTTACGAAGGGGTGAATCTGTCAGTCGGTCAGAGCCAGGCGTTCGTGCTTAAAACTTCAGCAGGATGCGATTCCATCGTTACAGTCTCGGTCTCAGCTCTTCCTGTTTCAACCGGAAGTATCAGTCCCCAGGTTTGCCAGGGAGGTTCATTTTCATATCAGGGCACGCTTATTCCCGCTGGTCAGTCCGGAACATTCACCCTGACCAATTATCTGGGCTGCGATTCCATTCTGACGGTAAATGTAGTATCACTTCCCCCACTGACTTCCACGCTGGATGTGAAAGTATGTACAGGTGACAGCTTTTTATACGAGGGGGTTAATCTGGGAATAGGACAAAGTCAGACATTCACACTGAGTACACAGTCGGGGTGCGATTCAGTGGTAACAGTTACCGTTGGAGAGCTTCAGGCCACCCAGAGTGTCATCAATGTTTCTGTTTGCGAGAATGAAACCTACAACTATAACGGCAACCTTCTTTTGCCCAACACGGTTCAGGTGTTTACCGTTCCAAACTGGCAGGGATGTGATTCGGTGATAACTGTGAATGTAGCATCCAGAAAAACTTCCCAGAGCAACTTGTCTGTGAAAGTATGCAAGGGTGAAGTATATGACTATTACGGTACGGATATTCAGATCGGTGAAACCAAAACGGTCATTTTACAAAATAGCGAGGGTTGTGATTCAACGGTTACGGTTACCGTGTCCGGTTACCCTGAGCTTGACTTCGACTTGATCACCAGAAAATCGTGCAGTAACACAGGTTCGGGAAGTATCCGAATTGAAGTAGCGGGCCCAGTGCAGGCGTCGGGGTATTCGCTGAACGGAGCACCTTTCCAGACCGATAATGTATTCAACAACCTTGCTCCGGGCCTGTACTCCATTGTTATTGTGGATGAAAACGGATGTATTTATAACACTGAAAATGGCGTACAGGAAACACAGCCACTCAAACTGGATTTGCCTGATGCACTGCTTGTACCGTGTGATAGTACAGGTGTTACGTTGTTTCCCTTTGTGACGGGAGATACCAGTGGATTGGAACTTCTATGGTGGAATGGAACTACCGGAAAGACTGCGCGGGCTGACAAGCCTGGCACCGTTTGGCTTTCTGCTACGAATGATTGCGGACAAAATGTGCTGACGACTTCCGAAATCCAACTGGCGGATGATGCCGGTAATCCGCTCAGAATTTATGTGCCTAACGTGTTTGCACCTGAATCGTCAGACCCGGACAACTCGGTTTTCAGGGCGTTTTTCGGCAAAAATTTTGCTGTTCTGTCTTACAGGATGGAAATTTATGACCGTTGGGGGAATCTGATGTTTGAAACCAGCGATTTGAGTGAAGGATGGGAGGGCTTCTTCAACAGTGAGCCCATGAATCCCGGAGTATATGTCTGGCAGCTATGGGCCGATTTGCAAATATGCAGCCGAACTATTCAGGTTTACAGGAAAGGAGATGTGACCATAGTAAGGTAAAAAAAAGGGGCGAATCCGTAAAGGGTTCGCCTCTTTCATTGGGTATGTCTGAAAAAACTGGCGAGATCGAAAACAGCAGATTTTGGGTTCCGGATAAAGGTACTTTTGAGTGTAATACCGGGTTATACTGCCCGAAAAAGACCTGTCGGAAAGGTTCCCAAAGATGAGTTTTCGGGCCGGCATGTGTTTTTCAGACACACCCTAGAGCCGGGCATGAACACCGGCACGAACGGAGAATCTGTCAATTTTCTCCTGTTCGGGTCCCCAGCCGCCAGACAGATTGATGCTTGCTGCAGGCTCCAGGAAGATGCTGTATGAATTACCCAGTTTTGCGCTCAGCCTAAGACCCAACAGTGCACTGGCGGTCACGTTGCTTGCTGCCGTTCCACCTTCGAAGAGGCCGTTCTGGATTTTGTCGGGAATGGTTCCTGTCGGCATAACAGCACCACCGGTTGACTGGCTGGCAGGAGGCAGAAAGACCGTTCTCCTGCTGTAGCTTTTTTCGGCAACCATTTCAGCTGCCAGACCTGCCAGTGCCCGGAGCTCGACAGCCCTGGAAGTGGCTATTTTTCTTGTCACGCGGACGGGGACAGCGACAGTAGTGGCATCCGCTCCGGTAATATATGACGCGAGAAAGCCCGTTTGCGGGTTTCCGGCATACACAGTTGTTTTGTTGTCTGGTGTAAATGAAGCTCTGTTAACCTGTAAACCTGTTTCAAATCCCCAATTTCCAGCCTCTTTGCCAACAATAATGCCGAATCCCGGGGATAAGGCGGAGAAGGAGGATTGAGCATCCTGTCTGGCCAGATCAGCGCCTGCTTCAGTAAAAGCAGCGAGGTACCACCTTCCGGAAGATTGAGTAACACAGGCTCTTGTTGCCAACAGTTCCAGTTCCGGTAAAGGAAAAGACCTGAGGGGAAGCGCCAGTATGCGAGTGGGGACAAGCGGGAGATTCTCCGGTGTTGAGGAATTCTCGACAAAGGCGGGTATAATATTTAAAGGGGAATGAGATTCCGGGACAACTGTGGAGGATGGGCGGGCGGTAGCTGCATTGAAAGCAGCGATCCTGTTTGCAGTGGTTTTACCCTGACGAACACTCCCAGCCATCGGACTGTTAACAGGAAATGTAGCCGGTGTCGGGTCAAGACCCGGCTTTCCGGGTATTGTTTCAGGGGTAAAATTGGCGGAAGTCTGAAGAGCAAGGAGCAAAATCACGGCTGCCTCTGCCAGTTTTCTGATACGGACCTTGCGGATAGCGGCTGACTGATCAACCTGGCGGGCCATCAGCTTCCATAATTCGGAATCATAAGGCGTTTCCAACCGGTCGAGCGCCCGTTTGACGCCGGCATCGAATCCGGCGGCAGACTGGTTGCTGGACATCTCAAGTCTGGTTTCCAGCAGATTCCAGCTAGCCGGGTCGTAAGGTACTTCCACGGATTCAAGACTGGCCCTGATTTTATTGTCAAACTCATTTTGATTCATGGCAGGTCGGATAGACTGGAGTGTTCATTTTTGCTGGAATAGAATGTCGTTTGATAGTGGCCTATGCCTGAAAGCAGTTCGATCAGCTTGTGTCTTGCTTTCACCAGATTTGATCTGGAAGTGCTTTCGGTGATCTGGAGCATTTCACCAATCTCCTTGTGTGAATAGCCTTCAATCACATAAAGGTTGAAAACCGTGCGGTACACAGGAGGAAGTTCCTGAACTTTTGCAAGAATCTCCTCCTCCGACAGACTGCCGAGGATGTCCTGACCTTCCAGGGGCTGCGTAACTGCTGTATCAAGATCAAGCGTCCGTCTGCGCTGGTTCTTTCGGTAATGGTCAATACAAACATTTACCATCAGGGTGCGCAACCAGGAGAAAATGGATGTGCCGGGTTTGTATTTGCCTATATGCTGGAAGGCCTTCATAAATCCTTCATGGAGGAGATCAAGAGCCTCGTCCCGGGAGCCGGAATAGCGCATGCAGATTCCCATCAGTTTGCCGAAGTGTTGTTCGTACAACTGTTTCTGGGCCCACCGTTCCTGACGGATAAGGGCTGCCACGAAGTCTTTTTCAGTGTTCTCCAGATTAATCGCGAAATCCATTTTCAATTTCGGACGGAAAGTTACAGAATACAGCCCGTCTGACATCTATAGAACGTAGAATCCATGCAAAACGCTGCCTGGTGCCAGCCCTGTGATTGCACCCTTCACATCAGGTTACAGAAAGCACTGCTGAAACCTGCTTTAAATGATTGACTTTGAAACAAATACGCTAAATGAAAAACAAATTATTTTATTTTAAGCAAAAATTGTTTTAAATTAAAAACTAATTGTTTTATCTTT
>CAIYFY010000010.1 GCA_903925535.1 uncultured Bacteroidota bacterium | reverse complement strand
TACCCGTGGAGGGGAAAATATTGCTCTGGCCAATCAGCGAGAGCGCGTAGGGGGATGAACTGAGCCGTGCGCGGGGCAGCAGTTCCGGACTGTTGTTCACCGTTACCCCGAGGTAGTAGGGTTTGTCGAAGGAAGCGGTGAGTGGTGAAATGAGGCCGAGCGTAGCGCTGTAAAGTCCGCCGGCCACATCGAGGGCAGGTTGAGTTTCCGACCAGACGGCCGTACCTCCCGTTTCCGATTCATAGAGCCGGAACGTAAGACTGTACTTGCCATCGGCGAGTGCAATTCCCGATGAGTTCTGAATGGAGCCCTGTACACTCAGATTCGCCTGCGCAAATATTGCGGCGCCGAAACCAAGCGTCAGCCCCAAAATGAGTAGCGTGTACTTCATAGGCTGTCGTTTCTGTTTGCAGTGTAAGTTATGCGTTAAAACCAGTGCAAAAGTGACTTCTAAGCTGTTGTACAAACAGGAAGCAGACAAGACTAATGTCTCAATCAGTGAAATACTGGTACTGTGAACAGGCCTGAAGTGTCAGGATGATACTCTCGGCGGGTTGACAGAGATGCAAGCTACTTTAAATAGGAATGAGGCGCCTTCCCGAAACGGTCGCGGTATATACGTGAAAAATGAATTTTATCTTTCAGACCTATTGCCTTCAGGACATCCTCCACGGAGGCAACATTTCCGGCTTCGAGAAGCCTGCGGGCATACTCCAGCCTTAATACCTGAATGTAGTCATTGGGAGTTTGCCCCGTCAGTTTGTTCAGTTCCCGGAAAAAGGTACTCCGGCTGACATGCATATTCTGAGCCAGCCAGTTGACGGTGAAATCCGGGGCGGCCATTTTTGAAATAATCAGTCGGTTCAACTGATTGATCCACACAGTCTGTTCGGCAGACAAATTCCCGGGTATCTGATCAAATATGGGGGTGTCCTGGTTCCCGGACAACATCATGGTCACCTGATTCCTGAGCGCATCCATTGTGAAGGGCTTCCACAAAACACCATGGGCTCCCAGGAAAGAAGTACGCTGCTCGACATCTGGTGAAGTCATGGCTGTCAGTACGAGGATCTTCATATTCTTCAGCGCGGCAATATTCCTGATTTGCTCCAGCAGTTCAAAGCCATTCATGCGTGGCATCATGAGGTCGCAAATAAGCAAATCGGGTATTGCATTCCCCTTCAGATTGCTGAGCAGGCCAGTACCCGAGAAAAATACAGTTACCTCAAAATCATCACCGAGCATTTCAGAGAGCAATTTCCCTATTTCAGGATTGTCATCCACCACACAAATTCTTTTGCGTCCGATGGCGTCAAACGGCGAGTTCAGAATATTGCTGTGATATTCAGCACCGGAGTCAGCCGAAACAGTGTTTTCATGAACAGAACAAGGGAAGTCGAGGTAGAAAATACTTCCCTTGTTCTGTTCGCTTTCTGCCCGGATTTTACCGTTGAAGAGCTCCATAATTTCCCTGGCGATAGACAGTCCAATACCGGTACCACCCTCAAAAGGCGTATCAGTCCGTTGAGTCTGGAAATAGCGTTCAAATATATGAGGCAAATCGGCGGGTTCTATTCCGCGTCCGGTATCGGCTACAGATACAGTGGTGTACACGGAGTTCCGGGTGATGGAGACCGATATTCTGCCGGGCCCGTCCGAATATTTCACAGCATTGGCCACTATATTCTCTATAACGCGTCTGACCAGCTTTTCATCTCCATCCACCACAGGTTTGCCGTCACTACCTTTTGCAAAGTAGAATTTGATACCTTTCTGGGAGGCACTGTAGGAGTGAAGCCGGATAATATCCTCGATTACCGGAATCAGCTCGACGGGTTTCCGGGTATCAGGTGTTTTGATCTGTTCATCTCTCGATAACAGCAGCAAATCATTGATGAGCGACAACAATTGCCTTGAGTTACGGAGTGCTGTTGACAGCATTTCCGTCTCCCTGGCGGGGAGCAGCTTTTTGCTTTGAATTGCTTCCAGGGGAGCCGTAACCAGCGTCAGGGGCGTTCGGAGCTCGTGTGTTATGTTAACAAAGAACCGGTTTTTTTCCTCACTGATATTGGCAATACGGTTCATCTGGGCTTCGATGAGTTTTTTATCGGCTGTGATCTGGCTGGTGGCCTCCTGAATTTTTGTCTCCAGTTCGAGCTGCCTTGAAAGCAACAGTCGGACCCTTCTTTTCCATAAAAAGGTACCCAGTCCGATCAAAAAGAACAATACCAGTAAAAAAAACCATGTTTGCTGATAAAAACGAGGTAACACTTCCATTTCTACCACCGAGGGTTCCACAGAGCTGACACCACTCATCGAACCAGTACGGATATAGATTTTGTACCTGCCCCTCGGCAGCTGGGGAAATGTAATATCCGGTGTTGAAACCTGTTGCCACGATTCGTGTACACCTTCTATTTTGTAGTAATAGCTGACCGGGCCCGAGATATTGTAATTGGGGATGGCAAAATGGAGTTTGACAAAACGTTCATCCGGTTTGATGACAATCCGGTTTTTTCGGGCATATTCGGGCAACAAGTCCACCATGTCCTCCGGATTTGGCCCCTGTGCACGTGCACCCACCAGAACCAGGCCGGCCTCGCTGCCCGAGAAAAAATCCGCTGAAAAATCGGCAGGATGAAATGATGTTGCACCATTGATACTGCCAAAGTAAATCGTTCCATCAATAGCTTTCAAATGGGAAATCCGGTTGAACTCATTGCTGGATACACCCTGGTCAGTTGTGAAATGCCTCATTCTTCCGGATGAAATATGGTACTGGATAATACCCATATCGCTGCTCATCCATAAAAATCCGTAATCATCCGGATAGACAGCATACAGATTCACATTGGGGAGTCCATCCTGTGATGAAACCAGTTTGAACGTACCGGAAATCGGTTGCCAGCTGATCAGTCCACAGGAGGTAGCTATCCAGATCTGATCTGCCTTTGTCTGAAAGATATGCCGAATATTTTCACAGGGGAACCGGACAGGCGAATCGTTGCCCAAACCATATCTGGCAATCACAGCTCGGTGTTGATCCAGCAGTATCAATCCTTTGCTCGTGGCCATCCACAGACTGTCTTTACCCAATACGGGTACAATCTGATAGATATCAGTGTTCCGCAGAATCCCCTGTTCTTCGGGTTTGTAATATGGAATGATACGGTCGGATGATTTGTCATAAAACAGGAGCTCTGTTGAGTAACCCAGCCAAAGTCTGTTTTTTTCTTCGTAAACGGACCACAGGGAACCGATTTTTACATTTGCCGGTCGCTCTTTGATCCGGGTTATACCACTGTTGGCGTCCAGTCTGAGGAGATAGCCCGATCCAAGCCAGACAATATCTTTCTCGCTTCCGGAGTGTACAGCCATAACAGGTACACCGGGAGAGGCCACCCGTTTGAAATCAGTATCATTCGAACCCTTTCTGTGCAATTCTG
>CAIYFY010000009.1 GCA_903925535.1 uncultured Bacteroidota bacterium | reverse complement strand
CTTTCCTCCCATCTGAGCCCAGCTGCTGCCTGTACGCTTGTAAACCCACATGGCACCTTTACTGGTGTTATCACCAAAGCCACCCACGATAGCTGTATTGCCGTCGGCGCTAAGCGAAACCGAGGAACCCTGACGGGAGGCTCCAATGAGCCAGTTACCATTCAGTTTGGTCTGTTCAGTCCAAACACTGGAGACGCGTTTGAAAACCCATGCGGCACCCTGAAGGTTGTTGTCAACAGATCCACCTATAATCGCTGTACTTCCGTCATCACTTACAGAGACAGCACAGCCCTGGAACATTTGTGAGGAGGTGCCGGAACCAATTACTTTACCCTGCAGACTCCACTGGCAATCGGATACCGAGTAAATCCATGTTGCACCCTTCCTGTTGTCATCGTAAGGGCCTCCCACGAGGAGAGTTCCACCGTCTCCCGAACAAGTCACAGCAGTACCGAATCTCGATGCACCGATTCCATCCATCGGTAAAGACAGTTTGTCGCCTCTCTGATACCATCCGCTACCCTGTCTGGCAAAAAGCCATACGGCTCCTTTGTAAGCGTTATCTCCTGCTGCACCAACTGCCAGTCTATTGCCATCCCCGGACAGAGAAACCGATATTCCCTGCTGGGAAGCACCTGAAGAGCCAACACCCACCAGTTTGGAACCCTGCTGAGACCACACCGCACCATTGCGTACGAACATCCACACTGCTCCGACATTACTGTTGTCGTTGATACCACCAACTGCTATGGTGTTGCCGTCATCACTGATTGCAACAGAAGTACCCTGACGGGCATTACCGACAGCTCCTGTGCCTGTCAGCTTGGCTCCTTGCTGAGACCATGTGTTACCAGACCGAACATAAATGTAGGCAGCTCCTTTACCCGAATTATCGCCCGGAGCACCAATCACTGCCGTATTGCCATCTGAACTGACAGCAACAGATGCACCCTGCTGTGAAGCGGAAACACTGTTTGTTTTCTTGGCACCCTGCTGGAAGTAAGGATACGGTGTACCTTCAACTGTAAAATTACCGGAAGAGGTGCCTGTGCCTGCCAGAGAGACAACCGACACCGAGTTAGTGGCAGAGCCGGGCATTACAGCTATGACAGCCGAGTTATCGCTTTTTGAGAGAATCACGGCTCCCGTTCCGCCAACAGAGGCAGAATGAATCTGTCCGAGATTGGAACCACTGATTGTTATCACAGTACCCACCGGACCCGACAAAGGACTGATGGAAGAAACAGTCGGTGCAGAAGATTTAACGATAACCTCCCCGCAAAGTGTTACGACTTTCAATTCGCTGAAGGCTCCTGAAGCAGGGAGACTAGCCTGTACCTGAGTCGAACTGATTACATTGACACTGGTTGAACTGACTCCATTGAACTTGACATCAGTTACATCAGACAAATATGATCCAGAAATGGTTATTACAGTGCCAGCGGATCCTGAACCAGGAGAAGCCGACTGAACGGACGGTGCCTGATTCACATTAATTGTAGCAACTGCCGTCTGAGTGCAATCGTTAACATCAGATACCGTGACCTCGTATGAACCGGAACAGAATGGACTGATGTCAAATGCGGAAGTTTTATGGCCATTAGACCATTCGTAACTGACTCCCCCTGAAGCAGAGACATTTACACCGGATCCCACGCAAATCACACCATCGTTGGGCGAAACCCCGGATATTTCGGTGGTGGATAGCACAGGTACAGGAGGTGTACACGTACCGGGGACAGTATTTACACCTCCGGACTGCGGACTCTCAATCTGAGGATAAGAATCACACTCACAGCGGGTTCTGATATTTTGTGGTGGACCGTCCTGATCGTATGTCGGTATGGTGTACGACCACACTCCATTATTCAGTTTGTACTGAATTGTGGACCCCAACGGACACGGCGTACCTGCAGGAGGTGCGATACTTCCACCTGCGGGCACACAACCCGGACTGCACACACTATTGGTGATTACCACATCAGACGGTGCGGCCGACAGATCCGGACATGGCAGACAGTGTGCTGTACCGGCAATATCTCCGGCAATCGTCCAGCCGTTGCTGCCTGTCAGCGTACTTCGCGCCGACGCAGCTGAAGTTCCGTAGTTTATTCCGATTGCGCTCAGGTTCAAACCTGATGGCATCGAGGCATTGGCAGCCCAGCCAATCAGAGACTGAGAGTAGTTCACACAGTCCATATCACCATTGTCCAGGAAACCAGTCAGGTCAACGCCAGCCTTGAAGGTCCAGTCTCCTAGTGACTGATTAAAAGAGCTGTTGTTGAACGTCCTTGCCATACTGGCAATATTGCTTACATTCCAGTTTCCAATAGGATAATCGAAGCTGGAGTTATTGAACATCTCCGTCATATCAGTCACGTTGCTCAGGTCGGGGGCATCCATGGCATAAACACTCAGGTTACGGCAGCCCATGAAAACACTGTTGAGACTCGACCACTTCACTCCACCCCACTGAGACACTCCTTTGAGGTTATTTTTGTCTGTACCACCGTCTATATAAAAACGTCTGAGGTTATGAGCCTCCATAGTGATAGTTACTTCATCACCAGCGACAAAATTGAGACTGGACAGCGTGACAGTGCCACCGGTCGTGTTGGAAAAGGAACCTGAACCACTGTTACCGGACGGACTGGCAGTCCAGGTATAAAGAACGGGGGCGGTAGTCGTGAGTGTTTTGAATTGTAATGATGATGTATTGGCACTGAAAGACCAGGTTGTGATGAACGGGGCCGCACAGTTGAATGCATTGGAGTATCCCTGCGAGGAAAGTGCCGGGTATCCGCCGTTATCTGTCGTGTTTATTGTCCAGATATTGTCAGTACCATTGTCAGTTTCACCGGCAAAATCCCAGCCAGTCTCCTCATAGGTACAGGGAGATTGCATAAACTCCGTTGTTTTGCCTTCACCAGCGGCTGATGAGGATGCGCCGGAGGTTTGGGTATCCCAGAAACAATTGGTCACGGAACCTGTATTTGTACCAACGAATCCTCCCAACGGAGTGCTTCCCGTAAGTGCGCCTTTACTGTAGCAGTTGGTGATAGTGCCTTTGTTATCACCAGCAAGACCTCCGATATTTGTACCGGAAGTGACTGATGCTGTACTGTAACAATTGACTACTGTCTGTTCATTGGTACCGATAAGGCCGCCAACATTGCTGCCCGAACTGCTGATAGTACCATTTGTATAGCACCTGGAAATGGTGGTTGCTGTGCCGTTGATACAGCAAAATCCTATAAGTGCCCCGGTATTACCGACACCTGTAATTGTAGCGGACACATAGCAACCAGTGAGCGTAGAGTTTTCGGCCTCCCCGGCAATTCCGCCGCCATCAGTGGCATTGGCTACTATCATTGAAGTTCCGGTTACGCTGACATTCTCGATGAGCGTGGATCCAAGAGCCCAGCCCACCACAGCTGCAGTATTGTCGTTTGCCGTAATATTGACATTGATGAGGGTGAGATTTTTGATAGTAGCACCGGAGGTTGAACGGAATAAACCCATCGAAGATGTTGACGGGCGATTAATAAAGAGACCGGTTATAGACTTGTTATTCCCGTTGTAAGTTCCGGTAAACCGACTGGAAGGAGATCCTATGCCCCGGAAACCTTGTCCGCTGTTGAGCGTGCTGCTGCTGCTGGCGTCAATATCGGCTGTCTGTATGAAGTGATTACCCACATACGTTGAACCTGCAGATAATGTAACCAGATCAGACAAAGTACTTATCTGGTATGGATCAGACACAGTACCGGAGCCTCCGGAAAACTGAGCCTTGGCATACGACGCTGCTGACAAGAGAAAAGCAGTGACGCCGATGGTGCGTAAAATTAAATTCATGTGCGAAGATTTTTATACAGCAAAGGAACCCGCAGAGTAAGAGAAAACTGTAACACCCCGTGTAACAGTTTTTTACAGGTGTAAAAAAATCCGCAAAAAATGATTAAATCAGACGAGAGATTACACTATTTCCGAGCGTTTGAATCCAGATACTCTGTAGGCGACATCCCCGTAAGTTCCCTGAATCTTCGGGTAAATGACATCCTGTTTGAAAAGCCGGATCGCTCGCCCACTTCATTCATTGTTATTAACGGCCCGTATTTCCTGATAAGCCTGCACGCTTCTTCCACCCTGAAACCAATCACCAACCTGTTGAAATTGGTTCCCCCTGTATTCCGTATAGCCAATGAAATGTAGCGTTCACTTCTGTTCAGCATGGTGCTCAATACAGACAAACTGAAATCCGGATCGAGATAAGGTTTCTCCTCTCTCATTCTGTCCAAAATCATGGAATAAAGATTAACCATTCGCTCATCTTCATCATCTGTGCGCACTTCTGCCTCACCGGAACCGGGGTTTTGTCGCAGGGCTGCCGCTGGCAAGTAACCGGTTTTCAGGAAAAAAAGGAGCCCGGCCGACAGAAGAGCGGAAATAATCAGCATGGCGAGCGACAGTAAAAATGTATAAAAAGCACTGCCCGACACAGATTTGTCGTCATTTTGTACGACTGGTTCGTATTGAGCCAGCTCGGCCATGATTTCGTTTCTGACATTCTGGTCTGCCAGGGAAATTATATGACACAGTGCCAGCGGATCTTCATTTTCCGGCACAGCGGAGGGCGATTTAATTTTGAGTTGTTGTGCCTTTATGTAGGGAATCAGTTCGTCAAAGCCCGAGATCCGGGCAAACCTGAGCGACTCTTCGAGCAATCGCTCAGCCTCGTCAAGTCCGGTTCCGGTCCTGATATAGTTTACAGCCTGAAGAACCTTGCACCCGTTTCCGATCATCTCCAGATTCACGTCTGTGCAAAATGCCGTTGCCTCCCGTGTTGCTTCCCGGGCCTCGGTGAAATATCCATTCCCAAGCAGACCCTCAGCTTTCATCAGCTTTGCGTATGCCAGTCCGAAGGGATAATTCAACTCCCTGCAGACACGTTCGATATCAGCCACATATTTGTTAAAGCCGGGCATATCTTTTCGCAACAGGGCGGCTGCAGACAGCAGCTCCAGACATCCGAATTCATCTTTCAGGTTCGAATGCAAATGAAAGTAAGACATTAACTGAAGTACATCCTGCTCATTGCAGGTCACTCCTGCTTCACACTGGTACAATCCAAGCATACATGACATCATGGCGGCTGAATCCCCCCTGGATTCGGCAATACACATAGATTTCAGGTATGCATCCCATGCATCTTCCAGGTGATGCGTAGTTCTGCTGGTCAGTGCAAGCCTGTTGAGGCACTTTTCCCGAAATGAGGAGTTATATCGCGCCAGATCGTACTCCAGTGCATCTCTGAAGTGCTTGCCAGCTTTTCGCACCTTGCCATCCAGAAATAGTGAGAGCCCCTCCAGATAGCAATAAACTGCTTTAAGGGAGTCGTTACGGGATCCCGGTATTTTGCGATCCACATTGTGTTCAACACTCCGGTACCGACGGGAGGTTGCTTCACGGGTACGCCGGTCAGAAAGTAAGTTCTGAGCAGTTGCCGTGTCAGATACCAGACTGAAAAAAGACTGTAAAATGGCCAGAAGGAGTATTCGGTGAAATAGTGGATTACGCATGTACAACGCAGGGATGGATTATCTTGAAGAAAAGCGGTTCCGGTAACACAATCCGCTTTGTGACGACCTTTATTGGACATGCACTTGACTGAACAGTTTAACGGCTCTGAGAAATAAATTTAAAAAAAACGGCCCTGACAGCCCGTGGGAGGCTGAAAGGGCCGGATAAAATACAAGCTTAGCGTACTATCATTCAACAATCATCATCCTTCTGGTTTGTACTCCAAAAGGCGTCCTAATAGTGTACCAGTATACCCCACTGTACCCTTTCAATTCGAATATTTCCGAATTTTCACCAGCAGAGTAATCGCGTTTCAGCACCAGTACTACCCTGCCACTCATATCAGTAATCTGCCATTCAGCGGTGCAGGGTTCCGGGAGCGTGAATCCGATTGAGGTTTGATCAGTGAATGGATTG
>CAIYFY010000008.1 GCA_903925535.1 uncultured Bacteroidota bacterium | reverse complement strand
GTTTTGTGAAAGCAAAGGATTCCTCGAGGCCCTGTCGGTGGCGCTCCGGCTTCTGGGACAATGCGAGATTGAATCGGGAGGCGACCTCGCCGCCGCTGCAGCCAACCTCGAACAATCGCGTAAACTGGCGCTGAAAACCGGCAGAACGGACTATCAGCGCGATATCAGGGAGGTTGAACTTTTACTGCAGGCCCGCGCCGGGAACTTTGAGGGGGTTAAAAAGATGCTGGAAGAGTACAAGACCATGAATGACGAGTCGGCCCAGGAAAATGCACGAATCCTGAATTCAGAGTTTCAGACCATACACGAGGTAAAGAAAATAACACGGCAGAAAGATTTGCTGGAGGAGGGTATTTCCATCAGAAACAGGCAGTTGATACTGTCTCTGCTTGCGCTGCTGGCCGCCGTCCTGGCTATTGGCATTATTGCTGCGCAGTACATCCGGTTGCGCAGGACCATGAAAACCATGTACCGGATGAACCTGGAAATAGCCAACGGTACCTTTTTTCTCCGTGACAGTAATATTGAGTTTGACAACCGGCAACCCGTTGAGCAGCCCGAAGAAGACGAGGATCAGCCTGATGACAAGGGAATCTATTTGTCAAACCTGTATGTTGAAATAGTCAGGCGAATCGGTAATGGAAAACTTTATCTCGATCCGACTTTCTCCCAGCAAAACCTGTGCGATAATATGAACAGGAGTCAGCGCTATGTTTCCCTGGCCTTGAGCGAAGTAGGAAAAACCTCTTTCCCGAATCTGGTCAATAATTTCCGGATCAACGAAGCGAGAAGGCTTATCGCCGACAACCCGAATATCAGTGTCATCGAGCTTATGGAAAACACCGGTTTCGGAAGCCGGCAGAGTTTCAATCGCCATTTCAAGGTAGCTACCGGATTTACACCGTCAGAGTATCAGCAAAGAGCCATAGATGATCAAAATCAATCGTTACAATAGGCATATAGAGAGTTAACCGCAGAGGAGTTAACCGCAGAGTTTCGCAGAGTATAGCGCAGAGTTGCGCAGAGAAAGATTCTTTGTACTACTCCGCGCAACTCTGCAGTTCCCTCTTTTTCATACTCTGCGCAACTCTGCGTCAAACTCTGCGAACCTCTGTGGTTTCCTCTAAACCAGGTTATGCGCTGACCGACAAGAGATGATGTACAACACAGAGAAGTAATGTCAGTTATTTTTCGGTTCTTTGATGCCGGATTCCAATTGTCGGAGTCCGGCATCTCTTTTTAAGCGATATGAAGAAGTTATTCACCATTCTGCTCTCATTTCTCATCGTACAGGCGGCCACCGCACAACCCGCCAGGCGTTACCAAAAAGATCCGTTCCTGGATTCACTTTCACTCCACACATTCCGGTTTTTCTGGGACCTCGGCAATACCGACAACGCCCAGATACCCGACCGCTGGCCTACCGATAATTTCTCCAGTATTGCCGCCACCGGTTTCGGACTCACCAGCTACGTGGTGGGCGTGGAAAAGGGATATATCACCCGGAAACAGGCGGCAGAGCGCGTACTGCGCACCCTGCGCGTCCTGAATGAACTGCCCAAAGGTCCGCAAATGACGGATGTATCGGGATATAAAGGCTTTTTCTACCACTTTCTGGTACAAAAAACCGGTCTGCGCTTCCAGAACGTGGAGCTTTCCACGATTGATACGGGCCTGCTGATGGCGGGTATCCTCGTGTGCATGACCTACTTTGATGCTGAAGACGGACAGGAAAAAGCCATACGCGAGCTGGCCGACAAACTGTACCGGGAAGTAGAGTGGGACTGGGCCATGAACGGTCAGAAGACCATGAGCATGGGCTGGTTTCCGGAT
>CAIYFY010000007.1 GCA_903925535.1 uncultured Bacteroidota bacterium | reverse complement strand
GCGGCCGAAGGACAGCTCGGGATAAATACCTGCAATGAACCAGGCAGTGCGGTAGTTCAGATCGCGCTTGTAAACGGTTACATCAGTACCTTCAATGACAGTGAATACAGAATTTACATACGTTGATTTGCCTGAAATTCCCGCTTCCGCGTTTACTGTCAGGAATCCACCTCTGCCCTTGAACCTGACCTGGGTACCGAACTCCCAGCCGGGGCGCCAGTCGTAAACAGGTTTGGCAAATTCGGGTGGATCTGTCGGAAAATTGCCTGATATGCCGATTGTCTGGGCATTTCCGCCCACTTTCAGCCGGAATTCGACAGCACCCGGGGTGAATTCGCGTTCATACACATATTCCTGTGTAACAGTTCGTCCGTTTCTGATTCCTTCGGTAACGACCTGTACCTCGCGGTTTCCGAGCAGGAGGTACCGGATATTTTGCGGATCATTGTTTTTTGGATTGGAGAAAACATAAAATCCCTGTTCATCCACTTCGGTGAGAGCGAATGAGGTTTCCCTGGTTTCTCCCTGTACCCGGGAGGCAGTGATGTAGGTGATACTGGTATCGCGGAGCTCAATCCGCAGGCGTTCGAGCAGTACTGTGTCTCCGTTTTCAGGTTTGATACGAACACTGCGGCCAACGAGCGTACTGTCGTCCTGTATAGCCCAGATTTCGAGCCTGTCGCCGCGGTCGGTGGGCATGAACCAGGTGCCATCCAGTCCGCGCCTGAGATCCCTGAATGCGTATTGGGGGTCTTCGATTTGAGCGGTGACGGCGCTGGTGATCAGGAGCAGGAGTAACAGGCTTGAAAAACGGAGCATTTCGATAATTTTTTGCAAAATAACGAAGAATTATCCGGCTTCATTTCACAGATGCGGGGATTTTTGCGGCCGGATGTTTTTATCCGGCCGCAAAAATGAAAAAGCCCCTTATTATTTTTTTCTCGCGGTATATACAAGTACTGCAGCGAGCGAAGCAAAGCAGGCAACTCCGAGCAGTTTGTATCCCTCGTTCCCGATAGCCCCTGTAATACTGTGTTCCAGATTGAATTTTTCCACGGCGGCGGCCGTTTTGTCGCTGGCCTGCAGGAGGGCAACGATCACGCCCGCGAGTGCACCGCCTGCCACCAGGCCGGTAGCAAACAGACTGCCCTTGCCGAGTTCGGCATCCTCGGTTTCTTCCCCCTTGCGTCTGGCGAGCCAGTCGGTGAATCCCTTGAGTGCACCGCCGATCCAGATCGGGAGGGTGGTAGCGAGCGGCAGGTAGAAACCCACAGCGAAAGAGAGCGATTTGACGGCACAAAGTTCCAGGGTAACAGCCACAAACAGCCCCACCAGCACAAACTGCCAGTCGAGGTTGAAAGAGAGCAGGCCCTTGATCAGTGTGGCCATCAGGGTAGCCTGCGGGGCATTGAATTTTTCGCCGATCGCATGTTCGATACCCTGAGCCCTGAGATCAGCTGTCGGATTGTCGAGGAAAAGTACGGTGGCGCCGATAACGAGTGATGAAACTACCACACCTATAAACAGGGCCAGTTGCTGATAGCGCGGTGTTGCTCCGACCAGGTATCCCGTTTTCAGATCCTGCGAGGTTGCGCCTGCGTTGGCGGCAGCTATACACACCATACTTCCTACCACCAGTGCCATCGGTTCGAATACCTTGCCCGTCCAGCCCACGCCGATGAAGACAAGGGCTGTACCCATAATGGTTGCAATGGTCATACCCGATATCGGGCTGTTGCTGCTTCCGATGATACCCACAATACGGCTTGCCACCGTCACGAAAAAGAAGCCGAAGATGATGACCAGAACACCTATCAGAATTTTGCTGATGAAGCTGTCGCCCGGAATGGATGGCAGCAGCGCCATCAGAAGGATCAGTGCAAGGCTGCCAACTCCCACGACCTTGATGGACAGATCGTCTTCTGTGCGGGCTCTGGCCACACTCTTGTCGCGGTTGCGCAGATCGCCCATACTGTCGCGGAAAGAGGAAATAATGGTAGGCATGGTTTTGATCAGGGTGATAAAACCGGCGCCTGCCACTGCTCCGGCTCCGATCTGACGAATATATGCCCGGTAAATGGCCTCGGAGAGATTGGAGAAGGAATGAGCTGCCGGATCCCAGCCAAAGCGTGCACTGGGTTCTGCCATATTCATCAGGTCGAGCTTTTGCAACTGGGCAGCAATCACGTCTGGTGGAACCAGAGTGGCGAGCAGCGGGGTGAGTCCGAACCAGGCCAGCACTCCGCCGGCCACCAGTACACCGGCTATTCGCGGGCCGATAATGTAGCCTACACCCAGGTATTCGGGTGTGATTTCGCCACTTAAACGCGCTGCAGGCAGGTATTTACTGGCAGCACTGCTTACCCACGTGGGTGCTTCGGATATAAAATGGAATACCTTCTGGAGCATGGCGTAACCAAAGGCAAAGCCGAGGCCCTGATAAGCCGTTTTGGCAAAATCACCACCCTTGTCGCCGGCAATCAGTACCTGCGCACAGGCAGTACCTTCCGGATAGGGCAGGGTGTCGTGCTCCTTCACAATCAGCGACCTCCGGAGCGGAATCATCATCAGTACCCCCAGGATACCGCCAAAAATGGCCAGCATCAGGATGGTCCAGTAGCTGAAATAATTTTTT
>CAIYFY010000006.1 GCA_903925535.1 uncultured Bacteroidota bacterium | reverse complement strand
GAAATACAAAGATACACCCTGGGAGAAATACAGGGATGGCGACGGGGAGTAAACCTGCTGCCTGAAATAATGATAAACCTGTGTGCTGTTCTTGTTCCGAACGGCGCATATAATCCCTTTTTTCGCATCAAACACATCGTTTTTTTCAATTAGTTGTTTACGGTAAGTTCTTTTGTGCCGGATGTCCGGTGCTATTTCCTGACCGTAAACCACACAACCTTCACTCAAATGCGTAATTGCCTTCTTTTGCATCTGCTGGCTCTTTTCATCACAGTATCCGCCAGCGCTCAGGATTATCCTGTTTATGACCCGAATTCCATTGATGTTCCCTACAAGAAATTTACGCTGTCCAATGGTCTGCGCCTGATCGTTCATGAAGATCACAAGGCTCCTATTGTAGCGGTAAATATATGGTATCACGTAGGGTCAAAAAATGAGGTTCCCGGAAAATCCGGCTTCGCACACCTGTTTGAGCACCTCATGTTCAACGGTTCCGAGAATTTCAACAAGGATTATTTTCAGGCGCTGGAAGCCATCGGAGGCACCGATCTGAACGGAACCACCAATGACGATCGCACCAATTATTTCCAGAATATTCCGGTGGGCGCCCTCGATCAGGTCCTCTGGCTCGAGAGTGACCGCATGGGTCACCTGCTGGGCGCTGTGGATCAGGCCAAGCTTGATGAACAGCGGGGAGTGGTGCAAAATGAAAAGCGCCAGGGCGAAAACCAGCCCTACTCCCGCGGCTGGGATATCATGCAAAAAGCAGCTTATCCGCCGCATCACCCGTATGGCCATACTGTAATCGGAGAAATGGAGGATCTCAATGCTGCTTCCATTGATGACGTGCACAACTGGTTCAAATCATATTATGGTGCAGCCAATGCAGTAGTGGTTATCGCTGGTGACATCACCACCGACGCTGCTTATGAAAAAGTGCTCAAATACTTCGGAAATATTCCCGCCGGGCCGGTCATTCAGCGCCCGGAAGTAGATGTGGCCAAACGTACCGGCAGCAAACGACTGCACTATCAGGATCGCGTGCCCGAATCACGTATCGTTATCTCCTGGAATACACCCGAATGGGGAAACCGGGAAAATGCAGCCCTGGATGTGGCAGCCTCTGTTTTGTCGAACGGAAAGACCAGCCGTCTTTACAAAAAGCTGGTATATGAAAAACAGATATGCACATCCGCCTCCTGCTTCAACGGACCCTCTGAAATTGGCGGTACCTTCAGCGTTATCTGTAACGTGAAAAAAGGAAAAACGGTGGAAGAAGTAGAAGCCGCTGTACGCGAAATCTTCGCCGAGTTCATGCAGAACGGACCTACAGAGGAAGAGTTGCGCCGTGTCAAGGCATCCTATTTCGCCGGGTTCATCAAAGGCCTCGAGCGTATTGGCGGTTTTGGCGGCAAAAGCGATCTGCTTGCAGAAAATGAGGTGTTCGGCGGATCTCCCGATTTTTACAAGACCTATAATAACTGGCTTAACAGCGTTACTGCTGAAGAGGCGCGCCAGGCAACCCGCAAATGGCTGACTGACGGCGACATGACGCTTATATGTGACCCGTTCCCGGAGTACTCGGTTACAGGACAGGAAGCCGACCGTACCAAAGTGCCGGCGGTTGATACCAAAGTTGTCGCTTCTTTCCCCGACGTTCAGCGTGCAACCCTGAAAAACGGCATGAAAGTAGTACTGGCCCGCCGCTCCGAGAGCCCTGCCGTATCTGCCAATCTGGTTTTCGATGCCGGTTATTGCACCGACAAGTTCGGAGGCAAACTCGGTTTGGCACGACTGGCCATGGACATGCTCGACGAAGGTACCAAATCGCTCAACTCACTGCAGATTAACGAACGCCTGCAGCTCCTCGGCGCCAGTCTGGGTACTTCCAGCGACCTCGACAACTCGTATGTCAGCCTGAATGCCCTGAAGCAAAGTCTCGACCAGAGTCTCGACCTGATGGCCGATGTGGTGCTCAACCCATCCTTCCCTGATGCCGATTTCAAACGCCTGCAGACACAACAGCTCAGCGGTATTCAGAATGAAAAGAAAAGTCCGCAGAGCATGGTCATGCGCGTCATGCCTTCACTGCTGTATGGTGAAAACCACCCTTACGCCATGCCCATGAGCGGTTCTGGAGAAGAGAATACAGTCAACAGCATCACGCTGGATGACATCAGGGGATTCCATGGCCGCTGGCTCCGGCCCAACAACGCTACCTTTGTAGTGACTGGCGATATCTCCATCGAGGAGCTCGTCGCCAAACTCGAAAAAAGGTTCGGCAGCTGGCAGAAGGCAGATGTGCCCAAAAAGAATATCCCGGAAGTAAAAACTGCGGGTACCACTGGTAAAATCTTCCTGATTGATCGTCCGGAAAGCCAGCAAAGCGTTATCCTCGCCGGATATCTCACAAAGCCTTATGGTCAGATGGACGAGGTGGCCCTCGAGCAGATGAACAACGTGCTGGGTGGCGACTTCACCAGTCGTATCAACATGAACATCCGCGAAGACAAGCACTGGTCGTATGGCACACGCTCCTTTATCAGAAACACCCGCGGTCAGCGTCCGTTCCTGGTTTCTGCTCCGGTACAAACCGACAAAACGAAAGAGAGTATTCAGGAAATAGTCAAAGAACTGAATATGTTTGTCGGTGACAAGCAGATTACGCAGGCGGAGTTCGACAAAACGAGGCAGAATACCGTGCTGAGCATGAGTGGCCAGTGGGAAACCAACGCTGCAGTAACCGGAAGTCTGCTGGATGTGGTGCGCTATAATCTGCCCGACGATTACTGGAAAAAATACAGCAGCCGCGTACAATCGCTGGAGCTGAAAGATGTACAGTCACTCGCGAAGACCATGGTTCAGCCCGGCAATGTCGGCTGGTTCATGGCTGCTGATGCAGCAAAGGTGAAGGGCGGTTTGAGCGAGCTGGGTATGGAAGTGATACAGATAGATGCCAATGGCAAGTTGGTGGAGAAAAAGCTTTAATTGCCAAACAGAAGTTTATTTGCTGCCGGGGTTAAAAACCCGTATCAGGGCATATACTTAGTGTAAAATTTGACAGAGGCTGTTCCGGAAGAAAATTTTGCCGGCGCAGCCTCTTTTTTTTATCTTTTTACGTGAAAACACGATTTATATTCAGAAAAAAGATTGCAAAAAAAATAGAATAAAAATTTTTGATTGGGAATATGCTTTGAATTGTTATATTTTGTTTGAAATTGCGCCCTGAAAACCGTTGGTCACCTTTGTGGCGTCAAATTTGGTCTGACGGCAATTTTCAAGCATCTTTTATTAAATTGTTAACCAACCATTCTACAAGTATGATGCAAAAGTCATTTACCCTGCTTGGGCGGATGTTTTGGATGATGGCATTTCTGCTGATCTCCAACGCACTGCTCGCACAAGGTCGCCGCGTCACCGGTACGGTTGCCGATGCTGATGGCCCGCTTCCCGGCGCAACTGTCGTGGAAAAGGGTTCCACCAACGGTGCCACTACCGATGTGAACGGTAATTTTGCCATTACGGTGCAGGGTAGCAACCCTGTACTGGTTATTTCCTACACGGGCTATCAGACAACCGAAGTGGGAATTGGCGCGCAGACTACCATCAGCGTGCTCCTTCAGCCCAGCTCAACGGTTCTCTCTGATCTTGTCGTAACAGGTTACACTGTTGAGACACGTAAACAGACAACCAGTGCGGTGGCTACTGTAAAAACCCGCGATCTCGCCGCTGTACCAACCGGTAACGTGGAGCAGCAGCTCCAGGGCCGTGTGAGCGGTCTGACCGTAATTACCAACGGTCAGCCGGGCACAAGCAGCCAGGTGCGTATCCGCGGTTTCGGCTCTTTCTTCGGCAACCAGCCTCTTTATGTGGTTGACGGTGTGCCGACGCAGAACATTGACTTCCTCTCTCCGGAGGATATCGAGAACACTACCGTAATGAAAGATGCATCTTCCGCATCTATCTATGGTGCCCGTGCTGCGTCTGGTGTGATCGTGATCACCACCAAGAAGGGTTCCAAGAAGCCACAGCGCATGCAGGTCCACTACGATGCCATCGTTGGCTCTACCAATCCCGGAACCGGAGTCGAGGTGCTCAATCCGCAGGAGCAGGCCGACTGGACATGGGTGGCACAGAAAAATGCAGGTCTGTCTCCTTCTCACCCGCAGTATGGCAGCGGTGCTACACCAAGCATCCCTGACTTCATCAATGTAGGCGGACAGGCTGGTCTCTCTTCTTCTCAGGTGAATCTGGATGCAGAACTGGCCAAGTATAATGTAAACGCTGACAATGGTCCTATCTATCAGGTGGTTCGTTCCAACAGGGAAGGCACCGACTGGTACGATGCCATCACACGTACCGCTCCGATGACCCGCCACAATCTGGGCTTCAGCGGTTCTACTGAAAGCGCTCGTTACTATGTTGGCATGAGCCTGCAGAATCAGTCAGGTATCTTGCT
This sequence comes from uncultured Bacteroidota bacterium, assembly GCA_903925535.1. Classification (GTDB taxonomy): domain Bacteria; phylum Bacteroidota; class Bacteroidia; order Chitinophagales; family Saprospiraceae; genus M3007. The sequence goes on along the minus strand of CAIYFY010000006.1, from coordinate 2,256 downwards.
TTACAACGACTTCAAGCGTTACACATTCCGCTCCAACACGGAGTTCGATGTGTTCAAGAACTTCCGTATTGGTCAGAATATCCAGTTTACCTACCGTCAGGTACTCGGTCAGCTGGGTGGTGGCAACGGTGCCAACGTAGCTCAGGACGAAAACCCGATTCTCGGTGCTTTCCGTATGCCTTCAGTTATTCCGGTTTACGACGAACTCGGTGGATACGCAGGTACTGCAGCCAAGGGCTTCAACAACCCGCGCAACCCGGTTGCCGAGCGCGATGCTGTACGCGACAACCGCGGACAGACACTCGCCGGCTTCGGTAACATCTACGCTGAGTACGATCTCCTCCCGGGCCTGACACTCCGCTCAAGCATCGGTGGTAATATGTACAACTTCGGTGGATTCGGTTACTCTCGTCGCAGCTATGAGAACTCCGAGAACAACTCCAGCTTCGGTTACAATGAGTACTACGGAAACGGTTACTCATGGGTATTCACCAACACAGCCAACTTCAAGCGTACTTTTGGTGACCACAGCGTAGAAGCACTCGTTGGTCAGGAGGCACTCACTGATGGTCGCGGTCGCAACATCTCGGCTTCCGGTCTCGATCCGTTCTCCACTGATCCGGCCTATATCACCATGAACACGGTTTCCAACCGCGTTGTAAACAGTAACAACAACACCTACTGGAACTACTCTTCTCTCTTCGGCCGTGTACACTATGGTCTGAAAGACAAGTACTACGTTACAGGTGTTCTGCGTCGTGACGGTTCTTCACGCTTCGGTTCCAGCACCCGTTTCGGTGTGTTCCCCGGTGTGTCTGCTGCCTGGCGTGTATCAGGCGAAGAGTTCATGAAAGATATCTCATGGCTCGACGACCTGAAAATCCGCGGTGGATGGGGTCAGATGGGTAACGATAACCCGGTTAACCCTGCCAACCAGTACAGCCTGTTCGCAGCAAGCCTCGGTCTCGCTGCCTACGATATCAATGGTTCAAACAGCGGTGTTGCCAGCGGTTTCTATCAGAGCCAGGTGGGTAACCCGAATGCAAAATGGGAGGTGAGCACAACAGCCAACGTAGGTTTTGAAGCGCTTCTCTGGAAAGGCAAACTCGACGTTATCGTTGATCTGTGGCAGAAGCGCACAACCGATCTGCTCTTCAACCCGGCTCTCGCCAACGTACTCGGCGGTTTCGCCAGCGCTCCGTTCAGAAACGTAGCTGAAATGCTGAATAAGGGTATTGACCTTCAGATTGTCAACAAAGGCAAACTCGCATCAAAAGTGGGTTACGAACTCACGCTTACTGGTTCATTCCTCCAGAATGAAATCGTCAAGATTGACGAAGGACTCGACTACTTCGACGTAAGCCCTGCTTCCAACCGTCTCGCCGGTACCATGGTGCGCAACCAGGTAGGTTACTCTATCTCTGCATTCTATGGCTATCAGGTAGAAGGTCTGTTCCAGTCTCAGGCTGAAATTGACGCTGCTCCTGATCAGGACGGTGCCGGTGTTGGTCGCTTCCGTTACGCTGACCTCAATGGTCTTGATGCAAACGGCAACCTCACAGGTGCTCCCGATGGCAAAATTGACGCTGCTGACCGTACCTACATCGGCAGCCCGGTTCCGAAGTTCACAGGTGGTGCCAACCTCAAACTTATCTTTGGTCAGTTTGATGTTGAAACGTACATGTACACTTCTATCGGAAACAAAATTTTCAACCTTTCCAAGTGGTTCACTGACTTCTATCCTTCATTCAAGGGCGCTGCAATCGGTGCCCGCGTGAAAGATTCCTGGTCAACTTCAAATACAGGTTCTCAGAACCCGATCTTTGAAGATGTTTCCAACTTCAGTACAAACACACAGCCTAACTCATGGTATGTGGAAGACGGTTCTTTCTTCCGTCTCCAGAACCTGTCTGTAGGCTACACGCTCTCAGGTGATGCCATGAAGCGCATCGGCGTTTCACGCGCCCGCGTATTCGCTTCTGCCAACAACCTGATCACTATCACTAAATACCAGGGCCTCGACCCAAGCGTAGGCGGTGCTGTTGATACCAACTTCGGTATTGACGTGGGTAACTACCCGATCACACGCAGCGTTATGCTCGGACTTGGCGTTACTTTCTAATTGAGTCGTGAACCGATTGGTTTAACAAAAAAACACAACACTAAATATGAAAAATCTGACGAACAAAATATTGGGCCTGGGGATCCTTGCTCTGTCCGCCAATTTGTTCCTTAGCTCTTGCGCAGATGATTTTC
>CAIYFY010000005.1 GCA_903925535.1 uncultured Bacteroidota bacterium | reverse complement strand
TCACTCCTCGACTCTGAAGAAGGAATCAGATTCAGAGGTTACTCTATACCCGAACTCAGAGAGAAACTTCCACATGCTCCCAACGGAAAGGAACCACTTCCCGAAGGTCTTTTCTGGTTGATGCTGGTCGGTGAAATCCCTACCGAAGAACAGGTAAAATGGGTTACCGATAACTGGGTGCACCGCTCCAATGTCCCGGACTACGTGTTCCGTGCCATAGACGCTCTTCCGGTTGATACGCACCCCATGACTCAATTCTCTGTGGGTATTCTGGCTATGCAGAAAACTTCTGTTTTCGCACAGAAATACGCAGCCGGTATGAAAAAGTCGGATTATTGGGATGCTACCTATGAAGATTCCATGAATCTCATTGCACGCCTGCCCAGGATTGCAGCGTATATTTTCCGCCGTATCTACCACAATAACGATCATGTACTGCCCGATATATCACTCGACTGGGGCGGTAACTTCGCACACATGCTCGGCTATAATGATCAGGGATTCAAGGAATATATCCGTCTGTTCCTCACTATTCACGCTGATCATGAAGGTGGAAATGCCTCCGCCCATACAACGCACCTCGTTGGTTCCACACTCAGCGATCCTTACCTGTCATTCAGCGCTGCCATGAATGCGCTGGCCGGACCGCTGCACGGACTCGCTAATCAGGAGGTTATCCGCTGGATCCAGAAAATGGTGGAAACTATCGGAACATCGAAACCTACCAAAGAACAGATCGCCACTTATGTGAAGAGCACGCTGGACAGCGGAAGGGTTGTTCCGGGCTACGGCCACGCCGTACTGCGCAAACCCGATCCGCGATACATGGCTCAAAAGCATTTCTGCGAGGAAAATGTGAAAGATGACGATCTGGTTAACATCGTCTGGAATATTTTCGAAGTGGTCCCCCCGATTCTCAGCAGTCTGGGCAAGGTAAAAAATCCCTGGCCCAATGTGGATGCGCACAGTGGAGCCGTGCTTCTGCACTACGGAATGAAGGAATACAATTACTACACCGTGATATTCGGTGTGAGCCGTGCTCTCGGTGTACTGGCTGCCCAGTGCTGGAGCCGGGCACTCGGTCTTCCGCTTGAAAGACCAAAGTCTGTCACTACCGAGTGGGTAAAACAGTATCTCTCCGACAAGTAAATGTTGGTTTCCATAAAAAAAGGGCCGTACTCAATCTGAATACGGCCCTTTCTTATTTTTCAGGAAGAGTCAACCAGAAATTATTGACTCCGTCTCCCTGGATGATTGCAATTTCCTGGGCGTTTAACAGTTCAAGCAGTGCGAGAAAGGTGACAATCGCATGTACCCTGTTCTCCAGTCGCATGAATAATTCTTCAAAATCTTTTTTTCTGCCATCCCGCAGACTGTCGGTCAGATACTGACGCTGATCCTGTATGGTATAGCTGTAATTATAAACCGTGTGAACGCGTCTGGTCTTTTTCTCTTCATCAAATCGGTTTATCAGCCGCTCGAATGTCCGGAGCAATTTGTACAGGGAAACTGCTTCCAGTTCGGTTTCAGACAGCGACTGCTCGGCAAGTCGCTTCAGCTCTTCGGATGCGTAGCCCCTTGGGTTCATGAATGACCGGATATCTTCCAGTTTCCGCAAATCCTCCAGGACACTTTTGTATTTCTTGTATTCAAGCAGGCGCTGCACCAGTTCCTGTCGGGGATCTATTTCATTTCCTTCTTCATCCACCGGTTTTCTGGGGAGCAACATCTTGGCTTTGATGCGCATAAGCGTTGCTGCCACTACAATAAATTCGGAGGCCAGATCAACGTTGAGTGACTCCATCTGGTGCAGATAATCCAGGAATTCATCGGTGATACTGGCTATGGGTATATTGTAAATATCGAGCTCGTCCCGTTCAATGAAGAACAGCAACAAATCGAATGGTCCCTCGAAGACCGGCAATTTTATGGTAAATGTCTGGCTCATAACAGGTCTTTACCTATGTCACGACGGTAATATTTACCCTCGAAATCTATAACCTTCGCATTTCGCTTCGATTTTCTGATTGCAGAGGTTATGTCTTTTCCAAAACTGGTGACAGCAATTACGCGACCACCGCTGGTGACTGTTTCACCTGCCGCATTCACCGCTGTACCGGCGTGAAATACCATACTGCCTTTTACCTGGTCGAACCCGCTGATTACCTTGCCTTTCTGATAATCGCCCGGATATCCGCCGCTGACCAGAAAAACAGTGGTAGCTGTTCTTTTATCGGTGCGTATTTTCACCCGTCCGAGGGTTCCTTTTGCACAGTTTTCAAAAAGAGTGACCAGATCATTTTTCAGTCGGGGCATCACTACTTCGGTCTCCGGATCGCCCATCCGGCAATTGTACTCAATGACGAAAGGTTCGCCGTTTACCTCGATCAGTCCGAAGAAGATAAATCCGTTGTAAATGATTTTTTCTTTCCTGAGTCCTGAAATAGTGGGCCTGATGATGCGCTCTTCTACTTTTTGCCACATCACTTCGTCCACGAATGGTACCGGACTCACGGCTCCCATACCTCCTGTATTGGGCCCCTTGTCTTTTTCACCTATGCGTTTATAGTCCTTTGCTTCAGGGAGTATTTTGTAATTTTTACCGTCAGTGAGAACAAAAACACTGAATTCAATACCTGTCAGAAACTCCTCTACCACTACCCTGCTGCCTGAATCGCCAAATTTTCCACCCAGCATTTCCTGGAATTCCTTTACGGCTTCCTTATGGCTTTTACAGATAATCACTCCTTTTCCGGCAGCGAGTCCGTCGGCTTTCAGAACGACAGGCAGTGTGTGTTGCTTCAGATAGCTGATGCCTTCCCGGAGTGTATCAGTGGTAAATTCCCGGTATGAGGCTGTCGGAATATCATGTCTTTGCATGAACAGTTTGCTCCAAGCCTTGCTGCCTTCCATCACGGCGCCAGCCTTCGACGGACCGATAACCGGAATGACTTTCAGGTGTTCTTTTTCCTGAAAATAATCCCATATACCTCTTACCAGGGGCTCTTCAGGTCCTACGACAACCATATCAATCCTGTTTTCCAGCACAAATTTTTCCACAGCAGGAAAGTCATTCGGATTGATTGCCACATTTTCGCCGCACGCGGAGGTGCCGGCGTTACCGGGGGCGATGAACAGTTTCTCGCACCGGCTGCTTCCGGAAAGTTTCCATGCGATGGCGTGTTCACGGCCCCCGGAACCGAGGAGCAGAATTCTTTTTTGCTGACTCATAAAAATTTTACAGACGTTCAATCACCAGTGCTGAGGCTCCGCCACCTCCATTGCAGATGGCTGCCAGACCGTATTTCCCGTCTTTTTGTTGCAATACGTTACAAAGTGTGGTTACTATGCGGGCGCCCGAAGCTCCGAGCGGATGCCCGAGAGAAACTGCGCCGCCGAAAATGTTGTTTTTGTCGTGATTTACTTCCAGTATTTTCTCAAATGCGAGTGCAACTACTGAAAAAGCCTCATTTACTTCGAAATAGCTGATATCCTGAGCGCTCAGTCCTGCCATTTTCAGGGCTTTCGGTGCTGCCACTGTCGGGGAGGTAGTAAACCATTCGGGTGCCTGCTCGGCATCGGCAAATCCGCGAATTACTGCGATCGGCTTCAGTCCCAGTCTTTTCACAGCGGCTTCACTGGCGAGTATCAGTGCTGTGGCACCGTCGTTGATGGTACTTGCGTTGGCTGCTGTGACGGTACCATCGGGTGTGAAAGCGGGGCGCAGTCCGGGAATCTTGTCGAATACCACTTTTCTGTACTCTTCATCGTCCAGAATTCTGAGCGGATCACCTTTTTTCTGGGCTATTTCGACGGGTACTATTTCTGACGCGAGATAACCATTACCGGTTGCTTCAGCTGTTCTTTTATACGAGTCAATGGCATATGTGTCCTGCTGCTCCCGGGTAATTCCGTATTTAGCCGCGGTTCTGTCGGCAAAAACACCCATGGCCTGCTGGTCGTAAACATCTGTGAGACCATCCTTGGCGAGACCGTCAATCAGTTCTGCATTTCCATATTTGTAACCCCAGCGGGCGTTGGGTATATAATACGGTATCTGCGACATGTTTTCCATACCGCCGGCTACGACAATATCATTCATGCCGAGCATGACAGATTGTGCGCCGAAAGTGATGGCTTTCATTCCGGATGCGCATACTTTATTGACTGTTGTGCACGGTACATTATCGGGTAAACCGGCAAAACGCGCCGCCTGTCGGGCCGGTGCCTGTCCGAGATTGGCGCTGACCACGTTACCCATAATAACTTCGTTTACCTGATCGGCCGGTATTCCGGCTTTTTCGAGTGCTCCTTTGATGGCGGTTGCACCGAGCCTGGTGGCTGATACACCTGACAAAGATCCTCCGAAACTCCCTATCGGGGTCCTGACTGCTGAAATGATGAAAACTTCTTGCATGGTTTGGTTAGGTATGTAGTTTTTGAAATTGCCTGATCAGTAACCTCCCGCCGAATCATCTCCCCTGTTGTCGGCCACCCCCTGCCATTTTCCGTTTGGCAAACGCATGATGGCTTCCAGTCTTCCAATACTTTCTCTCGGGTTTACTGTATGTCCCTTTTTCTGGAGAGCCTGTTCTGTTTCCGGAGAAAAGCAGCCCTCTTCCATGGTAATCTGATCAGGTTTCCACTGGTGATGGAAACGTTTTGCCTGAACAGCCTCCGGAAGAGTCATTCCATATTCCACGATATTGAGCAGCACCTGAAACACGGTGGTAGGTATGGTAGTTCCACCCGGCGTACCGAGTACCATCCATGTCTTTCCTGTACGGGTAACAATGGTGGGAGTCATGCTGCTGAGTGGTCTTTTGTTGGCAGCCACGGCGTTGGCTTTTCCTCCGACGGCGCCATACATATTGGGAACCCCTGGTTTGGCACTGAAATCATCCATTTCATTGTTCAGGATGAAACCTGCGCCACCGACAACAGTCTTGCTTCCATAACTGTCGTTCAGGGTGGTCGTAATAGAAACAGCATTGCCTTCTGCATCAACAACGCAGAAGTGGGTGGTTTCTTCGCTTTCTTTTGCAACACCCGCGGTTATGTCTGTACTGGCAGAAACAGTATCTGCCTTAAAATCGGCCATCCTTTTTTTCAGGTATGCCGGATCTGTCAGTGTTGTCTGTGGCACTTTGTGAAAATCAGGATCTGCCAGATGCACAGCCCGGTCGGCAAAAGCCCTCCTTTCTGCTTCGGCTATTACGTGAACTGCCTCGGCACTGTGAAATCCGTATTGTTTCAGCGGATATCCTGAAGTCATTCCGACGAGCTGTCGGAGGATGATACCACCACTGCTTGGTGGAGGCATGGTAATCACGCGGAGTTCCTTCCAGTCGAACTCAAGCGGACGTCTCCATACGCTTTTGTAGTTTTTAAGATCTTCTGCGGTGATTAATCCACCCTTTTTTTCCATCTCTCTGAGAATCAGTGTAGCGGTGGCGCCTTCGTAAAATCCTGCCCTGCCCTCACCGGCTATTCTGCGGAGCGTTTGTCCGAGGTCTTTCTGTATGAGCCAGTCGCCAGCTTTCCACCCCTCCATCTTGATGAAGACGGGCATCAGACTGCTGTTTCTGACAAACAACATTTTTTGTTCGTTGAGCCCCTCGGCCTCCTGTTCGGTAATCTGGAATCCTTTTTCAGCCAGATCCACAGAGAGCATAACCAGTTCACCCCACTTGAGGCGTCCGTATTTTTTGTGGGCTTCATACATCCCGTCAACGGCTCCGGGTACTCCGCAGGACAACACCCCCTGCTGCAGCTTTTTTGTCAGTACCTGTCCGGCCGAATCCTGATACATCTTTTCGTGGGCGGCAGCCGGTGCTTTTTCCCGAAAATCGAGGCAGTATCCATTACCCAGTTTGTCGCGGTAGAGCATGAACCCTCCTCCGCCGATGTTACCGGCCTGCGGATAAACGACCGCAAGTGCAAAGTGAACAGCTACTGCAGCATCTATGGCGTTGCCGCCTTTTTTGAGAATTTCAATACCTGCTTTGGTTGCGAGCGGGTGGGCAGATACAACCACAGCGCTGTCAACAGTGATCTCCTTTTTTATTTCGTAGGGAAAAGGAACAATGGAAGATTGAGCCGGCACATAGGCTGGCAAAAACAGGGGTGCGAGTGCAGCGAGTCGGAACAGCTTGATCATCTTCTTGACAAATACTTTTTCAGAGTGCAAACGTAGGGTTATTTTATGCCAGCATTAACATGATTCCGCTTATTTTTATGAATACATGCCAACTTGGGACGTACTTTCACTTCTTAACAAATCCATAAATTATGTATAAAACGGTCAAATAAACATATCCTTTTATATTTTTGCATTTAGTGAATGATTTGAAAGGTTTTTTGACAGCCTTTTCACCAAAATCAAAGCATAACTGTGAAGACAAATGACAAAAAACCGGAGTC
>CAIYFY010000004.1 GCA_903925535.1 uncultured Bacteroidota bacterium | reverse complement strand
GTCGAGTCAAGGAAGGATATCTGCGGCGCCGACCGGATGGTCAGGGCCTTGAAAACCGATTTATGATGAACAGATTCACCAATAACCGATTGCTGCTGACGGCGCTGTTTTTTGCCACCCAGATAACTGGAATACTGGCTCAGAAACCCGCTGCACCACCAGCAAAAGCACCGGTCAAACAGCCGGTCACAACTGCCAAACCTGCCGCCACACCCGGCAAAACACCCACAAAACCTGCAGCCACCCCGGTAAAAAGTGCCGCTCCCGCGCCCCCGCGCGACTCCAACGTCCTGAAACTGTTTGACAAGAATACCGTCAAATGGCAAAAAACGTACAAGGGACGCTTCGACGACGCAGCGATAGTCGAAGTCTCTCTGGGTTATGACGGTAAAATATGCCGGGGCTTCCTCGTTTACCCGCAAAGCAACACGCGCATCCGCCTGGAAGGGAAGATGGACACCTCCGGCTTCAAACTGGAAGAACGCAGCGATAAAGAGCAGACAACCGGCTTTGTATCCGGACGAATACAGGGAAAGTCGCTGACAGCCGAATGGAATAACAGCGACAACAGCCTGGGCGGACGCATTGAAGCAGAAGAGGTGCCGCTCGCAGCGCCGGTGAACTGCAGTGATAACAAGTGGAGCAGCAGGTATATCACCCGCTACAACAATGCCCGCTGCGATATGGTGCTCGTCAGGGCACAGGGCGGTATCCTCGACGGATTTATGTGGATTGAATCAGACGGAGAAACATACCGCCTGAAGGGTGAAGTCAAACCTGACGGAACCTATGAACTGGATGCACTGGGAGATGCCGACCGCCTTGTGGCAATCATATCGGGTGAATTCAAAGCCGGACAGGGTACAGTGTGTCGCTGGACAGGCAGCGGTGAAAAACGGGAGATCAAATTCATCCTGAAAGATCATTTTCAAATGGGTTGCTATGACTATGCCGATTTTAACACCTCTTTCGACGTACTGCATCCGCACACCATCTGCGAACCTTGCAATACCTGGCTCGATGAACAGGTAAAGGAATGGCTGGAAAAGTGCAAGGCGGCCTTCGAATCTCGACAGCTGAAACAAGCCCCCGAAACGAGAAATGTACAGCGAGCCAGCGCATGGCCGGAAATTACCTGCTGGACCGATAACCTGCTGTCTGGTTATCTTACTTTTTCCGATACCCGGTCAAGCGAGACGCAGGGAATTTCCTATAATTTTGACCTGAAAAACGGAAAACTGATTAATCCTGAGGACCTGTTTGTCAAATCATTCTCCTGGAAGAACTGGTTTGCCGATTTCGCCAACAGGGAAATGCCCAAATTGCCTTCCTTTGCAGCCGATCCGCAGTTCAGAAGCTGGCTGGTGGAAGAGGGCTTCCCGCTCATGGTTATCAGGCGGGAGGGATTCGAACTGAGTACGCTGTTTCACCCGTTTTATGGCAGACAGACACTCTTCGTACCCTATTCATCCATCAAAAGCTCAGTGCGTAAAGACGGCCCCCTCGGAGAATTCGTCAAATAAATATGGATACCGCAGAACTCATCAGACGCGTAAGGAAGGTGGAGATCAAAACAAGGGGTCT
>CAIYFY010000003.1 GCA_903925535.1 uncultured Bacteroidota bacterium | reverse complement strand
GCGGGCATTGGCACTGGAAAACTGATGGCCCTGCGCAATGGCCACCTTGTCGTATCCCTCGGCGAGATAGTCAATGTTGACAGCGACCTGATCGGGAGAGATGGTACCGTCGGCAATGGAACCGTCTTCTTTGTCGGTAAGACGCACTTCATAACTCACCTTACTTCCCGGGAAAAAGAACGTCTTGTTGCTGGCGCCGAGGTCGAATTCCAGCACCGGCGGCTCATTACCCGCCACTATATCCAGCGTCCGGGAGGCACTGAGGCCTTTCCCGTCGTTGACAGTAAGTGTTGCCTTGTATTCTCCGTTCTTTTTGAAGGTGTAAACAGGATTTTCCGACTTGAAAGTCATGGATTTCCCACCTGCCGCGGGTGTTATTTTCCATTCATACGATAGCTTGTCGCCATCGTAATCCATGGAGCCTTCTGCTGAAAACTGAACGGTGAGCGGCGCTGTACCGGCCTTTTTATCGGCGGATGCTGCCACAACGGGTTTTCTGTTGCCGGCATTGAACTCAATACGCACCAGTCGGGCATCGTCATTTCCCTGAAACCAGCCGGTGCCGTACTCCAGCATGTACAGGTCTCCATCCGGTGCAAACTGCATATCCATCGGATTGGAGAATTTGCTGGAAGGCATAATTGGCTCCATCTCCTGATAATCGCCCTTTTCATTCATGCCGACAGCCATCATCCAGCCGCGCATCCAGTCATAGATAATGAGTTTTTTATCAAAGTAAGCCGGCCATGGGCGGGCTGCATTTTTGAAGTCTTCTCTGTAAAAAACGGGGCCTGCCATGGCGTTTCTCCCGCCGGAACCCACCAGCGGGAATTCCTTCGACTCGGCGTAAGGATACCATATAAATGCCTTCTGGGCAGGTGGCAGTACCCTTAGCCCTGTGTTGTTGGGCGAGTTGTTGACCGGCGTTTCGACGGCGAATTTATCTCCGGAGGTTTGTGTGGCATAATCGTAGTCCACATAAGCCTGGTTGTCGGCAATCACCAGTGGCCAGCCATAGTTTCCGGCACCGCGCGCCTGACCTACCTCGTCGTATCCCCTCGGACCCCGTTTCGGATCGGGATCGTTGGCGTCCGGCCCCACTTCTCCCCAGTAAACATATCCGGTTTTTTTGTCCACACTGATGCGGAACGGGTTCCGGTGACCCATGGTATATATCTCGGGCCGGGTTTTGGCCATGCCTTTCGGGAAAAGGTTCCCCTCGGGAATGGTGTATGTCCCGTTAGCCTCCGGATGTATGCGAATAATCTTGCCCCTCAGGTCGTTCGTGTTGGCCGACGACTTCTGCGCGTCCCAGGGCATTCGGCCCGGTCTTTCGTCAATGGGAGCATAGCCATCGGCTCTCGGACTGGTATTGTCGCCGGTGGAGAGATACAGATTGCCGGAAGAATCCCAGTCGAGCGAGCCACCGGTATGACAACATTCCTGGCGCTGAACGGGCACCTCGAGCAATATCTTTTTTGAGTCCGTCAGCAACTCATCGCCCTTCATCTCGTAACGCGCAAGGATATTCTTTGCATCATCGCCGGCAGGAGAGTAATACAGGTAAATCCAGTGATTTTTTTCGAATTGCGGATCAATAGTCAGACCGAGGAGGCCGTCTTCCGCTTCAGCGCGGTTGCCGGTTGAGTCCGGCAGGTATTTGGTGCTGACATCTATTTTGGCGATCTCCCTGCTCTTGCCGGCTGCGGGGTCGAAGAGTTTCACTTCACCCTTGCGCTGAATAAAGAGAATTTTGTTGCCCGGCAGTATGGCCAGTTCCATGGGTTCATCGAGTTTTTCCTCCAGTACCACCTTTGAAAAGCGATTTTCTTCCGGATAAAGCGCTGTTCGCACGCGCGTGTAATCGGGCGCGGGACCCGCCATCGTCCACTGAAGTCCGGCCCTGATGTGTTTCAGCACCAGTTCCTCGGAAAACGTCTCGCTGGTGTGGCCCATATTGGTATAAAACGCTCTACCTCCATCGAATTCGTGATACCACGACATCGGGTGATAATCGCCCATAGTTCCGCCGACGTACGATTTTTCATCAATGGTGATGAGGACATTCACGTGGGGGTCTATGCTTTTGTAGGCATAGAACTCATCGGTACGCACCCACGGCTCGGGGAGAAAGCTGGTCAGCGGATTTTTCTGGTCAACGATATGAAAGTCGCCTTTCTGTACGTTACTCGGCTGAGAGGGGTGGTTATCAAACCATCCGCCCATCAGTTTCCCGTACCAGGGCCAGTCATACTCCGTGTCGGAGGCAGCGTGAATACCGACATAGCCGCCACCCGCCTGAATGAACCGCTCAAAAGCGTTCTGTTGAGCGGGATTCAGCACATTCCCGGTAGTGGACAGCCAGACTACGCAGCGGTATTTTTTCAGATTTTGTTCATTGAAGGCGCTGGCATCTTCCGTGGTATCTACTTTGAAGCCGTTTTCAGCCCCCATTTTCATCAGAGCAACTTTTCCGTCTTCAATGGATGCATGACGAAAAGAGGCTGTTTTACTGAAAACCAGCACACGTGGGGCCTGTGCTGTCAGTGAGAAAGTAGTCAAAACGCCCAGAAAAAGCGTGTAAAGAAGTTTATTCATCAGGATAAAATTATTGGCCGGAACCAGGGCGGCCGTCTCCGGCAAAATAAAGAGTGAATCGCGGTAAAGGTAAACCAATATCCCGACCGCAGGATTTACGATTGCTGAAAACAGACGTAATACGGAATTAAATGCTTCAGCGATGCAAAATCCACCGGATACAGTTATCAATCCATGCCACTTCCCCAAATGGATTGAGCATTCCGTAACCATGGCCGCCCCTGGCATAGAAAAAAGTTTCCACGGGTACGCCATGCTGCCTTAGGGCAGCCTCAAACAGGAGTGAATTCTGAACTTTGACCACCCCGTCATCAACAGCATGCGTAATAAATACGGGCGGTGTATCGTCAGTCACCTGCAGCTCACTGGAATATTCGGCCACCTTGTCGGCCGGCACCGGTATCGCTGCCAGATTTTTGTCGGCATTTTCCTTGTCGGCCATGAGTTTGTCGAACTCCGCCTGCTCCATATTTCCAATCAGGTTGAAGCGCGAGCCGTGGTGTGTGAGGCTGTCGGCAAAACTGATCACCGGATAATTCAGGATCATGAAATCGGGTCGCAGACTGGTGTTACGGGGGTTATCTATGAGAGCGTTCCGGTAATGCGTGCCGGCAGTGGAGGCCAGGTGCCCGCCGGCCGAGCTGCCGGCAATTCCTATTCCATCGGGTTTTATCCCCCATTTTCCGGCATTTTCCCGCACCAGCTGAATAGCTCTTTGGGCGTCCTGCAGCGGCACAATTTCCTTGTTCGTCATCATGGCAGCGTTGGGAAGCCGGTTTTTCAGTACAAAACCGGCGATGCCATTTTCGCTCAGTTTTTTTGCCATATGATGCCCTTCGTGGTCAATAGCCAGTCCGGCATAGCCACCTCCCGGACAGATAATCACGGCGAAACCGGTATTTTTTGATGCCTCGGGCAGATATACCGTGAGATCGGGTGTAATCACATTGACTACAAACCGGACCTGTTCGCCGTTGAAGGGAAATGTATAGGCCACCTCCTGAATATTGCCGGTAATGGCGTTTGGCACCTTGCCTGCCTCATAAAGAGGTATAACCTGTTGTGATTGTGCGGCCATGCAAACAAACAGAACAGAAAAAACTGAAAAGAGTATTTTTTTCATGCGTTGTGATATTGGAAGCGAAGTTACGGACAACAATGGATAAAATCGGGCAAGAACAGGCCGGACAAGTCGGGAATCGGAAATATCTTTGCGGCATTATTCCGTAACATGTCAACACCACGTACTGTAGCCTTCCACACCCTCGGCTGTAAGCTCAATTACTCCGAAACCTCTGCCCTCGCACGTCTGTTCGAGCACAACGGCTACATGCCTGTCAAATTCGAGGAGGAAGCAGACATATACGTACTGAATACCTGTTCGGTTACAGAGCAGGCCGATCGCGAGTGCCGCAAGATTGTGCGGCAGGCCATGCGACGCAGTCCGGGCGCCTTCGTGGTGGTCACCGGTTGTTACGCTCAGCTTAAACCACAGGAAATTTCGGAGATACCGGGTGTTGACCTGGTACTTGGCGCCGGTGAAAAGTTCCGGATTCTGGATTACGTGGACGATCTGAGCAAGGCACAGGGCAAGGGCATGATACAGGCAGGCGACGTGCGCGACGTAAATACCTTCAACGCTTCCTTCTCATTCGGCGATCGCACCCGCTCCTTTTTGAAGGTGCAGGATGGATGCGATTACAAGTGTTCCTTTTGTACCATCCCGCAGGCCCGCGGTGCCAGTCGCTCCGATACCGTTGAAAATGTTCTGAACAATGCGCGCGAGATCGCACGCAAGGGCGCACGCGAAATTGTACTCACAGGAGTCAATCTGGGCGATTTTGGCAACGGAACAGAAGTTATTGAAGGCGAAAGACCGCGGAAAGAGGCGCTCTTTGCCGATCTGGTCGTGGAGCTCGACAAACTGGATGAGGTAGCCCGATTCAGAATAAGCAGTATCGAGCCCAACCTGCTCACCGACGAGATTATCGCTTTCGTGGCGAATAGTGCGCGTTTCATGCCCCATTTTCATATCCCCCTGCAGTCGGGCAACAACAAACAACTCCGAGAAATGCGCCGCCGGTACAAGCGCGAACTATACGCCGAACGGGTTGCCTCCATCAAAAAAAACATGCCGCACGCGTGCATTGGATGTGATGTGATTGTGGGCTTCCCGGGCGAAACAGAAGAGGATTTTCTGGAAACCTACCAGTTTATCAGCGATCTGGATATCTCCTACCTGCACGTTTTCACCTATTCCGAACGAGCCAATACCGCGGCCGCTGAAATGCCCGGCGTGGTTCCTGTAGAAGAAAGGCGCCGGCGCAATCAGGCCCTGCGCGGACTCTCTGAAATGAAAAGACGTGCCTTTTATCAGGAGTATGCCGGAACAGTACGCCCCGTACTGCTCGAGCAGCACAAAGACTCGTCGCTGCTCAGCGGATTTACCGACAACTACATCAAAGTTGAAGTGCATGCCGGCAAAAGTGGTATAAACGAAATTCGCCCTGTTCACCTCAACTGTCTTTCTGTGGATGGCGAAGCCATGGCGGCTACCCTCGCCTGAGAGCTCTCCTCATATTTACTTTGTGTAACAAACGCTGTTTACAGTAAAAACACATTCACAAAAATAGCATTTATTTGTTTATAATAAATTGAAAACAAATAACTTAAGAATAAATTTTAATATAATTTATTTCACAAAGTAAAAAAAATGTTCAATAATTTAATTTCGCTGGTTTTCACCTTTGCTGCATGAACAGCGGGGATAGATGTATTTCCG
>CAIYFY010000002.1 GCA_903925535.1 uncultured Bacteroidota bacterium | reverse complement strand
GATCTGTTTATCACACTTGCGGCCGCTACCACCATTAAAATGATCAGGGTTCACTACGAAAGTATTGAGTTTGAACAGGAACTTATTCAGGAAAAGCTTCGTTCGGAGCTGAGTTTTCTGCGCGCGCAAACCAACCCGCATTTTCTGTTCAACACGCTGAATAATCTGTACGCACTTTCGCGCAAAAAATCGGATAAGACACCTGACGCCATCATGATGTTATCCAAAATCATGCGGTTCATGTTGTACGAGTGTCGGGCACCCCTGATTCTGCTTTCCGATGAAATAAAGGTAATCCGCGATTATATTGAACTGGAAAAGTTGAGATTCAGCAACCGGCTTACGGTCGAACTGTATGAATACACGGATAATCCCGACGCAATGATTGCACCGCTGCTCCTGCTTCCTTTTGTTGAGAACAGTTTCAAGCACGGAGCCGGAAGCACTACGGGCGAGGCTAAAATCTATATTGATATTGCACTCGCTGACAATCAGCTGCGGTTTTCGGTCAGGAATACAGTGGACACCCAGGCCAGCCCTTCTATTGAAAAGGGAGGAATCGGATTGAAGAACGTGCAACGGCAGCTGGAATTGCTTTACTCCGGCCGTTACTCGCTTCAGACTGGTCAGACGGGCGATCAGTTCATGGTTGACCTGTCTCTTTCTCTGCCCGTGCAGTCAGCGCGGTGAACTGACTATTTTTCTCTTCCCGCCCATCCGATATTGCCTGTCACTGTTACAAAATATGTTCTGCCCCAGTGAACCGGAAGCATCCGGTCGCCGCTGTTGTGCCCCAGCTCGGATGACCCGGAGCGTATCTGGCGGATACCTGCCAGGTTCTTTATACCTGCATTTATTCTGAACCTGCTCTTGAAAAGACCGGTCCCTGCCGAGACATTCAGCAGATGCCAGGACGCAGACTCTCCCGGAATTATTTCTCCCTGGTCTTCAAAGAAATAGGGTGTGCGCCCGGTATATTTGTGCCATATATTGAGAAACAGACGGTCGTTCAGGAACTGCATGCTGATATCGTTTACCCAGTCGGGCGACCAGCTCAGGCGCGGAAGTGAATCACCGGCAAACTCATTGTGGTAGCCTGTTACCACCAGCTCCGACCGCACGCGCAACCACTCATCACAAGTCCAGGTTATCCCGAGTCCTGTGCCAGTAGTTTGCCATTTGTCCAGATTGATATACTGATACTGAACCGGCGCAAATTCGGCCAGCACAATCCGGTCATAAACCAGGTTATAGAATGCGGTGAACCGGGCGGAGAACGCCTGCCTGTCGTTTCCCCTGAAGTTGTGCGTTACTTCTGCGCGGATATTGTGCGATTTTTCAGGACGAAGTTCAGTGTTTCCAACCAGGTAGTGGTTTACATCAATGAAGTTGAAGAATAATTCCTTTAATCCGGGCGAGCGGAATCCGTTGGCGTATGAAAATCTGGCTTGCAGGTTCTCTGCGGGCTGCCACAGCATCCAGAGTGTTGGAGTCAGTGCTGAACCGAAACGCTGATTCAATGTCCAGCGGGCGCCTCCCTGCATTGTGAGCTGCGGTCCGATTCGATACCTGCCGCTGGCAAATATGCCCAGATCATTTCCGGTTGCCCAGCCCGGACGACCTGCCGTTGTGTCCAGAATCCGGATTCCGGTAGCGGTTTCAGCATAGTTTTCCATACCGGCCAGGAAGTTGAAGGCACGCTCCTTGACATCGCTCGACAGGGTAAATCGGGTCAGCAATCCATCAGCCGAGGCGGTGTCCTGCTGACCCTCAAGAAGCGTGTTTTGAGACGTTTCGAAGTCGTGACGAAAACTGTTTTTTACCCTGTAGAACCTGTTCCAGCCGGCAGTTGCCTGCCAGTAGAGCCTGTTTTTTGTCCAACCCTCAGCCTGTGTGGTAATGTCTGCCCGGTCGGTATTGTAGTAGTCATCAAAAGCGTATGGCCTGAATTGCGGTCTTCTGAGATCCCCCAGATTGTCCACCTGCTCCCGGAAGAGCCCTCCGGAAACCCTCAGATCGAGTTTTCGGGAGGGATTGAACCGGAGCATGGCTCGTCCCGATTGCTGTTGCTTGGGGTTCCATATCTGGTCGCGGCCCAGCGCGCTGTCTGCCTGCGGCGTAAATGAGAAGGTATTGCCGCTCAGCTGAAGCAGGAATTTTCCCATGCGTGCACCCGCGCGCCCCTGATACATCTGAATGCCGCTGGATTCGATCTGGGCACTTCCTTCGGCTTCAAGCGGATTTAACTGGCTTTTTCGGGTGACCAGGTTTATAACACCGGCGGAGGCTTCCGATCCGTAAAGGAGTGATTGCGCGCCTTCTATGATCTCAACCTGCTGAATGGCGTTCATGGGCAGTTGCCCGGCATCAATACTGCCGTTCAGGCGCCCTGTGACCGGCACGCCGTCAATCAGCACTTTCAGGTTCTCACCGCGGAGACCGTTCAGACTGACGGCGCTGCCCAGCACAGGATCTTGTGTAATGCGGATATTGGGTTCTGCCTGCAGGAGTTCGCCAAGGCTGGCAACAGCCCTGCGCTCAATGGTCTGCCGGTTAAGTACTCTGACAGAACTCACCGATTGCCTCGCATCTGTTGGAGTAAACTGGGCTGTGACAACTACCTGACCAAGCTGATTGTCGGGCAGGGTGTCTTTTGCTGACTGGGCACTGGTTACCAGCGCGGTGAGAGAACTTACAAGACAGAGGAATATCCGTTTCATGCTGTTGTTTACTGCTTTACAACTTTTCCAAGTGTTACCGTGTGGCCGGGAACGGCCAGCTGTACAACATAAAGGCCCGGAGTCCATTCACCTGCCATGATCTGTTGTACCTGAAATCCCTCGCGCAGAGACTGTTGCTGTGCTACCAGACGGCCTGCTGCGTCAACGACCTGCAGACGCGCATCGGAGGTCAGTCCGGCAGGGATATCCAGCGATACGATCAGCTCGGATACTACCGGATTGGGATAGGTAAGTACCTGTACACCGATGGCTGACGGGTCGGTTACAGATGAGACAACACCGAGGTTTGTCTTTTCAAGTATGGCGGTACCGGTGGAACTTCCCTCAAAATCAATGAAGTTCAGCTTCCAGACGCGATTGTCCGGATTTTTGAGGAAGAATACCTTGTTGTCATCAATGCTCCATGCTGTACCGGAAAAGTATTTCCAGTCATGACCAATGATATCCAGATCGGCGCTGAAGCTGTCGGCTGCCTCCGCATAGGTCACGGTGAGCGGATCAACATTGTCGAGTTCTGCCACCTGCCTGTTAAGCCCGTGCAGCACGCCAGCCACATCATAATCAATCCATGTCTGTGTGCCGGGATCCCACAGTTTGGTGGTGTAACGCTCGTACAGCAGATCAAAGCCGCCTGTTGCGGGTTCCACATCCACTATATTGCCGGTTTCCAGACTGAAGTAGGCCAGTGTTTTTCCCGGATGATCGGCTTTGTTGATGGTTTTGACAACTTCGTTGCTCCCATCCAGGCCAGCATAGCGGAATGTCCAGGTTGTGCCTGTCAGCGATTCAATTTTGATCTTCCTGAACTGGCCATTGCGCAGCTTGATGACATAAACACGTGAACCGGTCACCTGATTGGACTGGAAATTGTACTTTCCCCATCCGTAGTCGAAAATATCTCCCGGATCGCGGGTTTCGTTGAAAGCGCCGTAAGCCCAGTTTTTCTCGGAGTTCAACAATCTGTAGTCAGTGAGGGTGGCGGGATCGGGCTGATCACTGAAAGAGGTCGTTTGTGCATCAAACAGGATCGCCTGCGGAAGTGGCTGTCCCATGCTTGAACCGGCACTTTCATTCAGGTAAACACCGGCATCCTGCTGGCCGTACACCGTGAAAGCTATGTCCCAGCTTGTATTGTCCACTTGCTTTTGTGTACCCGCCGACAAATTTACATAACTCTGCTTGCGGTAGCCCGTCCCCGTGGAAATTTCCTGGATAGTCTGGGCACTCAACTGACCCAGTGCTGCGGTTGTCAGAAGAAAAAAGGAGAAATACTTCATGTTTAGTGTTTTTGTGTTCTTGTTTGCGTTTCGCGGTGCAAAGATTTTACAGTTTTTGGTGTGAATAACCCCCTCGTACGCCTCGATTGGTCAGGATAGTGTCATATTAAAAAATAAAATTGATAATCAATTGTTTATAATTTAAATATTTTATTAATTTATTTTTCTTGATAAAATTAATGACATGCAACTGACAATATGAAAATATAAAAAATGGCTGTTCGGCATCTGATTCTGTGATACGGGAATAAAATAAGGTCATATCTCGCTATCATTGCACCGTGTAACAAACAGTAAAATCATCAAACCTTCTTTCACATGTTTTCTTCCAGATCTCTCTTGTTTGCACTCATCAGTGTTGCTGTAGTGGCGGGTCTCCATTTGCTCCCTTCTGCGGGTGTTGAGATGGATCCGGTCTGGCTCACGGGTGCGCGCTGGTATGCCATTGGTACACTGTGTATTTATGGCTGGCAGAAGCAGAATCTGAACACCTGGATACTGCTGAGTATGGTGATTGGTTTTGAGGTTGGTCTCGATATGGGCAAAGCGGCCAAAGACTTTGATGTGCTCAGCTCCATTTTTATCCGGCTTATCAAGACGGTGGTGGGGCCGCTGCTGTTCTCCACGCTGGTCATTGCGATTGCTGGCCAGGAGAATGCCAAACAGATGGGTCGCATTGCGGTGAAGGCTTTTACCTATTTTCTGATCGCCACTTCCATTGCGCTGGTGGTTGGCTTGCTGGCTATCAACTACTCCAAAGCTGGTCTGGGTATCACGCCCGAGCCGAGTGATGTGGCGAAAGTTCCCGCCAACGAACTGCAGGCTAATGTCAACAATAAAAAGGGTGAGGTGCAGTTCGAACTCAACGACAAGGTGCTGAATGTCAAACCGCCGGCAACCAAGCTGGACTGGAAATATACCCTGCTGCACTCTTTCCCGGAGAATGCGGCCAAGATGCTCTACGAAAATGCAATCCTTCAGATTGTAGTATTCAGCCTGATCTTCGGTCTGAGTCTGCGTCAGGTGCACGATCATCACCGGAAAACAATGGTGGAATGGTGCGAGGGGCTCTCGGAGGTAATGTTCAAGTTCGTCGGTTTCATCATGTATTTT
>CAIYFY010000001.1 GCA_903925535.1 uncultured Bacteroidota bacterium | reverse complement strand
GTTGAATTGCCTGCCGATCAAAACTGCCTTTGCAGTTCGATAGAATTGCCCCTTTATAACATTGATCTGCTTTATGATACTATCAGTTACTGCGATCTCACGCCTGTGCAGACGGGCGTACCAGTGCAGGCGGGCGCGACCTACACCTGGCTGCCGCCGGGTGACGGAATAGCCTGTCTCTCCTGTGCTGCCACCACCTTTACTCCGCAGACGCTGAGCAGCGAACTGAGGCTGCTGGAAAAAACCGGAAACTGTGAGGTTATTCATCATTTTTATTACACTTTCGGTGAAAATGCCTCCATCACGCTGACAAGTGCTGCGGTATGTGCGGGAGATAGCGTCAGGCTGGAGGCACAACCGTCAGGGCAACAGTACAACTGGTCAGGACCAGGTATTACTGCAGTCGGGGCCCCGAGTCAACTCATTGCGGCTGTAAAAAGCGAAACGTATCTGGTGACTGTGACCTTTGCGAACGGGTGTACTACCTCCACCTCTGCACAGGTAGTTGTTTTGCCGCCTGATACGACGGCACTTCCTGTAATCAGCAGTTGTGAGGGAGAAACGATCACCGTTCTGGGCAACAGCGTTACCGCCACAGAGGGCGTATTCTCCCTGTCATTATCGAATCGGAATGGTTGCGACAGCATTGTGACGCAATCGGTGGTAATTCTGGATAAAAAGATAATTAACGAAGAAATCAGTTTCTGTACCGGCACTGCAGTTCCCGTACTGGATACAGTGATAGCACAATCCGGAACGGTATGCCGAACCTACGCAGGCATAAACGGCTGTGACAGCATACACTGCGTAACAGCAACAGCACTGGATTTGCCGGATGAGCCTGCGCCTGACACCCTTTTCGGCGCTTCCGGAGCTGCCATCATCCTGGGAGGTTTGTCCGGATATGCAAGTTATACCTGGTATCCGTCAGTTAACTGCGACAACTGTCAGGAAATAACCGTAACCCCCGATTCATCGGGTTATTACGAGTACACGCTGGTGATAACCAACAGCGGCGGATGTGCAGACACCATAGTCTGGCGGGTGGTTGTATCTCCGCCCTGCGGACCAGAGCAGGCAGATATTCCCAACGCATTTACTCCCAACGGAGACGGATCGAATGATACATTTGCGCCGGTAGTGGCGGAGGGCGGGCCAGCCATCGGACGGATGACGATCTATGACCGCTGGGGCGAAAAACTGTATGAGTATGCAGGTGCGGCCTCATGGGACGGGAACGTCAGGGGCAAGCCCGCCGTATCCGATGTTTACATCTATATCATTGAACTGGAATGTTCCGGCGACCGCTTCAGGAGAGTGGGCAACGTGACACTCATCAGATAACCAGACTGACCATGCAACCCGAAATATTCAGCAAACTGATTCCCGCGGCACTGCTGCTTGTACTTGGCGTACTGGAGGCACTGGGCGGACTATACCTGCACGACAAAAGAACCAGGAACGACTGGACCATAGAAGTAATCAGTCTGCTGGTGTTACCAACCCTCGTACAGCCGGGTATTTTTCTGCTGACCGTCTGGGCGGGTATTCACTGGTTTCCTCAATATGAAAACAGCCTGGTCAGTCTGGCAATCGGCTGGCAGGTGCTGGCCTTCCTGATACTGGATGACATGACTCAGTACTGGTGGCACCGACTCTCCCACGTGAGCCGGGTGATGTGGAAACTGCACAGGCCGCACCATGTGGTGGAGGAGATGGGCGTGATGGTGACCTATCGAAATGCCATACTCTATTATGCCCTCATGCCCGGAATCTGGCTTTCTGCCATACTGGTTTATCTGGGGATGGGGTACGTTTACCTGTTTTATCTGCCCGTAAAACTGATTGTCATCCTGCTTGCCCACAGCGAAACCCGATGGGATCGCTTTTTGTACAAATACAGCATGCTGCATCCGCTGGCATGGGTGATAGAGCGCACCATTTCCACACCCAGTACCCACTTCGCCCATCACGGACTGACTGCATCCGACGGCGTATCCCACCCGAACGGCAATTTCGGGAACCTGCTGTTTATATGGGATGTCATATTTGGCACGGCCAAAATAACCCGGCAGTATCCCAACGTTTTCGGGGCATGGAACAAGATGAAAGAGCCGTGGCATGTACAGTTACTGTTCCCGATTGTGCGATCAAAAAGACCTGAGAGCGAGCTCCATTCACTGGTGACAAAGCAGGATTACGATCCGTCGGCGACGTTCAAGGACTATTCGGAGTGATAATCTTATTCAGTAATGGTCCGTAAGTGTCAACGCGCCGGTCGCGCAGAAACTGCAGCAGTTCGCGGGCTTCCCGGATTTTGCCCAGATCACAATCTGCGTAAATGATGGTTTCTTCCTTCCCGGCGCTGGCGAGAAACTCGCCGAAAGGGTCGCTGATAAAACTGTGGCCGTAAAAGGTCATATCCTTTTCAACACCCACGCGATTGCTTGCAGCAATAAAAACGCCATTGGTGATTCCATGCGAGCGAATGACAGTTTGCCACGCCTCATGACTGCTGTACTCGGGTCTGTCAGGCTCACTTCCTATGGCTGAAGGGTAAAAAATGATGTCGGCCCCCTGCAGGGCAAACAGGCGGGCCACCTCCGGAAACCATTCGTCCCAGCAAATACCTACCGCAATACGGCCATATTTGGTATCAAAGACAGGATACCCCGTATTGCCCGGAGTGAAATAAAACTTTTCATGATACTGAGGGCCGTCTGGAATATGATTTTTCCGGTATTTCCCCAGGTAACGCCCGTCAGCATCAAATATCAGTGCAGTATTGAAATAAACTCCGGCCATAGCCTCCTCATAAACCGGCACAATCAGCACCACCTCCAGCTCGGCGGCCAGCGCGGAAAAGGTTTCGGTCAATACAGATGGAATTTTTGCAGCGAAACGGTAGTTCCCTACATCTACCGTTTGGGGAAAATATTGTGCATTGAACAACTCCTGCAGTCCTATTATTCGCGCACCACCGGCAGCTGCCTCCCGGATTTTATCAATATGTTTCTGCTCATTGTCCTGTACGTTTTCTCCGCAGGCCAGCTGAGTCAGAGCTATTTTAATTGTTTTTTGACTATTCATTTCGGATCCAGTCTGGGTTCGTTACGTGTGATACAGTGAATACCTCCTCCGCCAAGGTTTAATGCCATTACATCAATTGAAATGATTTTCTTGTCAGGAAATACTGACTGAATTATAGCCCGTGCCTCTTCATCCCTTTTTTTGATCTTCCATGACAGACCTTCTTTCCAATAGCCGGGCATGAGCACACAATCATTGGCAATCAGGAAGTTGAGGTAACTGGCCGCGGCAATGACGCTTACAGGCTTACCCCTGGGAAAAATCGTTCCATCGCTGAAAGTGAAATCCTGCATTAAATCATAAACGCCATCTCCGGGCTCCATACTGGCAAAAGAATGAAAGGGCAATGGCACACGCACGATATTAAATGGTTGTCCGTCCTGGTCTGCAGCCTCCCGGAGTATCCGGTAGTTGACCTCCAGTCGCCGGGCATTCTCCAGTGAAATCGGATCTCCGTCTGTGGTATCGGCCCGGGCTAGCAGGACAGTTTCCGGGCCTGCGAAACGAACAAACTCGTCGGCGTGTCCGTTGGTGGTCAGCGGCATATATACTTTTTGTCCCTGTCCGTTGGTCAGCGGGCCAGATTTTGTGATATCGTCCTCGCAAAGCCCGTTTTTCATCCAGATTATCTTGCTGACGCCGAGCACCCGCCTGAATTCAGATTCGATATACCCGATACTCATTTCCGGATTCCGTAATCTTTCCACGCTTTCCGTCAAAATGAGCGTTCCTTTACCGTTTACCTCGTGATTACCGCCCTCCGTAATCATATCTGTAGAAATAACCGGCAAACTCATATGAGCAGCTATTGCTTCATCCAGTTTTTCATTTAAAATGGTCGTAGAATCTGTTACTTTCCCATAATTCCAGTCGTTGAAATTGAAATCGGCTATGGCAAGCCGGTTGTTGCATATTACAAAGGCCGGACCCATGTCACGGGCCCAGAATTCGCGGTAGGGTAAAACCAGTATTTCAAGCCGGCCGGACTGAAGGGCGTCAGCGGGCAGAAGAACCGTTTTTGCGTTTCTAGTGCTGTCATCGGAGAAAACCAGTTTTACGCGCGCGTGCGGCAGTAGCGCGTGAATAATATCCAGCATAACCTTTTCGTTGGAATAGCCGCGTTTGTGGTCGTAGTTTGACCATAACATCCAGACAGCTTCGGTCGGCTCAAACTCAGCAGCCTGCCGGATTTGACCGGATTGCATTACATTGCTTCCGGACTGCCTCTGGCAGCTCTGCAAGGTCAGGACCAGAAAAAGTAAAAATCGTACAGACATCATGATACGTTTCTATACAGTCCGCTGAATTTTTGAAATAACGCTGCTGCAAATCTTGCATTTTTAAACGGATAAAAAAAACCTCTGGAAAATTAAAATCTTTCATAGCATTGCACCGGAATGTACTGTTCCGTAAAAAACTGCAATATGAACGATCAACTCCTCGAGCGCCGGAAAAAAGTTGTCCCCAATGCAATCGGCGTTTTTAATCCGGCAACTGCCGTTATGGCCAAAGGTGCCATTGTTACAGACACCAGCGGAAGGCAGCTGATAGATTTTGCCGGCGGTATCGGCGTCCTCAACGCCGGGCACTCCCCCAAACCGGTGGTAGATGCCATCAAAAAACAGGCTGAAACCCTTATTCACACCTGTTTTAATGTGGCCATGTATGAAAAATACATTGAGCTGGCCGAAAAACTGGCTGAAATTTTCCCGCACGGAGAAAACGGAACCAAGGTGATGATCACCAATTCCGGCGCTGAAGCGGTGGAAAATGCCATCAAGATTGCCCGTCAGGCAACAGGTAAAAGCGGTATCCTCTGCTACACGGGCGCTTTCCACGGGCGCTCCATGATGGCCATGACGCTGAC